>JAGROX010000085.1 GCA_020440025.1 Verrucomicrobiia bacterium
GGAACTCCCAATCCGACCCCGGCGTTCCACGTCAGGTAATCGAGACTTCCCGATTCGAACAGGTCGGGTGAGGCGTAGGCCAAGCCTCCGGCGACATAGAGGGAATCGACGATGGGAATGGACAGCTTTCCCGAAAATCCGTTGCTGCTGTCGACCAAGTCAGAGGCGAAATCGTAGTTGAAATAACCGAAATCAAAGTAGCCGTAATTGAAGGCTGAGGCTCCGAAAAGTCCGCCTCCCCCACCGCCGACCGCGCCACCGGTGACCGCCGGCGCGGCACCATAAGCAGCATCCCAATAGGGATCTTGAGCCTGGGCTTCCTTGACGCTCAACAAGGTGAGGGAAAAAAGCGTGAGAAGAAGAGTGAGGGGGCGCTTCATTGATTTTCTCAAAATTACGATTACACAAGCAGGTTGATGGTTAACTTTACTAAAAAGTTTTTACCGCGCAACTAAATGTTTTAAAAAATTTTACTTTCTGATCTCACTTTTGCGAAAGGGCACGCCGATGCGAAAGTCGAAAGCTGCGGCAAAGGCGTCACCGAAAGTGGTGCGCACGGTCATCCAGAAGCTCCAGACCGAAGATCTGGCGAAGGGAATCTTCTACCGCTCCCTTCCTGGCTTACTTTGCCGCTGGCACCGCGATGAAATCCATCAGCAGTCCCCCACCCTCTTTCCCGATCAGGGGAACCGCCACCTTTGACGCCGCGGGAGGACGTTGCGGATCGTAGACCAACGGGCGCACTTCGTTCAGCGCACTCGATAGGGGATCATCGGAAACGTAGTAGGTTGCCTTCGCGAGATGCCGCAGATCACCGCCTGCCGCTTCCGTGATTCGTCGCAAGTCATCAAACGCCAGCTTCACCTCATCCACCGGCGCTTCGCCTCTCATCCCAACGACACCTCGAGTATAGATTACGGTGTCCGCATGGACTCGGGCGACTCGACTGTAGACGGGTGACGATTTGTCACCGGGAGGGGTGAAGTAACTGACCGCCTCCTTCGTTTCCTGGGCCTCGGGAGCCGCCGCAATCAGTTCGATCTCGGTGGCTCGCGATGTCGAAGACCATTCCACGAAAACCAGCGGCGGGGCGCCCAATTCTCCAAACGCTTTCTCGATTTCCCGTTCCACCGTTTCCCACTCGCTCATCAGATGGATGAAAGCTTTCACCTGCACCACGTCCTTCGGTTCGCTGCCGAGATGAGCCAGCACCGCGAACAATTCGGTCATCGTTCCCGAGGTCGCTTCCGCGATCTCCCCGCTCGCGGCCCGACCGGAAAGATAGAGAATATCGCGCCCTGACGGCATCGTCGCCGCGTCCCGATCAAAGCGCTCCACGAGGCCCGTTCCCGAGTCTGGCGCGGCGATGACCGCGTCAGCAGCCAGTCGCGCTTCCCCAATCAATGGAGATATCGTCAGCGTCACCGCCGGTCGGGCCGATCGAGGCCAACGGTGAGACAATCCGTCCTCGATCGCTGCCATCAGCGCTCCATCGGAGGAACTGGCGTAAAGATTTAGCTTGGCAACGTCTTTCAGCGTCGCCTCGTGAGCACGACAGATGCCCTGAAGCTGCCCGATCAGATCTCCGAATCCGAAGTTGCCTTTTCCGATGTCCAACCCCAAGAGTTGGCGGGTATGCACCAAACCACCCCGTTGCACCGTCACCGCATCGGCATCCATCGAGAATGACGGCATCTCGATTCGATTCCCGGTCAACACCTCCGCAGGCGCCTTCGTTGGTTCGGCCCAATTCACGAATACCCACGAAAGTGGACCCGGCTGTCCCGGGCCCGACTGCGCAATACCGACTGGCGCTGACATCGACGCCACCGCCACCAAACACGCTAAGAATTTTCCAGCCATCGATCGCGATTCTGCACAACAAAAGCGTCATCGGCAAGCCAAGGATAGGCCGAAATCACGCGATCGATCTCGGCCCCCTGCCCCGGCGAAAGCACCTCCTCGGCGCTCAGACAGCGATTCGACGGAAGCAAACCCTGCCGTCTGAGAACCTCGTTGATTCCGGCAATGCAGCCGGCAAATCCATTCGCCGAATCAAACACCGCGCTGTTTGCATCGGTCAGCTGAGCATTTCGCGTCAACCACTCCGCGGGCACGGCTCCCGACTCTCGGACGACTTTGATCTCTGCCAATATCGCCACCGCCCGCTCCGTCCACACCGCCCACTGCCCCAGTAGCCCACCGGAAAACCAACGCGGGTTCGCGACCTCATCAAATCGGAAGGGCGTCAGCAGATCGCCGATGATGTGATCGTCGTTGCCTGTGTAGAGCGCAATGTCCTCCCGCCCCGAGTCGACCACTGCGCGAATCACGTCCAGCGTCCGGTAACGATTGAACGCCGCGATCTTGATCGCGACCACGTTCTCGATCTCCGAAAATGCCCGCCAAAACTCGTAGCTCAAGTCCCGACCACCGACCGCGGGTTGCAGATAAAAGCCGATCACCGGCAGCACCTCCGCCACCTCGCGACAATGTTCGACGATCGCCTTTTCGGACCACGCATTCAGCGCCGCCACGCTCAGCAACCCGGCATCATAGCCAAAACCTTTTGCGAGTTCCGCTTCCCGAATCGCCTGAGGCGTCTCCCCGCAAATTCCCGCGATTCGCAGCATCGCCATCTGACCCTGTTGAGTCCCCGAGTCAACCCTGTGGGATGCCAGTTCCAACACCGGCGCATAAAGCCCATGCCGGGATTCCCGAATTTCGAACTGCGTGGTATGAACCCCGACCGCCAGCCCTCCGGCTCCCGCCTCGCGATAGTAATCTACCAGCGCCCTCTGATGCCGCTCCGACCACGCCCCATCATCCGTCAGTGCCAAGGGACAGGCCGGAATCACCATGCCTTCGAGCAATCGCTGTCTCAATTCATCCATAAANNCCTTCGTGTGAGAAAAAATCAGTCGTCTCAGTATTTCCCATCCCGCGTCTGAAAATGCGTCGGCTTCCCCAACGTCTCTCCCCCGTTCTCCAGCCACGTCGCGACCCACTCAATCATTTCATCGATCACGATTTCCGGTTTCCCAAACAGGTTATGCGCTTTCGCTACCTCATTCAGCCAAGCCGTCGGCGCTTCCTCGCCGGTGATCATCGCCTCTTTCCCAAACCGAACCCCGAACCGTTCCGCGAGATCCCGCACCTTCAAAATCCCCGGCCCGGTCACGTTCACGACGAAAGGCGGCGCACTCGTCTGCGACAGTGCCCGAATGGTGTGGGCCAGCGCATCCCCCTGCCAGATGACGTTCACAAAGCCCATCGAGACATCGACCGGTTCACCGCTCAACACCTTCTGGGCAATGTCCACCAGCACGCCGTAGCGAAGATCGATCGCGTAGTTCAATCGAATCAG
Organism: Verrucomicrobiia bacterium; assembly: GCA_020440025.1. Classification (GTDB taxonomy): domain Bacteria; phylum Verrucomicrobiota; class Verrucomicrobiia; order Verrucomicrobiales; family DEV007; genus JAEUHH01. The sequence continues at coordinate 3,368 of JAGROX010000085.1, forward strand.
GGCGCTGCGAGTCCCCCACTGCGTCGCAGCGTTCTGAAACGCCTGCTCCCGACCGAGACAGGAAATCGCGTAGTCTCCCACCGGATTGACTTCGCTCTCCTCCGTCGAACCTCCGCTTTCTGGCGAGGTGAACGAGTAAACGCACCCCGTCGACAAGGCCACGATGCGCGACTCGCGAAACCTCTTGGCCACCGCACGCGGCATCTGCACGTTCATCTTTTCCAACATACCCGGCTCATGCGCCGTCCCGAACTTCACCCCGGCGAGGAAAAACACGTTGGGAACCTCCGGCAACGCCGCCAGATCGATCGCCTCCGATAAATCTGCCGAGATGACGGAGATCCCGCCCTTCTCAAATCGTTCCCGCGTTTCCGCTGAACCAAATCGCGATACTGCCAGGACCTGTCGATTGTTTTGGCCGATTGCTTCCAGTCCACGCTGAAGCATCAGGCAGAGATGCAGTCCCATCTTGCCACCGGCACCGAGGACGGCGATGTCGCCCTCCGTTTCGCGCAAAGCCGACACCACGCCCTCGCTCGGACGACTCATGAACTCGTCGAGAGCTTCGGAGGTGGGAGGTGAAAAGGGTAGTGACATGGGGTCAGACGATTTTTTCGGGCTTGTTAGCGAAGGAGCGCGAGCATCCCTGCTCGCTCCAGTCGACCGGGGCGATGAGGGATCATCGCGCTCAAAGCCTCACTCGCTGTGTGATTCCCTATCATTCCAACTTCCAAAACACCAGCCAGTTCAGGCAGGTGTTGGTGTCGCCTCCCGGTTTGCCAATCGTCACGCTCAACTTGCCGTCCTTCACCTCGACCACCGTCGTCGTTTCGAAAAATCGACCCGCTCCCGTGGTCTCGTTGTCGACGATTTGGTTCCCCTCGATGGCCACATTCTGATTCGCCTGTTCGTGACCGGAATCACCGACACAAACCGTGACTTCGTAGCGTCCCGTCTCGATCGCGCACTCCCAGATGTCGTGATCCCGGGTGAACAGAAAACTATCGCGATAGGCTTCCGGGACCGCATTGCGCCGACGCTGATTCGCCGACAAATCGCGGGCCCACCCGTAGCCGCGCTCATCCGAAAACGGCGCGCCGACATCTCGCTTGAAGCCTTCGGTCTTCGGCACCCCGGCTCCGGCGAAATCGAAACGCTGCGCCGAGGCAGGAAGGGCTTTCGCGATGAGCCCATCGGTTTCCGGCGTGAGTTTTTCGACGGTAATTTCCCAAGTGATGGGTTCATTGGGAGTGAAAATCAAGGCGTCCTCTCGGTCGAGGATACCGTCACCGTCGGCATCGTTCTCGCTGATCCGATCAACGGGATCTCGACGAGGACGATTTTCCAAATCCGCCACGTCGAGCTTTCCGGGAGGGAGAGCCCGAAAATCGACTTCATGACTTTCGAATTCCAGCTTGCCCAGAGCGGCGAGTCGATTCACTGCCACATAGTCTTCATCTTCGGGTTTCAAATCTCGAAACGGCCAAATCCCCAGCGGAACGCCGGTCATCTCTTCCGAGCAAAGGCCATCCCGCACCGATTCCAGCATTCCCCGATCATAAACCATCTCACGCGGGTCTACCTGCTCCCTCAAACTCACCGCCGCCGTCGCTCCCGCGGCCTGGCCGATGTGAACGCATTGATCGTGCAAGCGGATCGCAGCACAGACGATGCTGGAATACCCGACGTTTTTCTGAGCACCGAGGAGCCCGTCCATTGATTCCGGAATCAGGCTCCGCATGGGGAACAGGGATCGATCACTCATGAAGTGGGTGTGTCGGTTCGGTTTTTCGTAATCGATCCACGGACCTTCCTGGTTTTCATCACCCTCGAGATAGGTTCTTCCGGTGCGATGGAAATCGTAGTGAAACTGCCAAGCGAACAGGCCATCGGGATACATCACGTGAGCAAAGCGTTCTTTCGCGGCAGTCTTGTCCTTGCCGTCGCGATTCCGGCTGTCCTGCTCGCGCATCATGTACATCGCCTTCAGTCGAAGGCTCTCGCGAATGTAGGGCTTGGGCGGCAGATTGTCCGGCGTGCCAAACTCGTCGCTGAGATGAAAATGACGAAAGCTGTTGGTGGTGTCGTCAGCCCGCTCGTGAACGAAATTCTGAAGGTGATAGAGCACGCCGAGCGAGTGTCGCTTTGAGTCATCAAAAATGATCTGTCGCTGCTCGCGTGTCATCTCGACGATGTTCTTGGTGGACGCTCCCGGTTCGGTCGCTTCGAGGGCATCCGCCACCCGCTTTGCCAATCGTTCGAGCGGGTAGTCCTGACCGTTCATGTAGTTGAGCAGGATACTCGTCTTGCCATCCTTGCTGCTGTAGCCATCCACGATGCGTCGCACGGTAAACACCGAGAGTTGACGCGGCGACGTGGCCTTGGCACCGCCGGGCGGCCAGTGCTCGATGGCTCCACTGCCAGCCTTTCGATCCCAGGGCAATTCTCCAAACTCTACCCGGCTAAAGTGGGTGGCCCGGGGATAGTTGCGATCATCAAAATGGGGCGGCTTCGCGATGGGCGTGTCGCCTTCGGATTCGGCCACGATCATCGCCCAAGTGATGGGATTCATCTCATTGGGCGGGAACTCAGCGAGATCGACTGGCGCACTCGGTTCGCCATAACGCGACTGGGGATCGGGACCGCATTCGTAGGCTGCCCCTGAGACCTGAATGACGTCGCCCCAGTCGGAGGCATCGATGGTCATTCTTGCCGTCACGTTCAGATCCGGGGTGCCGCCCTTACCGGTCTGGAGATCCACCGGAGCAAAGGTCAGCCCGATGAGTCGCGGATGCGCCGAGTCCGAACGATCGACTTCAGCCGCCACCGGGTAGTGTTCCCAGACGACTTTGACCTGTCCCGAATCCACATAGGGCTGAATCATTTTTCGAAACACCGATTCGGCCTCGGCAGGACGAAAGGTGGAGGGACCATGAAAGGGACGTCCCGGCATCGGCGAACCGTATTTCTCAGTGTTGAGCGCCTCGATGCCATCCATCAGTTCCTTGAACAAACCGCTGCGATGAAACGAGCGTTTCATCGGATGCCAATCCACGCCCCAGCCGACCTTGCCGACGCCCTTGTTTTCATCGACACAGGCCAACGCCTGCTCCGTGTACTGTCCGCCGTACCAGATGCCATCGTGAACGATGGTAATGGAATCGACACCCATCCGTGCCGCCTGAATCGCCGCCGCCCAGCCAGATTCTGTAGCACCAACGATGAGAAGATCGGTCTCGATTTTCTCCTCAGCTGAGAAAGCCGGCGCCGACCACATCAATGCCACCGCGATCAAGATCAATGGAGCGCGACGATCCCTCATCGCTGGCTCAAGCTGATGCGACGAAGGATCGTCGCGGTCCAATTTTATCTTCATCATTTCAAAGGAAGTAAGCTCGCGCCCAGCATCACCACCACCAAGCCGGTGATGGCCATGACGATCATTTGCAGGCTGGCCGTTCTGAAAGTTTCCATCGGCGTCATCCCGCTCATGCGACCGATGATCCAGAAGCCGCTGTCGTTGGCCCACATGATGGGTTTCGACCCACATCCCACGGCCAGAGCGATGTAGACCGGGTGAAAGGCGAGATCGACCGCCCCGATGATGGGAGCAACAATGCCGATGGCGGTGATCATGGCCACGGTGGCGGAGCCCTGCGCGGTTCGCACTGCCGCCGTGACAAAGAAGGCGATGGGAATGAGTAGCAGTGATTGATTGGCAGGCACCAGATGAGCGACGGAATCAGAAATTCCCGTGGCATAGAGCATCTTGCCGAAAGCGCTACCCGCCGACGTGATCAACAAAATCACGCCGCCGCTGGACAGGGCCGACTGCACCGAAGTCGTCAGTTCATCGAGCGACCGGCCCTTGGCCATGGCCAGCATCGCGAGGGCCACCCCCGCCGAAAGGATCAACGCGATGTTTTTGTCCCCGAGGACATTCAGCACCGCGTATTCATGCCCCAAGGATTTCAGCACCGTCTGTCCACCGATCAGCAAGACCGGCAGCAGGATGGGAAGAATCGCCAGGGTCAGCCTAGGAAGCTCAGAAGGATCGCGTTCGACCATCGCCGCGAGATCCTCATCCGATAACTCAGCCGAAGGGCGCAGCGGAATTTCCCACCGGCGATTCGCCCACACGGCATAAGCATAGCCAGCCGTCACCGTGATCAACCCGACGGCGAGACCGCCGATCATCATCACCCCGATATCGACCCCGAGTTCCGTCGCCACCAGCAGTGGCCCAGGAGTCGGCGGCACCAGGGAATGCGCCATGGTCGCGCCGCAGACGATGGCAAGAATGTAGAGCACGTAGTTCTTTCCCGTCTGCATCCGCAACGCTTTTCCCAGCGGAATGAGAAGGTAGAAAACGGTGTCAAAAAACACCGGGATTCCCAAAGTGAAGGCGCTGGCGGCCAAGGCGGCAGGCGTTCGTTTTTCGCCAAATGCATTGCGCAGACTCATCACGATGCGTTCGGCCGCCCCGGAATCGAGCAGGCATTTCCCGATGATCGCGGCCATGGCGATGATGATGGCGAGATTGGAAAAGCCTCCTCCAAGCGCAGTGGAAACCCTGGAGATGGCGGCCTCGTCGCTGGGTGTGAGGGCGGCCACGGTCAGCGCTCCCAGAATGAGGGCGAGAAAGGCGTGCAGTCGAAGCGCAAGAATGCCGCCGATGACGACGGCCATGCCAATGGCGAGGATGAGGAAAGGGCTCAAAATAGAAATCGGATAAAATATCAGAAGTAGTCGAGTGGTCAGAAGTAGCGAAACCCGGCTACCGACGCAAGCCAGCACTCAGGCGCAATCAGTCCGGATCGCGATCCAACCCTGTTGACTCCGCGACCATACCCTGTTGAGTCAGGGAGATGATGCGAATCGTGGAAGTCACCGAAACCGAGCTTGAGAGCTGGCTGGCCTTGCGGCAGGCGCTCTGGACCCGGGAATCGGCCGCGCAGCTGCGGGACGACGCCCGGCGGACGCTTGCCGACGCAAACCAGGTCGCGTTTCTGGTCACGATGCCCGATGGCCGCTCGGTGGGCTTTATTGAAGCCGGAATCTATGAAGGACCGCGCGTCCACATTGAGGCCTGGTATGTCGATCCCGATTATCGACGCCAGGGCATCGGCAAGGGACTGCTCGGTCACGTGGAGCAGTGGTGTCTGCATCGCACCATCACCCTGATGACGTCCGACACCCAATCTGATTACCCCCTGAGTCCGGCGGCCCACGAGGGCAGCGAATTTCGCAAACTCACCGAATTGCAGATCTTCGTGAAAACGCTTAAGGATTGAACTCCTTTCCCCCAATTTTTTCTCCCACCATGTCTGATCGCGATCCCTCCACTCTCCGCTCCGCGCGCTGGTTCGCGCCCGATGACCAGCGCTCCTTCGGCCACCGCTCGCGCCTGAAGCAGATGGGTTTCGACAACGAGGATTTCAAGGCCAAGCCGGTCATCGGCATTCTCAACACCTGGTCGGACCTCAACAACTGCCACACCCATTTTCGCGATCGAGCCCAGGAGGTAAAACGCGGTGTCTGGCAGGCGGGCGGCTTTCCGCTGGAGATTCCGGTGATGACGCTTTCCGAGAGTTTCATGAAACCGACCTCGATGTA
>JAGROX010000418.1 GCA_020440025.1 Verrucomicrobiia bacterium
GCGTTGGTGTAGAGATGCTGGTTGGGAGTGCCTTCGGGATACTCGAGATCGTGATGCGGTTCCCAGGTGATGAAGTCTTTGGAGGTCGCCGTTCGGATGGCGCGCACCTTGTTGGTGAAGATCCGCCAGTAGGCCCGGTATTCCCCGCGAACGCTGTCGTAGAAGGCGAGGTTCTGGGAATCGAAAGCGCCATCGGTGATGACCGGCTCGTCGCCGACCTGCTCCCAATGCACGCAGTCCGCTGAGCGGAAATACATGAGCCCGTGTTTCCCTTTTTCCTTGGAGCCACCCAGTGCCTTGTAGCGCTCCTCCGGCGGGCAATCCGGGCGGGTGTCCTTGAAGGCGGTGAAATTGTGAATCCCGTTTCCAGAGCGGACGATGATGTTGTTGGCCTTGGAACCCTCGAAATCGAAGAGGCCGAGCTCCGGCTTTCTCCAAGTGATGCCGTCGTTGCTTTCAGCATAACAAGTCACCTCTGATCGAATCTGTTTCATGGTGGTGGGATCGTGAGCCCAGCCGCGATAGATCATGCGATAGAGATCGCCGTCCTGAAACAGCGTGTAGTAGCCGGAGGTATTGCCTTCCCAGTCGGCATCGGCGGTGAAGACGACGTCCCTGGGTTCCGGCTGGAATAGATGACGCTCAAGATCGCCTTTCATCTCTCCAACGAGGAATTCATCGGCGAAAAGCTCCAGCCGGTCATCGAGCGCCAGCGGCTCGGCCATAGCGGTTGCGGTAGCGAGCAGAGAAAGTGAGGCGATCAGGGAAGTTCTTGGGGCAATGAAGCTCATGGGGCGAATGATGACGGATCTCACCCGATCTGCCGAGTCCGTAATGACGCGGGGAAACGTCCAATCTTGCGCGGTTCCGGTCGCTCGTTGGCTTGACCTGAATCCGGATTTCCGCAGAATCGCTCCATGAATTTCCATTCAACCCTGTTAGGTCGCCGACTCAACCCTGTTGCCTGTCTCCTTGCGGCGATGCTCGCGACTGTGATTGCCCAAGCCGGTCCAAAGGACGATGGCAAAACGGTCCTCTGTTTCGTTTCGCACAAAACTTCGCATGGTTTCGGTGCCCACGAGTATGCGGCGGGCAATCGACTGATTGGGCAATGGCTGGAGGAAACCTATCCCGACGCAAGAATCGAGTCGCGCTACGCCATCAATTGGCCGGAAGATCCCGACACCTTTTTCAAGGATGCGGACACGGTGGTTTTTTTCTGCTCGGGCGGTGGTGGTCATCTGGTGAACAACCACGTGCCGGAGTTCGACAAGGTCATGCGAACCGGTGCCGGAATCGCCTGCCTCCATTACGCCGTCGAGGTGCCCATCGGGCCGAGCGGAAAAGGGATGCTGGCTTGGATGGGGGGCTATTTTGAAATGAACTGGTCGGTGAATCCGCATTGGAAAGCCGAGTTCAAGGTGTTCCCCGGTCATGCGGCGGCGCGCGGGGTGAAGCCGTTTCAGATCGATGACGAATGGTATTTTCACATGCGCTTCGTCGAGGGAATGAAAGGCGTGACGCCCATCCTGTCAGCCGTGGCTCCGGATGAAACGATGAAGCGAGGGGATGGACCCCATTCAGGAAATCCAGCCGTGCGAGAAGCGGTCGCCAAAGGAGAGCCGCAACATGTCGCCTGGGCCTACGAACGCGGCGAAGACTATCAGAAGGGACGTGGCTTCGGATTCACGGGGCTGCACTATCACTGGAATTGGGAGGATGACAATTTCCGCAAGACGGTGCTCAATGGAGTGGCTTGGAGTGCAGGTTTGGAGATTCCCGAGAACGGAATTGAAACCGCGAAACCGACGCGCGAGGCCTTGGAGGCCAATGCTCTGGAGTTTGGGGGCGATCAGGGGCGCACCAAAAAGGCGGAAGCCGCTCCGAAGAAACCGGGGGCGCCCCCGCTCTATGAATCGCCGATCATCGCGCACTCGAATCCGGAATCGCATCGGGTCGCGATCGATGTGGCTCTGCCGGCGGAGTCGAAGGAACTGGTGCTGGTGATTTCCGATGCGGGCGATGGATTTTCCAACGACTGGGCGGCCTGGGCCGAGCCGCGATTGGTCATGGCCGACGGATCGGAGAAATCGCTGACCGACCTGAAGTGGAAATCGGCGTCGACGGGCTACGGAAAGATTCACCTCAATGCCAACTGTCAGGGCAAGCCCATCCTGGTAAAGGGAAAACTGGTGAAGACCGGGATCGGGGCGCATGCCAATTCTGTGATCGTCTATGATCTCCCTGGCGGTGCCAAACGGTTCAAGGCCGAGGGCGTGCTCGATGACGGAGGCACGGTGCGAAATGGCATGGCCAAGACGCCGACCTCGGTGCAGTTCAGTGTTTTCAATGAATCGGGAGGAACGTCGGTGGCGAGCGAGTATGTGAAAAAGTCGGGTGAACCGGGTCGCTCTGCCGACGAGGCGCTTGATTCGCTGGAAGTGCATCCCGATCTCGCGGTGCAGCTTTTCGCCAGTGAGCCGATGATCACGTCGCCGAGCAGTATCGACATCGATGCCAAGGGCCGGGTCTGGGTGTGCGACATCGTCAACTATCGCCGCAATCAGGGGAAGCGAGCCGAGGGGGATCGCATCATGATTCTCGAAGACACCGACGGCGACGCCAAAGCCGACAAATCGACTGTGTTCTATCAAG
>JAGROX010000419.1 GCA_020440025.1 Verrucomicrobiia bacterium
CACAGCTGGGGATTCCCCACCACGGATGCCGTGGGCTATCCGGTCGTGATCGACTGGGCGACCTCGACCATCGCCATGGGCCGGGTCGAGCAGTTCAAACGGGAGAACAAGCAACTGCCTCCCGGCTGCGGTGTCGATGCCGACGGCAATCCGACGACTGACCCTTTCAAAATCAAGTCGCTGATCCCGTTCGGCGCTCACAAGGGCTACGGCTTGGCGCTGCTCAACGAACTCTATGGCGCTGCCATCGGTGGTTCGCTCCCGACGCTGCGCGGGCATGCCGACGAGGGCAAGGCCGCCGGTGAGAAAACGACCTGCGCCTTTTACTTCCAGGTGGTGCATCCCGATGCGCTCAACTGCGGCGATTTCTCCAAAGGCCGCAGTCAGACCGAGAACATCAGCGCCGTGGTTCGCGATATCCTAGGTCACGGCAACGAGGGGGCCATGCTTCCGGGCACCATCGAGGCACGGGCCGCCGAAAAATGCGAGAAAGCCGGCGGTCTGCTCTTCAGCGCGGCCGAGGTGAAAGCGTTTGCCGAAGTCGCCGAAGAATGTGGTCGGGACGCGTCGGCATGGACGCCCGAGGCATTCCCCGTGGCCGAAGCGTAAAGCCCCGTTTCTTTACTCGGTCGCCTCGTCGCGGATGCGCTCGTAGATCGAAATCGCGGAGTCAAAGGTGCGTCGGGCTTCGGCCCGCTCGGTCTCGGCGATCTTGGCTCCCCGAGTCGTCCACAGTTGCTCGATGCAATCGAGGCACCACTGGGCGCTGTCTCGGCTCGCCCGGATCGGTTTTCCGGCGACCTGAATCGTCACCGGGTTGGTGTGAAGTTGGGGAAACTGACGCAGCGCCACCCAACTGCTTTTCGTCACGGGGATCTTGAAGCGGACGGTGTGAACCTGATCGTCCGCAGGAACCTTGATACTGGCGACCGATTCCCCGTTCATCACGATCTCCACGATTCGTTCCGGGGCCGTTTCGGAAAACACCCCGTCGGCGCCTTTCTCGTAAAGCACCACGGTATCGCCGATCAGCCGACGGCCGCCGAGAGGCGTGACGCCGCCGTATTTCACATCGATCGGAGTCTCGGATCCAAAGGCAACATCGGCGACGATCTCGATTTCTCCGGGCGCGTCCAGATCGAGCGTATCTCCCGGCCGAGCCGCGTCGTTGACAGAGAACTTGGGACAATGCCCGTAGCCGTCGGACACGTAGGACCGGCCCTCGCGGAGTCCATCGGTCCATTGCGGGAAATCGAGCGTCTTCAGTCCCGGCTCAAGTTCCACGTAGACCCGTCCCTGGCCCACCCGGGTGCCGCTCATGCAGGGAAAGTCAGTTTCCCCGCTGACCTTGAGAGGGAACCCGCAGTTGAGGAGATGATACCAGCAGTTCCACTCCCGGATGCGGGCGGTATCCATCGCGCTGATGAAATCGCAGAGACCGTGTGCGGTGGTCACGAAAATCTCCTGCGCGCCGACCGAGTTCAGTTCCGGGATGGCCAGATTGGGCAGTCGATCCGCGGCGCGGTCAAGTGAGCTCATCAACTCTGCGGAAGTGAGGATCCCGTCTTGGTTCACGTCTATGCGAGCTGCGGGTTCCGGCAGCAGAGCTTGTGCGAATTCCTCTTTCGAAAGCGCTCCGTTCCCGTCCAAGTCCCACTTTACGATCAGACGAATCGCGGCCGCATCGGGATCGATCTGAAGCCCCGAACCCGAGTGGGCGTAACCGGTCACCGCGCCCTGCGCCTTCGCCCATTTCAGAACCGGCGTGGTCCAGGTCGGCCAGTTTTCCGATCCGGTGGCACCCGGATAGATCTGGTCCTTCAAATTGATCAGGCAGACATGACCGAGGGCCTGGGAACCGAATCCGGAAACCTCGATGTCATATTTCAGCAGGGTGAGGGGTTCGGAATGTTGATCCGCCGCCGCTGAGAAAAACTGCTGCTGATGATCAAAGCCGGGACCCCAGGTCAAGACGCAGCCGACATTGAGACCCTCGCCTTTTACTTGGCGAAGCATGTGTTGGGGTTCCACCCCTATGCTGGGACTGGTGTAGTGGGCGCAGCCGGAGGCGTGGATGTGATGGTCGCCCGAGTAGAAACCGTGATCGGCGGCGTTGAACCATCGCTCCAGCTGAACGCGAATCTCGGGATCGGGTTCCTCGGAAACGATGATCGACTGGCTGACGGTTCGGTATTCCGGGCCGCGATTGGCCAAGACCGTGAACTCGCCCGGCGGCAGGAGCACGGTTTCGCCATCGGCCCGATAGAGGTGTTTTTGAAAAAAGAAATCGGGAGCCAGTCGCTTTGCCTGCGGTGGGTAGACCCGACCGGCTGCGTCCAGAAAAGTCAGCCGAGCCGTGGTCGGGCTTTCGCCATCATGATCGAGAATCCGTAATCGTACGGGGACGGCGGGGCGAATATCGAACAGCACCGGAACGTCGCCGCGAAATCCCAGGTCCTGAGTGCCTTCGCCGACATCAAAGGCCAGAGTCGCCTCGCGTTTGCCCGATTCCGTGGCGTAGATCAGCGCGATCGCATACTCCACTTCGAGCCCGGACAGGTGGGGCGTCATGGGACGGTCGCGAAACATTTCGACCTGAAGAAATCGGGACGCCAAGGTATCGTTCGATCCAGTTCCCTCGGACTTCAGTTCCAACTGACCCTGACGGGTGAGCGATCCGATGTGCTCTCCGTGATAGACTGGACCCGCTTGAGGACTGGTAAGGTTCAGGGCAGCCGTATTTGTGGAATCGTTCAAGATTTTGAGCAACACCGGAGTGTAGGCGTGTTGCTGGAGATGGGCGTCGGCGGGGCCTCGTGTCGACTTGACGCGGACCTCCGGATTCATCGAGACGACGACCAGCACCTGAGGATCGAGAATCTCTTGAATCCGATGGGCATCCTGATCAGAGATCGCTTTTCGAAGCGTTGCTGTTTCCGCCTTGGGCAGGGGAGATCCGAGAAATTCCAAGGCCTGAATCAATCGTTGGGCATTGGCCGCCAAGGGCTGGGCTTCCACCTTTTTCGGGGACAAAACCTGAGCCGAACTCGTGCTCGCAGAGGTCAGACAAACGACGAAGATCGAGGCGAAAAGCAGGAGACGCATGGTCGTCGATTCTGACGGGGGAGCGGGGGAATCGTCAAGTCGGTTGACGAACCGCCCCTCCCTCGCGAACCTTGGCGTCTCACTTTCAAAACAAACCCATTCATGAGCTATCTCGACGATCTTTTTTCTCTTCAGGGCAAAACCGCAGTGGTGATCGGAGGCACCGGCGTGCTCTGTGGCGAAATGGCCCAGGGGCTCGCCCAGGCAGGCGCCGAAGTCGTCATCGTGGGCCGGAGCGAGGAGAAGGCGGCGGAGCGACTTAAGAGTATCGAGTCAGCGGGTGGACAGGGTTACTTCGTTGCCGCCGATGTCGCTTCGCGGGAGTCGCTGGAAAGCCTGCTGGGTGAAGTCATGACCCGCTCCGGCAAGGTCGATATCCTCGTCAACGGTGCCGGCATCAATTCGCCCACGCCTATTCTTGACATCGCTGATGACGAGTTCGCCCGCATTCTCGATGTCAATCTCGGTGCCATTCTCCGCAGTTGCCAGATCTTCGGGCGGCAGATGCTTTCTCAGGAGACCGGCGGTTCAATCATCAATCTTGGCTCCATCTCCGGACTCGGACCGCTGAGCCGCGTGTTCACCTACTCCGCCAGCAAGGCGGCGGTCCACAATCTCAGCAAAAACATCGCCCGCGAATGGGCCGCTCAGGGAGTGCGGGTCAATACGCTGGTGCCCGGCTTTTTCCCCGCCGAACAAAATCGCAAAGTCCTGACCGAAGATCGTGTCACCGCCATCATGGGCCACACGCCAGCCAAGCGTTTCGGCGATGCTCACGAGCTCATTGGCGCCACCCTTCTGCTCGCCTCGGACCGGGCCGGTTCCTTCATCACCGGCGTCGAGATGATCGTCGACGGAGGTTTCGCGGCGATGAGTATTTGAGGATCGAGTGGAACTTTTGAGTTGTGGGAAGGGGCGATGTCAGATGCAATGAACACATTGATTTGCCCCTCGATTCCGAATCCTGAATCCTCGCTCCTTCCCCCCCCCAATGATCCTCGACTCCCATCACCATTTCTGGAACTACTCCCCTGAAGCCTACGGCTGGATCGGGCAGGGGATGGACGTGTTGAAACACAATTTCGGTCCCACGGAACTGAAACCCCTAATCGACGAGGCCGGGATCGACGGTGTCATTTCTGTCCAGGCACGCACGGAAGTGGCGGAGAACGACGCACTTCTTGCCCATGCCGAGGCCCATCCCTCTTGGATCAAGGGCGTGGTTGGTTGGGTTGATCTGACGCGGGCCGATGTGGGGGAGACTCTCGGTATCTATTCGAGTCGCGAAAAGTTCGTCGGAGTTCGTGAGGTGCTTCAGGGCATGGACGACGATGCCTATTGCCTTCGCGAGGATTTCAATCGGGGCATCGGAATGCTTCACGATTTCGGTCTCGTCTACGATATCCTCATTTTTCATCGGCATCTGCCGAATGCCGTCAAGTTGGTCGACCGGCACGAGAACCAGGTGTTTGTTCTCGATCACGTCGCCAAGCCGGACATTCAATCCGCCACGCCCTCCCCGGCCTGGGTCGAGGGAATGAAGGCGTTAGGCAAACGTGAGCATGTCTTCTGTAAAGTCAGCGGCATGGTCACCGAGGTCGCCAAGGACATCGAGTGGACACCCGAGCTGTTGCGTCCCTATTTTGACGTCGCCTTGGAGGCGTTTGGCCCGGAGCGGCTCATGTTTGGCAGTGATTGGCCCGTTTGCCGACTGCGAAGCGACTACCTTCGGTGGAAACAGACCGTCGATGCTTTTGTGGCTGAGTTGAGCCCGAACGAGCGAGCCGACATCATGGGTGGAAACGCCGCCCGAGCCTACGGGATTGCCTTAGAATCACGAAGGTGAATTCGAAGGAAAAACGTCTTGCGCACCGCTCCGAAACGCGCACATTACGCTTCCGATCGGCCCCGACTTCCGGAGTCATCGAAAAGCGCCCGTAGCTCAACTGGATAGAGCGTCTGACTACGGATCAGAAGGTTTGGGGTTCGA
>JAGROX010000086.1:0-8024 GCA_020440025.1 Verrucomicrobiia bacterium
GAGATCGTCCTTGGCTTCCTTGCCTTCGCCGCTTTGTTCGCGGACGACGGTGATGGTGTCGCCACGGTTGACGTCGCCACGGAGCAGCTTCTCGGCCAAGGGATCTTCGAGGTGTCTCTCGACGGCCCGACGCATGGGACGGGCGCCGTAATTGGGATCGTAGCCTTTGTCGATGAGGAACTCTTTCGCACTCTGATCGAGCTCGAGGATCATTTCCTTCTCGGCCAAGCGTTCGAGGACCGTCTTGATTTCGAGATCGACGATCCGGATGAGGTCTTCGCGCTCCAGCATGTGGAACACGATCTTCTCATCGAGTCGGTTGAGGAACTCGGGTTTGAAGACGGTTTTCGCCTGATCGAGAATCTTGCCTTTCATGCCCTCGTAGTCGGCATGCTGCTCTCCCATGGCACCGAAGCCAACAGAACTCTGCTTTTTGATCAGCTCGGCTCCGACATTCGAGGTCAGGATGATGATGGTGTTCCGGAAATCGATCTTGCGACCGAGACTGTCGGTGATCTGACCTTCCTCCAGAACCTGAAGGAGCAGGTGCATGACGTCCGGGTGGGCTTTCTCCACTTCGTCGAAAAGCACGACGGAATAGGGACGACGACGAACGGCTTCGGAGAGCTGACCGCCCTCCTCGTATCCGACGTAGCCGGGAGGCGAACCGATGAGTCGGCTGCTGGTGAATTTCTCCATGTACTCGGACATGTCGATCTGGATGAGGGCATCCTGATCGCCGAACATGAACTCGGCCAAGTTCTTGGCAAGGTAGGTTTTTCCGACACCCGTTGGGCCGAGGAAAATGAAGGAACCGATGGGACGGCGCGGATTTTTGAGGTCGGCGCGCGAGCGAATCAGGGCCTTGGAAATGGCGACGCAAGCTTCGTCCTGGCCGATGACGCGGGACTTGAGTTCGTCCTCCATCTTGAGGAGTCGCTCGGTCTCTTTCTGCTCCATCCGCTGAAGCGGCACGCCGGTCCATTTGGCAACGACCGACATGATGTCGTCTTCGGTCACTTCGACGATGCTCTCTTCGGTGCTGGTGCGCCATTCTTCGAGAACGGTCTCCAGTTCCTTGCGCTTGTTCTTTTCCTGATCACGCAGCGCGGCCGCGTTTTCAAAGTCCTGATCCTTGATCGCCTTTTCCTTGTCGACCACGATGACTTCGATCTCGGCTTCGATCTCTTTCATCACCGGGGGCCGGGTCATGGCGGCAATGCGGGCCTTGGAGCCGGCTTCGTCCATGATGTCGATGGCCTTGTCGGGAAGGAAACGATCGGTGAGATAACGGGAAGAAAGCTTCACACAGCTGGCGATGGCATCGTCAGAGTAGTGAGATTTGTGGTGCATCTCATACTTGGACCGTAGCCCGAGCAAAATCTGGATGGCGTCTTCCACGCTCGGTTCATCGACTTTGACCTGCTGGAAGCGACGAGCCAGTGCGGCGTCTTTTTCGATGTATTTCCGATACTCGTTGAGAGTGGTGGCACCGACACACTGCAACTCGCCCCGGCTGAGGGCGGGCTTGATGATGTTCGACGCATCCATGGCGCCTTCGGCGGAACCCGCGCCCACGATAGTGTGGAGTTCGTCGATGAAAAGAATGACGTTTTTGGAGCGACGGATCTCGTCCATCACTGCCTTGATGCGCTCTTCGAACTGACCGCGATACTTCGTGCCCGCGACCATGAGAGCCAGGTCGAGGGTGATCACTTTTTTCTCACGGAGGAGTTCGGGAACATTGCCGGAGGCAATTTCCTGGGCGAGGCCCTCGACGATCGCGGTTTTGCCGACACCGGCTTCCCCGATGAGAACGGGATTGTTTTTGGTGCGGCGGCAAAGGATCTGGATGACGCGCTCGATTTCACTGGAACGGCCAATGACTGGATCCAGCTCGTTTCCTACAGCCAATTCGGTCAAATCGCGACCAAAGGCACGCAGAGCCGGGGTCTTGGAATCTTTCTTTCCCCCACCGCTGCCGCCACCGACTGGTCCGAGACCTTCTTCGAAATCGGCTTCCTCGCCTTCGCCGGCGGAGAAATTCGGATCCAGCTCGTGGAGGATCTCGTTGCGGGTACGCTCGAGGTCGACTTCGAGATTTTTGAGCACGCGAGCAGCCACCCCTTCGCCTTCACGAAGCAAGCCGAGCAGAATGTGCTCGGTGCCGACGTAGCTGTGGTTGAGTCCCTTGGCCTCTTTCCCGGCGAGGGCGAGGACCTTTTTCACCCTGGGGGTGTAGGGAATGTTGCCGACGATCTTGGTCTCGGGACCGTTTCCGACCTGCTTCTCGACTTCCATCCGAACCGTTTCCAGGTCCAGACTCATCTTCTGCAGCACGTTCACGGCCACGCCCTGACCCAATTTAATGAGTCCAAGTAGCAAATGTTCCGTTCCCACATAGTTGTGGTTGAAACGATCGGCTTCCTTGCGGGCGAGAGCCAAGACCTGTTGAGCTCTGGGGGTAAAATTATTCATCATCAGTGTCTCGGTTTGACAATATATCACCGAACTTCGGCTCGGTCAGTCCTTTTAAGTTCCTACGAATGATCTCTGCGCGCAAGACGTCCCTTTCTTCGGCGTCGAGTTTCCGTTTGGCCTCGATCTGGAGATGGGCGGGTTGGATTTCGGTCAGGAGAACATTGATGACCTCCCGATCCTCTTCGCCGAACACGCCCAAATCGCTGCCCAACCGGATCAGAGACAGCAGGTTAAGTGCCTCTTTGGAGGGAATAATGTGCGCATGACGCAACACCGCATAGGCCCGACCAATCTGGTCCTGCAGCATGGTGGGCTTGTCCTCCAGCAACTTGAGCCGGGCATTTTGCTCGTTCTCGATGATTTGGCGGATGACACGGTCGAGGTGCTCGATGATGTCCTCTTCGCTCCGGCCCAGAGTGGTCTGGTTGGAAATCTGGAAGAGATTGGCGAGCGCTTCGGTGCCTTCACCGTAAAGTCCACGCACCGCGAGGCCGATCTTGTTGGCTCCCTGGATGGTCTGGTTGATTTGCTCGCTGAGCACCAGCCCTGGCAAGTGGAGCATGGCCGAGGCCCGCATTCCGGTCCCGAGATTCGTCGGGCAGGCAGTCAGGTAGCCGTAACGGGTGTCAAAAGCGTAGGCGAGCCGGGATTCCAGCTCGGAATCAATCTGGTCCAGCGATCGGTAGGCGCGCAGCAACTGCAAGCCGGGCTGAATGGATTGCATCCGGAGATGATCCTCCTCGTTGATCATGATGCTGACGGTCTGCTTCCGATTCATCACCGTGGCGCAGCCCGGGCCCTTGGCAGCGTGCTCGCGACTGACGAGATGACGCTCCACCAGCACCTGTTTCTCGATGGCGGAGAGATTGGTCATCTCTTCGGAAAAGGCGTCTTTCATTTCGCCAAGCTCCTCGACCACGGGTTTCACCTCCTCCATCAGAGCCAGGCGCTCTTCTTTCCGCGCCCAACCGGGAAAGGGATGATCCACGAGATTGCGTGCCAGCCGAATACGACTGGTCATCACGATCTCGTGATCCGGTCCGGCGGACCGCATCCACTCGGCCGGTTTTTTCAGCAAGGTCGAAAAACGCATCATGGTTCAGTTTCCGTCTGATTGGACGACTGACGTCGCCAAAAGTTTCATTCCGCCGAGTCGTTGTCTTCCTGTGGTTGCTCTTCGGCTTCCACTTTGGAAATGGCATCGCGGAGTCGGGCAGCCTCTTCGTAATCTTCGGAGGACACCGCACCCTGCAGTTGCTCCCGCAGTTCCGCGAGCCGCTCCCGAAAGGCCTTGGTAGCCTCATAGCGCTTCGGCACCTTGCCATGGTGCTCGGTGTTTTTGTGCATCGCTTCGAGCAAGCTTTCGAGGCCTTCGGCAAACACCACGTAGCAATGAGAACAGCCAAAGCGGCCCGTTTTCTTGAAATCGCTCTGGGTGAAGCCGCACTCGTCACAGACGCGATCGCCGGGGGCGTTCCGTTTTTCCGCGACGCTCTCCTGACCGAGTCCCTGGAGCATGTCGGCAAGCGCGAAGCCTGTCGGATCGGTCACCCCCTTCTCCTCGGCGCAACTTTTGCACAAGTTCACCTTCTTCAGCTTGCCCTCAATGAGCTGGCTGAAATAGACGGTGGCGTCTTCAGACTGGCAAACGTCGCACTTCATGAATTAACAGACGAAAAAGAAAAAGGGCGAAATCAAAGGTCCGGTGCCCCGCTTTCGGCTCACCGCCCCATCATCCGCTTGTGAATCAAGTTACGACACGACGGCGGCCTCGTAAATCGGCGTGCCGGTGGATTGGGTGATTTCGACAAAACCGGCCAGCAACTGGCGCGTGATCGGACCGGGATCGCCGTTACCGATGACCCGCTCGTCATAAACCCGCACGGGCACCACTTCCGCCGCAGTGCCGGTCAGGAAGAGTTCGTCGGCGGTGTAGAGTTCGTAGCGGGACATCTCGGTCTCTACCAATTCGTAGCCACGCGCCCGGGCGAGTTCGATCACCACCTTGCGAGTGATGCCGTTGAGCGCCCCTGCATGAACGGGCGGGGTGTAGATGATGCCGTTTTTCACCACGAAAATATTGTCGCCGGTGCATTCGGCCACGTAACCGGCGGCATTCAGCATCACACCCTCATCGGCATCGCCGGCGATGGCTTCGATCTTGGCCATGACGTTGCTGAGGTAGTTCAGCGACTTCACCGCCGGGCTCAGAGTGTCATGACTCGGGCGACGCGTCGAACAGGTCACCAGCTTGAGACCTTTTTCATAAACCTCGGGATCGTAAAGAGCGATGGTCGAGGCAATCACAATCACAGACGCCTTTTCACAACGATAGGGTGACAGACCGAGTCCGCCGACGCCCCGAGTGATCACGAGGCGGATGTAGCCGTCGTGTAGATCATTCGCGCGAATCGTTTCCAGCACCGCCGCTTCCATCTCGGATTTCGAGATCGGAATCGTCAGATGAATCGCCTTGGCCGAGTCGTAAAGACGGTCAATGTGCTCATCGAGCCGGAAGACGCGGTCATTGTAAAAACGAATGCCTTCGAAGACGCCATCTCCATAGAGAAGGCCGTGATCGAACACGGAAATTTTGGCGTCGGCTTGATCTAACAGTTGGCCGTCGATATGGATTTTCAGCGATTGGCTCATGGCTGGAAAAAACAGGGGGGGCAGGGAGTGGGCTGGAAACGTTACGAACAGCAATCCGCGAGGGGTCCGCAGGCTGTCGGCAAACAAAGGCGTTACTAACGCTCCGAGGCGGCGACGCGTCAACTGAGCAGACGCCCATCGGCCAACTCCAGTCGCCGATCTCCCGCCTGCGCCAAACTGCGGTCGTGCGTCACCACCAACAGGGTTCGCTGCTGTTCCGCCACGAGATTAAGGAGGAGATCCATCACTCCTGCGCCGGTCTTGGAATCGAGATTTCCCGTCGGTTCGTCGGCAAAAATCATTTCGGGATCATTCATCAACGCCCGCGCGATGGCGACGCGTTGCTGTTCACCGCCGGAAAGTTCCGCCGGCAAATGGCCCGCCCGACTGCCCAGTCCCACGTGATCCAACAGGTGCTCGGCACGTTTTTGATCCGGATTGCCCCCTATCATGGCCGGAACGAGGACATTCTCCAGAGCGGTCAGTTCCGGCAACAGGGAGTAGTTTTGAAAGACGTAGCCCATGCGGCGATTCCGCACCCGCGCCTGTTCGCGACGACTTTGTTGGTAGAGGCTGCTGCCATCGATCAGGACTCGCCCCTTGGTGGGTCT
Organism: Verrucomicrobiia bacterium; assembly: GCA_020440025.1. Taxonomy (GTDB): domain Bacteria; phylum Verrucomicrobiota; class Verrucomicrobiia; order Verrucomicrobiales; family DEV007; genus JAEUHH01. Next base: position 5,745 of record JAGROX010000086.1, read on the forward strand.
CTCCAGTCCAGCCAGGGTGTAGAGCAGCGACGTCTTTCCCGCACCCGAAGCCCCGAAAAGGAAGACCTTTTCCCCACGCTGAATGGTCAGGGACACGCCTTTCAATACCTCAATCTTGCTCGTCCCGATTTCAAAGGTCCGGAAAACGTCATCCGCTTCAATGATCGGCTGAGAGGAAGCGGAGGAGGCATCATGGGGAGAAATCATGGCAGATCGGAGAAGGCAGACGAGAAAACGTGAGCGGAGACAGGAAGGAAAGATACTCCGATTCGCCGCCGAACCTGTCACTGAAATACCAAAAAATCAAAGCAGCCCTTTTTCGAATCGCACCGCATGAATCGGCGGCAGGTGCTCGGAAACCGTCTCCCACGAATCCCCACCGTCTTCACTGACCCAGAGCGACCCCGTGGTTGATCCAAAGGCGAGACAATCTCCAGAGTCATCAACATCCAGCGCGTGGCGAAAGACCAGATCGTAGGCATGCTCCTGCGGCAGGCCTTTGCTCAGCGTGTCGAAACTTTGACCACCGTCCCGGGTCCGTGTCACCACGACCTTGCCATCCGCCGGGATGCGCTGCTCGTCTTTCACCGCCGGCACAAACCACGCCGTCTCCGGATTCTTCGGATGCACCGCCACCGCAAACCCGAAGGTGGAGGGACCCGCTTCCTCGATTTCCGTCCAGCTGCCTGCGGCATCTGTCGATTTGAAGATCCCGTTGTGATGCTGCACCCAGAGTGCGTCTGGCTCGGCGGGACATTGCACCAGCAGATGCGGATCCTGAATATTGGGATCCATCGCGAGTTCCGGCGGCATGAATTCCGCGCGCATTCCCTCGCCCCCGCAATTCCAAGACTGGCCACAATCCCGGGTGATCCAGGCCCCGGCGCAGGAAATTCCAATCGTGAGGTGATCTGGATCGAGAGGGTTCACACAGATCGAATGAATACCCGGATAATCCGCTCCCCCACCGAACCAAGACTCGCGCTGTGGGTGATCCCAGAGCGGTCGATTCAACTCCCACGAATCTCCGTGGTCATCAGAAAAAAACAGGCCGCCCGGCAGCGTCCCGCACCAGATTCTTCCTTTCTGCTCCGATCCTCCGGGTGACAGGGCCCACACCAGTTTGAGCACCCAATCGTAAGCCTGCCCCTCCATCGGTGGAGTTTTCGGCACGTAATCCGCCGGCTTTTCAGGGTAAACGGGAGTCGCGATTTCCTGCCATGCCACCCCGCCATCGACTGATCGATGCAGCTTCACCCCAAAATGGCCGTGATCCAGCGCCGCATAGAGCGTTCCCTCGGATCCCAATTCCGGGCGCGGGTCGTGCATCACCAGAGTGCAATTGTCGCCGAGAAAACTGGCTCTCTCGATCGCCCACCCTGCGTTTCCGCGATGAATCGTAAACAGTCCCTTTCGGGTCGCGACGTGAAATCGATTGGCCATGGTTTTCGTTTCGTTTTGCTTTGGTTCCTGATCTCAACCTCCAGAGAGCGCCTGGATCACATCTACGGTGCCATCTTCCGGCACCGCATCCGCGAGCAGCCTGCGATCCATCACCGGCGCTCCATTCACAAAAATCGCCATGTGCTTTCGCAGCGCCCCCTGATCGTCCAGCACATAGCCGCGCGCGGTGGATCGGTTTCCTTCCGCAAAATAAGCCTCCAACACCTCGCGGACCGTGCCACCAGCGACCTCGCCCGGCGGGCAGGCAACGTGGCGCTGGAGATTTTCCGTGAAGCGTATGCGGGGCATGGTTTTCTCAGGATCATGGCAAAACCAAAGCAATTAGGCAAGCTTTCCCGCCGACCCAACAGGGTTAGATCGGCGACTTAACAGGGTCAAATGCCGACAAAAAATCAGCTCCCGAAGCCGACGAACAGGTTCGTCACTCCGGGAGCTGAAAAATCGTTCGGTTCGTTTTCAGAACCGAGGTGCCTGAATCGATCAGGCGTCTTCGCCGATGGCGAAGCGGGAGAAGCGGCGAATGGTGAGTTCGTCGCCGATCTCTTTGCCCTTGGCGGCGAGGAGATCCTTGATGGTCTGGTCGGGGTCCTTGATGAATCCCTGCTCGAGCAGCGCCATGGTACTGAAGAATTTGTCGAGCTGACCTTCGACGATCTTTTCGATGATGTTCTCGGGTTTGCCCTTGGCTTTGTCGCGGGAAATCTCGCGCTCGGTTTCCACCTTGTCGGCGGGCACTTCGTCACGGCTCACACAGATGGGCTGAGCCGCCGCGATGTGAAGCGCGATGTCTTTCACCAACTGGCGGAAGCTTTCGTT
>JAGROX010000086.1:8137-12590 GCA_020440025.1 Verrucomicrobiia bacterium
GTCATGTTCTCTCCGAGAGCGCCCACCTTCGCCTTGACCACTTCTTCCACGGTCAGGGTCGGGTCGCCGACGTATTTCTGAGCCAGCAACTCATCCAGGGTATCAACGGCGTCACCTTCGGCAACGTGGTTGACAAGACCTTCGACGAAGCTCTGGAAGTTTTCGTTTTTCGCCACGAAATCGGTTTCGCAGTTCACCTCCACGAGGACGCCGGTCTTGGCGTCGGCATCGATGCGGGAGGAGATGACGCCTTCGGAAGTGGCGCGGGACGCTTTCTTGTCAGCGCTGGCGATGCCTTTTTTACGCAGGACGATTTCCGCTTCGGCGAGATCGCCACCGGCTTCTTTGAGCGCGGCTTTGCAGTCCATCATGCCGGCATTCGTCTTTTCACGAAGGGTCTTGATCAGTTCGACGGTGATTTCAGCCATGGTGTATTAAATGGGTTCGGGTTGTTCTTTCACTGGGGCGCTGCCAACGCGTGGTCGGCAAGCATTTTCGTGTTTCATTCTCGACGCCTGGCGGCCTGCCGAGTCTCCGCGAACACGTGGCGGAGTGGGGAATCAAGGAAGGGAATCCTGATCTGGCGATACCAGGGAATCAGGCCCCGATCATCTCTCAGAGGAAATCACCGGGGCCCATCAGAAAAATCACTTCATGGCGGCCTGCATCGGCTCAATGAGCTTCTTCAGGACCAGACGAATGGAGCGAATCGCGTCGTCATTGGAGGCGACCGGATAGTTGACCACGTCCGGATCGGCATTGGTGTCCACCAGGGCGACGATCGGGATCTTCAACTTGCGGGATTCATTCACGGCGATGTGTTCGCGGGCAGAGTCGACGATGACGACAGCATCCGGATACTTCTCCATGTTGCGAATACCACCGAGACGAAGCAGGAGCTTGGTCCGCTCACGGGCCAGAGAAGCGAGCTCTTTCTTGCTCATCTTCTTGAATTCCGGGGTCTTCTCGATGCCTTCAAGATAGGTCAGACGCGCTACACTGCGGCGGATCGTCTCGAGATTGGTCAGGGTGCCCCCCAACCAGCGGTGATTCACGTAGTACTGACCCGTGGCTTCAGCAGCTTCGCGAACGGCATCCTGAGCCTGGCGTTTGCAGCCAACGAAAAGGATCTTCTTATGCTTGCCAACGAGATCGGCGAGGTAGTTGCCAGCACGATTGAGCTGGTCGACGGTCATCTCGAGGTTGATGAGGTGAACGCTGTTCTTCTCTTCAAGAATGAACGGCTTCATTTTCGGGTTCCACTTGCGCGATTGGTGGCCAAAGTGGACGCCCGCTTCAACGAGCTCGGTGAGCAATTCAGTAGACATAGGATGTGTAGGGCCGCCTTTTCAGCAAGAACGGCAATCGGTTAACTTGGGAAGGCAGCCTGTGGTTTCAACAAATCTCCCCGCCGACCGAAGTCGGCATTCCCAGATGGTTCTGGATCAGGCTGCCGGGAAGGGCGCGTAATCAACACGCAAACGACGGAAAATCAAGCGGGTTTTCGGAGACATCGCTTCCTTTGAAAAAGGCACGAAAAAGGCCGACCGCAGACGATTCCGCGGTCGGCCAAATTCGATATTGGGACTGAGTTTTTCGTCGTCCGATTGTCTGCCCAGGAATCAGGCCGACTCTTCGTCTGCACCAAACTCGATGGCCGGAGCCACCACGGCTTCTTCCTCGTTTGGATCGACGGTTTCGACGACTCGCACGTGTCGGCAAGAAGAGAAACCGGAACCGGCCGGGATGAGGTGGCCCATGATGACGTTTTCTTTGAACCCGCGCAGGTTATCGATCTTGCCGAGGGTCGCGGCGTCGGTGAGGACGCGCGTGGTGTCCTGGAAGGACGCGGCGGAGATGAAGCTGTCGGTTTCGAGCGAGGCCTTGGTGATACCGAGGAGAACAGGTTCGCCTTCGGAAGGTTTACCCCCCTGCTCTTCGATTTCGCGGTTCACGTCTTCGAAGGTGGTCTTCTCAACCTGATCGCCCCAGAGGAACTCGGTGTCGCCGGGATCGGTGATCTTCACCTTCCTCAGCATCTGACGCACGATGATCTCGATGTGCTTGTCATTGATTTCCACACCTTGGAGACGGTAAACCTCTTGAACCTCGTTCACGAGATGCTCCATGAGGGCGTGAGAACCGAGAATTTCGAGAATGTCATGCGGGATGACCGAACCCTCGGTGAGTTGCTGGCCTTTCTCCACCAAGTCGCCCTGTTGGACGAGATAGTGCTTACCGAGCGGAATGAGATGCTCTTCCTGCTCTCCGGTTTCGGGTTCGGTAACGATGAGTTTCCGTTTGCCTCGGACAGTGCCACCGAGCTCGACGATACCGTCGATCTTGGCGATCTCGGCAACGTCTTTCGGTTTCCGGGCTTCGAAAAGCTCGGCCACCCGGGGAAGACCACCGGTGATGTCCTTGGTTTGGGCCACTTTACGCGGCGTTTTGGCTAGCTGCTCGCCAGCCTGAACTTTCTGCCCTTCTTTCACGGAAAGGTGAGCACCCGTCGGGATAGAGTAGGAGGCCAATTCGTCGCCGGTCTTGGCATCGAGGATGACGATCTGCGGATGCAGGTCTTCTTTATGCTCGATCACCACATGGCCGCGGGTGTTGGTTTCCTTGTCGATCTCGGTTTCGATCGTGATCCCAGGGATCATGTCACGGAAACGAATCATCCCGGCCTTACCGGTGATGACGGGAACGTTATGCGGATCCCATGTCACCATGGTTTCACCCTTCTTCACCGTCGAGTTGTCCGCCATGTAGATGACGGAACCGATAACGATGTTGTAGGACTCCAGTTCGCGACCCTTGTCGTCGTGGATGGAAATGGTGCCGTTCTTGTTCAACGCCACCCAGGTGCCATCCACGGTTTCCACCGTACGAAGGTTGTTGTAGTGAACCACACCCTTGGCTTTGACTTTGACAATGGGCTGCTTGAACAGCGTGGTCGCGACCCCACCAACGTGGAAGGTACGCATGGTCAGCTGGGTGCCAGGTTCACCAATGGACTGGGCAGCGATGATGCCGACGGCTTCGCCGACCTTGCCTTGGGCATTGGTGGCGAGGTTCATGCCGTAGCACTTCGCGCAACAACCGCGGCGGCTTTCGCAAGTCAGCACCGAACGAATCTTGAGCGCTTCATGACCGATGTCGTGGAGGCGGTTGGCGATGACTTCGTCGATGAGTTGGCCGGATTTCACGACGATCTCGTCGCCGTTGATCACCTTCTCAGCCGAGACACGACCGTAGATACGGGTCTTCAGGTCAACGACTTCTTCGTCACCCTCGTAGATGGACTTCACGAGAATACCGTTCACCGTTCCGCAATCTTCTTCGAAGATGATGACGTCCTGAGCCACATCGACCAGCTTACGGGTCATGTATCCGGAGTCAGCCGTCTTCAGCGCGGTATCCGCAAGACCCTTACGGGCACCATGGGTGGAGATGAAATACTCCAACACGGTCAAACCTTCGCGGAAGTTCGAGGTGATCGGGCGCTCAATGATCTCGCCAGACGGCTTGGCCATGAGGCCGCGCATCCCGGAGAGCTGTTTGATCTGCTGGCGGTTACCACGGGCACCGGAATCGACCATCATGAACAACGGACTCGGCAAGTCGTTGCCGTCGTTGAACTCAATGGTACGGAACAGCCCCTTGGTGATCTCGTCACCGGCATGCGTCCAGATGTCGACGACCTTGTTGTAGCGTTCCTTGTCGGTGATGACACCGGCACGACGCAGGTCGTTGGCTTTCTTGACTTCGCCAAAGGCTTCTTCCAACGCGGCTGCTTTCTCGTCCGGAATGACCATGTCGGTGATCCCGATGGAGGTTCCGGAACGAGTTGCCTCGCGGAAACCGAGTGACTTCAGCGCGTCGAGCCCCTTGACGGTGCCTTCCTGGCCACCCACCTGATAGCAACGCCAGATGATGTCGGAGAGTTGCTTCTTGCTGACGTTGTGATTGAAGAATCCCATGCCATCAGGCCAGATTTCGTTGAAGCGAACACGGCCGGCGGTGGTGATGACGATCTTGGCTTCCTTGTCGCCATAGATGGTGTCCTTACCAAAGTCGGGGTTCCGCATCCGGATCGGCTGATGCATGTCGATCGACCGATTGGCCAATGCGAACTCGACTTCCGAGGTGTCGGCAAAGAGCGAAAGAGTCCGCTCCATATCGGGATCCCGAAGAGGAATGAGACGGCAATAGGTCAGGAAGTAGCAGCCGAGGGTAATATCCTGAGACGGTGTGGTGATCGGCTTGCCACTGGATGGCGAGAAGATGTTGTTGGGAGCCAGCATCAACATGCGGGCTTCCAACTGAGCTTCCACCGAGAGCGGCACGTGCACGGCCATCTGGTCACCGTCGAAGTCGCCGTTGAACGCCTCACACACCAGCGGATGCAGCTGGATGGCCTTACCCTCGACGAGCTGCGGCTCGAACGCCTGAA
>JAGROX010000087.1 GCA_020440025.1 Verrucomicrobiia bacterium
GTTCCGGGATGGGAAAGTCTTCTCGGATACTGTGTGGCAAACTCCGGAATAAAGAGAGGCTGGTGGATACCTGTGCTGAAAAAGAGTGAATCAGGAGCAGGTGAGGGTCGTATTGCCTCCTCATTTGATAGAGCTCCCTCGATGTACCAGTCCTTGGATCTGGTAACTCTTCAGAAGATCAGAGCGTGAACGTGAACGGTGAACGCCCGGCTTGAGTTTCATCGAGTTCTCAAATATCACCTCGTCAGTGGAATTCCGAAGGGGGCATCGAACGCCAAGCCGGTCCCAATCGACCGACTTGTCTCGCGGTCAGAAATCACGTTCTCAACCCAAGTTGGAAGCAGCGGGCCATGAGACCGGTTGTCAGCAACCGATAGCACCGTGTGATCGGAATCTCAGGCGCGGAAATCCTTCGTTGAGACTCTGAATGATGAGATGCCAAAACCGGGGCTGGTGCCGGCGGCTCCGATCAGAATCCGCCCGCGCTGATCGTGACGTCAGCACCGCCAAAGTCTTTGCCCAGTACCGAGAGGCCCTGCTGGACCGCAACCGCTTGGGCGGCAGTGACGAGTGCGGCTTGGGTGTATTCCCTGAGATAGGTGTAGATGGTATTCGGAACCCACACGATGTCGCCGGCGGCAAGTCGGGCGTCGGATTCCTTTCCCCGGATGATGTCGTGGAGATTGACCGTGGCCACTTTGGGTTGCTTCAGGGAGCCTCGGATGACGAGAGCCTTGTTGATGATGGCGTCCTGCCTCGGGCCACCTGCCATGGCGACGGCGGAGAGAATGGTGGGATCATTGTCAAAATAGACGGGTCCCGGCGTTTGGACAGAGCCCAGAACATAGACCGCACGATGTTGGATCGACGGCAGGTAAAGGTAGTCGCCAGGCTTGATGTAAACGTTTTGCCCCATGTCGCCGTGTTCGATCAGACCGCGATAGTCGACAGGCAGGAGATCGCCGTCCCGGATTAACGTGGCGCGGTCGAGATCGACTGAATCGCGACTGTCTCCGCTGAAGTTTTGACCGGCGTCGAGTCCACCGGCCAGGGAGATGGCTTCGATGAGAGTGGTAGGTTTCGCGATCGGGTAGGCGCCGGGCGTTTTGACCTGTCCCAAGATGAAGAATCGCTGACTCTGCGCGTCGGCGAGATTCACTGTCACCACCGGCGAGGGGTAATCTTTTGCCAGACTCGCGGCGAGGGCGTCGGAGACCTCTTTCAACGTTTTTCCAGAAACCTTGATGCCATCTGCGACATCAAAGTAAAGCATTCCATCGGGCATTACCTTGCTTGCCGCACGGGTATTGGCGTCCTCGGCCACTTCAATGTCGAGGGTGTCCCCGGGACCGACTCGATAGGGCGCCTGAGGCGGTCGCAGCGTTTCCGGAGGCAGCGGTCGTGCCAGATCCAACGATAGGAAGTCGGGTTCGTCCCCAATCAACTGCGTTTCGTCGCGGACGTCGAAATCGTTGCGAGGCATCGAGCAACCGGCCAGCACCATCGCGAGGCAGGAAATCAGCCCGAGCCAGATCATTCGCAGCGATCCCTGGGCGCGTGTCATCATGGAATCCTTGCGCAAGGCAGTGGGAGTGTTCATAGCGTGGCGAGAAAGATGGAAATTCATTGCGCGGGAATGCTGACTTTGAGGAACTCGTCGTTGACCACTTCAGAAGTAACGGTCTGAACAAAGGTGAAGATGGCCGAATCGAGGGCCCGTTCGGCGATCTGGAACGGGCGGTTGTCGACAAAAACGATGTCGCGGTTTTGGAGGGCCACATCAGGTGCCCTGCCATGGAGCACATCGTCCACTTCCACGACCTGAACTTCAGGCTTGTGAATGCTGCCGCGAACCAGGAGCACGCGCTGTTTGTAGGCCTTGCGATTGTAGCCACCGGCTTCCGTGATGGCACGAGTTACGGTTAACGGGGTGACCATCTTCAGGCGACCGGGACGATTGACCTCTCCCAGGACATAGATCTCATTGCGCAGGCTCGAAGCGATGTAGATATAGTCGTTCGGTTCGAGGTAGGCGTTCTCAGAGAGCTTGCCTTGAAAATAGAGATCAGCGAGGTCGACCTGCAGTTTTCTGCCATTGCGGACGACGAAGGAGCGCTCCAGATCGGCCAGTTCGAAGGCAGAATTGCCTATGGATCCCACTTCAATGCCCTTGGCCGTGGCGATGCCTTCCAGAATCGAGGTGGGGCGATCAAGGAGATAACTCCCTGGCTCGCGGACTCGACCGATGATCGTGAATCGTTTGCTCCCGATGGTCGCTGGGGTGACGATCACCCGAGGATTCTTGTGATACTTTGAAAGGGATTGTTCGACGGCCCGGCGGAGTTCAGGAATGGACCGTCCCACCGCTTTGATTCCGACTGCTTGGAGATAGCTGATCGTTCCGTCTGGCGCGATCGGCACCGCCAATCTTGCCAAATCGGCCCGGTCGTACATGGAAAAATTGAGGGAATCGCCCGGCCCTAGCGTGTATTGGCGATGCCAGGAAGGGTTGGAGACGGGTTCAACCGCCGGCATTTGGTCAATTTCCGCCCGCACTTGGCGTCGAACAGCGTCGACTGGCATTGCCATGGGACCGGCCCAAGCCCCGGGATTCTGTGAGGGGGGAAGTTCAGGGGAGGGAACTCTACCCACCGAAGCGCTGCCTTTGTCAGTTGGCTTGGCCCAAGCGAATGGCGCGCGAGCATCTTGTGCGTGGCCGAGGAATCCTCCGGCCATTGAGATGAGCAGCCCAATAGCGGAAGCTCGCAGGGCTGACCGAATCCCGGATCCGAGGTTGGATGGAAGATCTCGAAGGAACATGATATTGAAATATGATTACAATAACCATAATAAATGTAAAAACTGATCATTGCAAACGTTGAAATTATGAAAAATACGAAAAATAACAATCCGAGGGGCGTTCGGCTCTGGCCGATCCAATGGAAAGGGTTGGAATGAGTCACGAGGAAGTCTCGTGACTCCCTTTCAGCGCTTCGCTTGTTTTGACGGCGGCGCCGACAGTTTCCCGCATCCACAGCCACCGCAGGTGGTGTCTTTCCCCGTTGTTTTTGAACGAGACCATCGCTGCCAGGCTTGGATGGTAAAGACGACCATGGTCGCCGCTACGATAGCGAGAGTGACCCACCCCTGCCAATTCGCAGTCATTGAAGCGGTCTCTGCCATGATGGGGAACATTTTCATGTGTCGCCTCAGGTGAATCCCAACAGTCTCCCGCCCTGATAGATCACCAAGGCAGCGAGATAGGCGGTCAAGGTCATGTAGACCAACTGGAAAATGGGCCATCGCCACGAGTTGGTCTCCCGTCTCACCACCGCCACGGTGCTGGCGCACTGAAGGGCAAAGACATAGAACACCATGATGCTGAGGCAGGTCAGCGGCGTGAAGAGAGGGGTGCCGTCGTCGCGTTTCGATTCGAGAAAACGAGTGCGCAGCTGCACGATTGACGCGGCTTCATCTTCGTCCTCCTGTTCGGCCACGTTGAAGCTGATCTTCATGGCGCTGACGAACACTTCGCGGGCGGCGAATGAGGCGATGATCCCAACCCCAATTCGCCAATCGTATCCCAGCGGTTTGACGATGGGTTCGATGGAATGCCCGAGTTTGCCCGCAAAACTGTTTTCACTCTGGGTCGCGGCATCAGCACCGGGCGTCTTGGGATAGGTATTGGCGGCCCAGAGCAGAATGGAAATTCCCAGAATTACGGTTCCCGCTCGTCGAACGAAAAGACGGCTTCGATCCCACATTTGCGACAGGACCGACCGCAGCGATGGCGTCTTGTAGGTGGGCAATTCCATCACGCTGGGCGCACTTGCGTTTCGCTTCAGCACCTTGTTGAAAAGCCATGCAAAACAGAAAATCCCTATAGTGCCCAGTGCATACATCGCCAGCAGGAGACCTGCTTTGGAGAGAAGCGGAACCGTTTCTGACGGAAAAATGGTCACGATCATGACCGCATACACTGGCAGTCGAGCCGAACAACTGGCGAAAGGTGCGACCAGGATGGTGACCAGGCGGTCTTTTGGGTTCTCAATGGTTCGCGTGCCCATAATCCCCGGCACCGCACAAGCGTAGGAACTGAGCAGGGGAATGAAGGATCGACCGTGAAGCCCGACTCGGGACATGAAACGATCCAAGAGAAAAGCCACCCGCGTGAGATAGCCGCTGTCTTCCATCAATCCGATGAAGAAGAACAGGATGAGAATCTGTGGGAGAAATACGAGGACACCGCTCACCCCGGCAATGATGCCCTCGGTGATCAGGTCTCGAAGATCGCCCGGAGGCATCGCATTGGTCACCAACTCGGAGGCCTTTCCAAAGAGCCACTCGATTCCCTGCATGGGCAGCTCTCCGCCGAAGAAGACCATGATGAACAGGATGCCCATGACCGCCGTCAGGATGATCCAACCAAAAAAGCGGTGGAGGAAAATGCCGTCGAGCCGATCCGTCAGCGTGGTGACATCAGCTTCGTTTCGCAAGATGGACCCTTCACAGAGTTCCTTGATGGAATCGTAGCGAGTGGCAATGAGTCGATCCTCCCACTCCTGGTTTTGATCGAGGAGATCGCGTGCCTGTCCGGGGGTGTAGAGCGCCGCGTGACGGGAATGCTCCGTGCTGTCATCATGAACTTTGTCGAGCATCTCGCTGATCTCATCGGGCAGCGGAATGTTGAGCTGAGAGGCCGGCAGATCGTGTCGACTCATCGCGATCCTCAGTTCGGGCAGTCCCTTCCGGCGATTCGCTCGCATCGGAATGACAGGAATGTTGAGCTTGGCGGCGAGTTTCTCAGGATCGATCTGAATCTGACTCGATTCCGCCAAGTCGGTCATGTTGAGGACGAGAATGGTTGGCAACCCCAGCTCCAGGACCTGAGTGGCCAGATAGAGGTGACGCTCGGCATTGGTGGCGTCGATGACACAAATGATGGCATCCGGCTGAGGAATGTCTTTTCGCCTTCCCAGCAGTACATCTCGCAGGATCTCTTCATCGGGCGACTGCGGATTCAGGCTGTAGGCGCCTGGCAAGTCGATCAGCTTGATGGGTTCGCCATGTTGACCGATGGCAGTGCCTTCCTTTCTCTCCACCGTGACGCCAGGATAATTGCTGACTTTCTGACGAAGCCCGGTGAGGGCATTGAAAAGCGTGGTCTTCCCCGAATTGGGATTTCCCACCAAGGCGAACACCCGAGGGGCATCAGCGGCTCCTGAACTCTTGGCTGACATTTTTTTTGGGGGAAGGAGGGCGAAACTGGGATCGTCGAGTGCGGGACCGACCTGATTGGCCCGTTATTTTCCGTCGGTGGGTTCTGCCGTTACCGTGATGAGAGCCGCTTGTTCGCGGCGCAGCGAGAGCAGGGAGGCTCCGACCGAGATCTCCATCGGATCTCCCATGGGAGCCAATCGCACGACCCGAATGATCGTACCGGGGAGCAATCCCATCTCACGAAAGCGCCTTAGTGCGGGATCACTGGAGAGATACCGATCAATGCGCACCGAAGTGCCGACAGGAATTTGAGATAGAGTTCGAGACGAAGTATTCATTATTATTGAGAATGAATCTCAATACCGACCTCACCATAAGGCGCTCTCTTGATATTTTCCACGCAGATTTCGTGTTTTTTTGCGCTACGGACAGTCACTTGTCAGGGTTTAAGAACAAAGCGACTAGGTTGAATACTGAACGTGGCGAAGCCCGTTGCGCTATCTTCGATGGATGCGTAACTGAGCGGGCATGTTTCGGTTTCATCATGGCCGCTTAGGGAGGAACCCTTGCTCCTCTTTTCCGAAGTTCATTCCTGAAATTCCACTGCGATCAAGTTACCGAAGAAATTCGGGGCAAAGTCGAATCGTTTAGTTGCCTTGAAAGACATCCCACAACATCGTTTTCGCCTTGGTGCTTCAGTTGCCCGAAGTTTTCGGTTTCCCGTTGCTGCGGCGATCATGGGATTCGGTTTGGTCGCGTTTTCACATGCCGAAGAGAAGCTTGGAGGGGAGGCTGCGTCTCTACCGGTGAAATCCGGCCCGTGGGGCATCATGGAGGTCTACGACATCGACTTGGAGCCCCCTGAGAACTATGTTTCCTACATTCTCGAACAGGAAGATCGTCCGATCACTTGGTGTTTCACGGGGATCCGCGCCCCGGAGCTTCCTGAGTTGCTGAAGAGAATCGGACTCAATTCAGACCAGATTCAGAGGCTTTCTGATCCAGATTTGATCCGGCAGTTCGATGATCGGGTGGAAGTCATCCCTCCACGTGAGTTGGTGAAATCACTGACGTCTGAGGTAAGAGTTCAACTCTACCAGGTTCAGAGCATGGATCCCGAGTATCCTCGTTATCAATCAACCTTTTACATCGATCCTAGATGGCGGAAAGAGGTGGCGGAAATTCCCGGCATCCAGCCGCAGACGGTGGAATCCGTGACGAGTTTGTTCTATCCCAGGGGACGGGGGACACAACTTTCCGAATTGCCCCTGATTCTCGGAGAGCTCAAGGAGGATTCAGAAAGGAGACTGCTGGTGCGATCTCTCCTAAGGGAGCGTTCGCTCGCCGTGCGCTTGAAAATCGGGGCAGGAAGCGATCATCGCTTTCTCACGGAATATTGGTCGGCCAGGGGAAAAAATCAGGGCATGGTTCCTCTCATGGAAGCGGTTCTCAAGCGAGGCGACTTGGAACACTACGATCTGGTTCATTTGCTGCCGCCGCTGCCTCGGATGTTACTTTACACTTACCGTGACGCTTCCCTCGTTGTGGGAAATTCGTCACCGGACTGCTTTTGGACGGCCGCCAATTTCTTCAATCAAGAACCCTCAGGTCGATTTCTCGATGACCTCCCTTTTGCCAGCGCGCTGGAAGAACTCTATCACCGGGTGAGTGAGCCGAGCGAGTTTGGAGATCTCGTGTTAATGATAGATGAGACCCTTGGATATGGTGTTCATGCCTGCAATTATATCGCGGGCGACCTGGTGTTTACCAAGAATGGGCGGAGTTTCAGTCAGCCATGGGTGATCAACACGCTCGAAGAGGTGATCAAGCGCTATTCCACCAAGCCGGGCGTTACCGTCAAATATTTCCGCCTGAATTCTGAATTCTCTCAAAAATCGTGAAAAGTGTTTTTTACCTCCAGAGCAGGTTGCTCCTGGGTTCCTTCAATTTGTTCGGGATCGCCTTGCTCACTTTTGGAAATTCCGGGAACGTGCTTGCCCAGAACGGTAGCGATCTGATTAGCACCGTCATTTCTGATGATGGAACCATCCAGCCCGCCAGTGATGTCAATCGACTGAAGCGGGGGCCGTGGGGAGACCTCGAGTATTCCTACATTTACCTGGAGGCGCCTGATGCCTTGATGGATCTCGTCCCCATTCCCTCTCAGCAAACGGTTTGGGCGTTTCCTGATGCTAACTTGGAAACAGTGACCTCGCTTTTCGCAGGACTGGGGTTGAGTGATACACTCTTGAATGAGCTGAAGGAAAAATCGGTCTGGCACATCAGTGCCACCGAAGTGCGCGTTCATCCCAATCCTCGAGTGGTTGAGGAACTGCCGATTGGAGCGCGATTGAAAATCTACCAAGTCCTCAGGAGATACGACGAAAATCCTTTCCATCGGAATCCCACCATCATTGCGAGCGGAGATGTGCAAGGATGGTTCGAAAGTTCAGGGATCTCTCAAAAGATGATCGCCGCGATCGACCATCTGACCTATCCCTACGGGACATCACTGGCTTTTTCCGATCTTCCTTTCCTGCTCAGCCTGGCGACCTCCGAAAAGGAGGAACGGGACCTTCGCAAGGCCATCACGCGCACGCGAACGCTGATTCTTCGGATGCGGGTGGATGAGAAAACGGATTTCGAGGCCATCAGCAGTTACTGGACAGCTGGCTTCAAATACAAGGACGTGCTGCCTCTGCTGGAGTCCATCGAGCGGACCAAGGGAGTGGAGCGAATCGATATCGCGCACCTCCTCCCACCGCTTCCACGCAGATTGCTCTATACTTTTCCCACCGTGACCATGGGAATGACAGGGCAGTTTCCCGATAGTTTTTGGACCTGTCTCAACTTTTTCGAGTTCACGCCCAAGGAGCGCTACCTCAGGTCAGATGAGGTGGAGGCAGAAATCAGTAAAAATTTTACGCGGGTGGCACCGCCCTATCGCTACGGAGATCTCCTGATCATGATTGATCCCACTTCGAGACAGGCAGTCCATTCCTCCATCTATCTGGCCGATGATATCATCTACACCAAGAAGCGCTCGGGTTTGCTCAGTCCTTGGGTGCTGATGCGGCTGCCTGATCTGGTGACGAGTCTCGCTTCAGACCAACCGCCTGTGTTCGAAGGCTGGCGTCATCGCGATGCTGTCGCGCCGACACCTGTCAGCAGCCGATGACTAGGTAAGTCTCTCAAATCGACTCAGAGCCGAAACTGTCCAGACCTTTGGGTAGAGCTTTTCAAAATACCAGAGCTTCGCGAAATAGAAGCCGATCGGTGACGCGGGGAAGGACGTGCCCTGCTCGGTGGCCTCAGCCAGCCAATCTGCGGCGCGTTGCATGATGTCGACCGGTATCGTCGCGCGGTTACCCAAGGCGCTCATGGCCAGGGCGGTTTCTTCAATACTGGAAGGGGTTCCCTCTCCGGCACCCCAGCCGCCATCGGCGTTCTGGTGCGCTCTCAACCAGTTGATGCCGCGTGCCAAGGCCTCGCGTTCCGGTCCCTTGAGATTTGGCTCCAGATCCATCAGGGCGATGGCCACCATGGAGGTTCCGTAGGTCGGGTTTTCCTCATCTCGCCGCAGGTGTTGGTTTCCGAACCACAGGGGAACCCAAGACCCGTCACCCCGCTGATGTTGTTTCAGGAATCTCAGGGCTTGGCGAGTTCCCTCCTTGATCCGATCCTGAAGGGGCACAGGCATCTCGTCAGACCAGGCCGTCCAAGCCCTGAGGGCATGAGCAGTGAGGTCCGGGCTGGATCGATCAAACGGCAGCGCGCCCCAACCTCGACAGAAAGTGGGCATGCCTCCGTCGCGATTCTGAAGGTCCAAAAGCCAGACAATGCCGCGCTCGGCGGCGTCACGACAGAGGTTGCGAGATTCCTCATCTTCCAACAAACGCAGCGCCAACAGCGCACCGGGAGTGTCATCCGCATCAGGAACGCCGCCCGGCAGATCCGTCCATGCCCAACCTCCGGGCGCGGCATCGGTAAAGGGATGGCGATCCTGATATTGTTGTCCGAGGAGCCAGTCGCGAATTTTCTGCCGATCCAACAGAGTTAGATCGGGGACTTGACCCTGTTGAGTCAGCAGGGCTTTGACCGAAAGCGTGGTCACCCAGGTGCTGAGATTGGTATCGATCGGCCAACTGCCGTCTGGTCTGACTTCCCGGGTGAGAAACGCAACGGCTTTGCCCACGACAGGATGTTTTTTTTCTCCGGAGGCTGCGAGGGCCATGGTGACGAAACTGGTGAGCGGAGCGGCTTCGAGGAATCCTCCCGACGATGGCTGAATCTCATCGAGCAATGCCGATGCTTTGGGCCAGGCCAGTCGACGGATCAGTCGGAAAATTCCCAGCGGCGGTGCGAGTCGAAAGCGGGCGTGTCCAATGGCGATGAGAGCTGGCAAGGCATAGCTCACCACCGGAAGCTGCAGGGCGGCGAACCAGCGACGGGGAAAGATGGCGAGTTCGAAGGGAAGTGGCATCACGAGTTTCCACGCGGCTTTTTGGTCATCGCCCAGACGTCCGCAGAGAGCGCAGAGCATGAGAATAGGCACGGAAAAGGTGCGATCTTTGCCGTAACGGGCACTCACGGCTTCGGCAATGGCTTGCGGTCGAAGCGAGCCCACATAGTCGCGGATCCAATTTCCGGCGCGGTCGGCGGCGTGCTGGTTCTCTTGGTCGCGTAGGTTTAGAGCGCTCCAACAGAGCAGTGTCGTCGAGATGTTGGAGTCACTTTTCACCGTGTCTCCCC
>JAGROX010000420.1:0-3701 GCA_020440025.1 Verrucomicrobiia bacterium
CCGGTGGCACCCTTGTCGGTGGATGGCTGAAATTGGGCATTCAAACGCCGCGTCAGCATCGCGACCGTCTCCCGGTTCGTCGGATCGTCGGCTACGTTGTGAATGCCATCGGGATCCTTCCTCAAGTCATAGAGTTCGATCTCGGGACGATTCGGCGCGAGCCAACTTGCCTGAAGGGGATCGAGTCGATGCTCGGCATTCATCACTCTCAGCAGCGCCATACCGGGATAGGAAGCCTCTTTGTAGCCGGACCAATTCAAATGAGACAGTTCAGGAAAGTAGTTTCGTACCAACAGATGATCCTCGCTGATGACGGCACGGATGCGATCCATGGCATCGCCACAACGATCGCGGGCGGCGAAGATGACGTCGCGCTCGGGAAACTCGGGTCCGAGGATGGACCGGCCCTCCATCCAATCCGGAATCGGCAATCCGGCGATCTCCAATGCCGATGGCGCGAGATCGATCAGGCTGACGAGACGTTTTTCGACACTGCCTTTTTCGATTCCCGGTCCGCGCATCAACAGGGGCACCCCAAGTCCCTCGACATTGAGCCATTGTTTTCCCCACGGCATGGCGCGGCCATGATCACCGAAAAAAATGACGAGTGTGCTGTCCAAAACTCCTTCTTCTTCGAGTTGATCGAGAATCGCTCCCACCCTGCGATCCACGATCTCGACGCTGCGTTGGTAGGCATACCAATCGCGCCTCACCAGCGGATGATCGGGATAGTTCGCTGGGATCAAAATCGCTTCGAGCGACTTCTCATCAAAACTCTCAGGGATGGAAAAGGGCCGATGCGGCTCCTTGATCTGGAATTGAGCAAAGAAAGGCTGCCCCTCTTTCCGCTGGCGCCAGTCGTCTCCGTCAAACAGCGTCTTGGCTTCGTGGGAAAAATTGTAGTGGGTCTTTCCTTTGGTGGACTTCGAACTACCCTCCACGATGGGGGCCGCCGCATTGGTCACAAACCATCCCGCTTTCTGCAATAGTGTCGGGAGCGGCACGTAGGGATCAGCCAGTGGCTGGGGGTTCTCGGCATCGTGGGGATGCAGTCCCGTCGTGGTCTGATAGGTTCCGAGGATGAAAGCTGAGCGGGAAGAACTGCAAACCGGAGCGCTCGAGTAGGCCCGGTCGTAGCGCCGTCCTTCGGCGGCGAGACGATCCAGATGAGGCGTCTGAATCCCCTTCACCCCATAGGCCCCGGTATCGAGCGACATGTCGTCGGCAATGATCCAGACTAGATTCCTCGGCACCTCCGCCGCAAAGCCATCCCGGCGCGGCCCAAATGCCAGGCTGAGTAGAAAGAAGCAGAGAAAAGTGACCGTTCGGAACATGGACTCGGGACTTGGTGAACTCAAAAGGGATGGCGTCGCAGATCGGTGCTGGCTGAAAACTCAGCCCTTCGCTCGCGAATAGATCTTCACGTCGTCCACCACCGCGCTCTTCGGAACCGAGAGCCGGAGCAGCCGCTTGGTGGGATGGGCAAAGCCCTCGGAGGCAAAGGAACCGACCTCTTTCCCATCGATGGAAACCAGAACGGTATCGCCCTTGATCTGAACGAGCAGGTCATACCATTTTCCGGCATCGAGCTTCACCGGAAACCCGGTCTTTTTGGAGGCGATGAATGCCTGTTGCTCTTTGGTGAGCGTCTTTGCCTTCTTCGCATCGTAGAACTCCATGTTCATGCTGCCGGACTTCATGTCATCAATGTCCACCTTCCTGGTGCTGACGCCGACCTTGAAGAGATGACCGGCATGAACCTCCTTGAACTGGAGATCCGCAAAATCCAATCCGAGGATGTCTTTTTCGTCTTCCAACATGAATCGCAGATTCACTGCCCCATCGGTAAACTCGGCTGGATGGGTGACCGATACCGCGTGGTCGGCAGTGGCGTGCATGGTGATATACATGGCACCATCTTTCAGGTCGACCTGCTTGTGACCACCCGCACGGGTCTTGCTGTTGGTGCCCCAGCCGTTGCCGGGTTCGTCTTTGATTTCCTGCGATTCGCTACGCTCGAAGTCGTCTTCGAAAATCAGGGTGCCAAGATCTTCGGCGTGAAGTGCCGAGGCGATCAGGGAAAGGGCGAAAGTGGCAATGAGGTGTTTTTTCATGAGTTAAGATAATCGAATGGAAAGGAGGGAAAGAGGCAGAATTCGAAACCGGACGTTATTGCTTCCGCCAGATTTTCACATCATCGACGCTTGCGGCACCTGGAACGAGCAAACGCAGAAGGCGCTTGGTGGGGTGGGCAAAACCTTCGGATTGAAAACTACCGACCTCCTTGCCATCGACCACCGCGCTGATCCGGTCGCCCTCGACATGAACCAGCAGTTCGTGCCACTCGCCCTTGGTGACGGGGTTTTTGAATGATTTCCGTTTTGTCTTGAGCGCTTCCTGTTGCTCGTTGGAAAGGGTTCCCTTCTCCCGAGCGGCACGGATTTCCAGATTCATCGACCCCGTCTTTTTGTCATCAAAAGAGACGCCACCGAGGCTGAATACGGCATCAAAGAGATGACCGGCGTGAACTGATTTCAATCCGAGGTCGGCAAAGTTGAGCTGCAACTGATCGCCATCGTTGTCGAGTTTGAAACGCATCCCGATGCTTCCGTCGGTGAAGGCAAACTCGTGACGTGTCGATACGGCGTGATTGGCATTTTCGGCAGTGTGCATGTGCATCGCGCCATCCCGCAGATCGACTTGCTTACGGCCAGCTGCCGTTGTCTCACTGCTGGTCGTCCACTCGTTGCCTGGCTCGTCTTTTTCTTCCTGGGACTCGGTGCGCTCAAACTCATCGTGGAAGATGAGGGTGCCGAGGTCGGAGGCGGGCGCGGCGAGCACGCTGATCCCGATGAAGGCGGACAAAGCGGTGAGTTTCGAAAAATGTTTCATCATCGATTCAGAATCTGGGGAACCAAGCAACTTACTCTTTCACCGGCGGCAAAGAGTCCACCATTTTGGCGTCGGTGCGTTTCAGCTCGGCAATGGCGGCGGCGCGCAGCTCTTTCACCGTCTCGGCATGGGCCGGATCGCTGGCGAGATTGGTCAGCTCGTTGGGATCAGCTTCCAGATCATAGAGTTCTTCGGGCTCGTTGGCGTTGAGAGTTCGGATGTATTTCTGGTGATCCTTGTCCACCAGCATCACATACCAGGGAACTCCAGCCTTGTGTTGATTGCCGGGCGGCGCGGGCACCACATCGCAATCCGCGCCAAATTTGTCGGCGGTGAAGGGCATGATGGTCGTGTGTGGCCAGGCGGCATCAGGATCTTTCAACAACGGCATCAGATCGTGTCCGTGCATGGTCCAAGGCAAATCGAGTCCCGCGACACTGAAAAACGTCGGCGGTAAATCGACGCCCCCCACCGGCGTGCGACAAACCTTTCCTTCCGGCAAAGTGCCGGGCATGGAGATGATGAGCGGTGAACGAATGTTCGCGTCGTAGGGAGCCAGCTTCGCACGGAAACCATGCTGCCCCCAGGCGTATCCCTGGTCGGCGGTGAGAACCACCAAGGTATTGGCGAGTTGACCGCTTTCCTCCAGTGCGGCAAGCACCTTGCCAATTCCCTCGTCCAGCGCTCGAACCGCCTGATGATACTGGCGAGACCAGGTTGAAAGGGTACGACCACGGTCGCGCTCGAAATTGTCCCCGATCTCGCTGCCGATGGCTTTGTCGCTGAGGATGGGTTGACCATCAGGACCC
>JAGROX010000420.1:3813-4558 GCA_020440025.1 Verrucomicrobiia bacterium
GCGGGAGTGTAGGGCGCATGAACCCCGCCATAGCAGAGCCACAGATACCAGGGCTTCGTGGTGTCGCGGTTCTCGCCCTTGATGTAGTCCACCGCCCACTTCGTGTAATTGTCTGTCGAGTAACCGGGCGTCACCTTGGCTTCGCCTCCGTCTACCGAGATCAGTTGATCGTAGTAGTAGTTCGGCGCATTGGCCGGATGCGCGGGCCGATTCCAGACCATCTGATGATCCCAATCGCGCCCAAATCCCGCATCGCGCCCGGAATGCCATTTGCCGATGTGGGCCGTGTGGTAGCCATTTTGGCGAAAGACGGAGGGCCAGAACGGACATTGCTCGGGATCGTATTCGCTACCGGGATATTCGCCCTCCATCCGCATCGTTTTTGCCCCGTACTGATGATGGCCGGTCAGCATCGCGACTCGCGAGGGCATGCACCACGTGCCGATGTAGGCGTGGGTAAAACGCACCCCCTTCGCGGCGAGCCGGTCCATGTTGGGCGTCTGAGCCCATGCCTCCGCGTGTTCATAACAGGACACCGTGCGATAGGAATGATCGTCGGTGTAGATGAAGAGGATATTCGGCTTTTCCGCGGCGGAAATCTTGCCGAGGGAAACGGCGATACCGATCAGCAACGCGATGAGGGTGATGGCAAATGAGTGAGGCTTCTTCATCGGGGTTCTCAGAGGATCTTGAAAAGGAACCGCATTCTGGCACGAAAATCAGGTCACGAACAGCTCTTCAATCA
>JAGROX010000421.1 GCA_020440025.1 Verrucomicrobiia bacterium
ACGACAACGCGGGCTTCATCAAGCTTGATGACAAGCTCGCGGTGTGTCTGAAAGCGGAGACGCACAATCATCCGAGTGCGATCGAGCCCTACGCCGGGGCCAACACCGGGATCGGTGGGGTGATCCGCGACATTCTCGGGGCAGGTAAGGGGGCGAAACCGATTGCATCCCTCGACGTGTTCTGTTTCGGCGCCCCGGACACGGCACCGGAAAAAATTCAGGCCGAAGACGTCATTCATCCCCTCGGCGTCATGCGCGGGGTGGTGCGCGGCGTGCGCGACTATGGCAATCGCATGGGCATTCCCACGGTGAATGGGGCGATTCAGTTCGACGACGCCTATATCTACAATCCGCTGGTCTATTGCGGCACGGCGGGCGTGATTCCGATTCCTGACATCGACAAGGAGATGTCAGCCGGGCTGAAAGTGATCGCCGTCGGCGCTCGAACCGGTCGGGATGGACTCCATGGGGCGACCTTTTCCTCCGCGGCTCTGGACACCGAATCTCACGAGGAAGATCAGCAAGCCGTGCAGATCGGCAATCCCATCGAGGAGAAGAAGGCGGCCGATTTCGTGCTCGAAGCCCGGGAACGGGGGCTGATCGTTTTCATTACTGACTGCGGTGCCGGCGGCTACTCCAGCGCCTGTGGCGAGATGCTCGAAGAGGTGGGTGGCGAGGTCATTCTCGACAACGTGAAACTGAAGGAGCCCGGTCTCGTGAGCTGGGAGATTTTCATCAGCGAAAGCCAGGAACGCATGGTGCTGGCGGTCGACGAGGCGTCGCTCCCGGAGCTGCGCGAATTGGCGGACAAGTATGAGACTGAACTCACCGAACTCGGCCACGCGGATGGATCGGGCATTCTCAAAGTGAAGCATCACGGCGAGACGGTTTGCGAACTCGACTGCTCCGCGCTACATGACGCGCCGGTGCGTCAGATGAGATCCACCTGGACGCAAAAGACGTCTGATCCCGAAGCGACGCTCTGGGAATGGGAAGGAAATTTGGGCGACGTGCTGAAGCAGGTGCTCGGCGATTTCGCCATCGTGTCCCGCGAGCCCATCATTCGTGAGTACGATCACGAGGTCCAGGGCAACACGATGCTGAAACCACTCGCCGGTGCCTCGGGCGACGCGCCTCAGGACGGCTCGGTCATTCGCATCGATGGCAGCGATCAGCTCATGGCCATGGCGTTGGCCATTTTGCCCGAATGGGGGAAGACAGCGCCCTACGAAATGGGCGCGGCCTGTGTCGATGAATGTTTCCGCCAACTCGTGGCGATGGGCGCAAATCCCGATCGGATCGCGATTCTCGACAACTTCTGTGTCGGCAATCCCGATGAACCCGAAGAACTGGGTGCCTTGGTCGAAACCGTCAAAGGGATCGCTGCCGCAGCCGAGACCTACTCCGCGCCCTTTGTGTCAGGCAAGGACTCGTTCTACAACTATTTCGAAACCAAGGACGGTCCGGTATCGATTCCGGTGACGATTCTCATCAGCGGCATGGGCATTGTGGAGGATGCCTCGCACGTGGTAACAGGGTCACTTCGCCGACCCAACAGTGTTATTTCTGTCTTGGGAACCACCGGTGCAGCCCTGGGTGGCAGTGTCTTGGCTCGTCAGATTGGGCTGGCCGGAAAGGTTGACGAAGAGGGATTCCTTCCTGCCGTCCCGAGCACCGATTTGGAAGCGAATCTCGCGATCTATCGCAAATATTACGAAGCCCTCAAGCAGGGATGGATTCTGGCCGCTCACGACGTTTCCGAAGGTGGTCTGGTCGTGGCTCTGGCCGAATTCGCTTTTTCCGGAAAAGGCGGGCTCGACCTTTCGCTGGACGGCTTGCCGGTGAGCGGTGATCTGACCAAGCTCGCACAGTTGTTCGCAGAAACGCCAGGCCGTTACGTGCTGGAGATCGCTCCCGAGCATCGCGAGCAGGTGGCTGCGCATTTTGCGGGAATGGCCTATGGTGAACTGGGCACTTCGACAGACGCTCACCGCAATCTCCGGATTGAGTGGGGCAAAGAGACCCTCATCGACGAATCGCTATCCGAACTGAAATCGCTATGGAAGAACGGCCTCGCGCACTACTACTGAAATTTCCCGGCACCAACTGCGATGCGGAGACCGCACGCGCGTTGGAATCCGTGGGTTTCGCGACCGAGATCGCCCCGATCTCGACGGTGACCCGCGCCACGTTGGACGGGATTCGTCTGGTGGTGTTTTCCGGTGGCTTCAGCTACGGCGACTACGTCATGTCCGGTCGGATCGCCAGTTTGGTCACGGAGCAGAAGGTCGACGCCGCTCTGAAGGAATTCCGCGACGC
>JAGROX010000422.1:0-624 GCA_020440025.1 Verrucomicrobiia bacterium
CGTAGGACAACAGCACCCCAAAAGTGATCAAGACCCAGCCGCCGATCTTCTTCCTCAAGACCACGCTCTCATTCGGTTCAACCACTTCGCCTTCGGTTTCCATCGATTCACAACCTGCCACAACCAAGCCTGACCTGACAAGCTCCGCACTCCACGGCCCCTACTCGATCACATCCAGGAGATTGCTGTAATCGTCGGTCCAGTGAATATCCTTCGGAACATCGCGTTCCCACGGAGTCATCCAGCCATCGAACACGATCTCATCCAACATCTTCCGGTTGTCACTGACCAAGACCCAGACCGAGTAGTTCATGTGATATTCCTCGCCTTCGTGCTCGATGAGGATGGCTTCTTTTCCCAGCTCTTCTGCCAACACTCGAACCGGATCGCTCAGGTCGAGGTGTAGATTGGTGATGTGAACCGCGAGAACTCCGTCGGGTTTCAGATGCTGAAAGTAGAGTTCGAAAGCCTCCCGAGTGAGGAGGTGAATGGGAATGGAGTCGCCGCTGAAGGCATCGACAAACAGGGCATCGAACTGCTCCGATCGTCCCTGAGAAATCTCCTGCTCCAATGAGATTCTGGCATCGCCGAGGACGACACTTTCCTCGCCGTCACAATCCTCCA
>JAGROX010000422.1:790-12509 GCA_020440025.1 Verrucomicrobiia bacterium
GCCGGGTGATACCGAAACACCAACCCGGCACCGCTTTCCTCGGTGTAGTAGGACACCGGCCAGCGTCGAAATTGATCGCTCAAAAACTGCCGTCCGTGACTGATTCTCCCGTGATACAGCGCCCGATAGTGATCATCGGTAAACGCGTCTCCTTCATCGACGCGAAGCACGCCGTAGAAACTCCGTGTCGAGGAAATCGCACTACCTTTCACTTCGGCAAAGTGGGCGTGGAGATAGAAGGCCATCACCGCCATGCCTCCTACCCAGAAAACGCCCCCCGAGTAGGCCAGTGCGCGGCCCTTTTCGCTCACATGACCTCCAGACACATCGCGCCTGAGGCAGATTCCCGCCAGCGCCGCAAACGCCATCAGTCCGACATGGAGTTCCCAGTATCCGGTGAAAATCTTTGGAGCCAGCAGGCCGACAAACATTCCTCCCAAGGCGCCCCCAAGCGACACCGCAAGGTAGAATCCAGTGAGAAAACGCGGGTGCGGCTTTCGTCTCACCATCTCGCCGTGACACACCATGCAGGAGGCAAACATCGCCACGGAATAGATGGCGATTTGAATCGAAAGGGGCAACTCATCATCAGAAAAATCCTGATTCAAGAGATAGACCAAGGCCCCTATCGAGACGGCGGCCAGCGGAATCCAGAAAGGACGGAAATACCACCGCGCATGATCAAACGCCACGATGAATGTCACCAGATAGAGACTCAATGGCAGCACCCAGAGAAATGGCACCACCGCCACGTCCTGACACATCTGATTCGTCGTTGCGAGCAGCAATACCGAGCCACAAGCCGCCAGCGCCACCCAGAGAATCCGATCCGTCCACGGAGCCGGAAGCGCCACCGTTCTGAGCTCCGCATTTTCTTCGTCCAATTGACCTGACTCACGGCGGGCTCGCAGCAACACCCACGCACATAGCCCCGCCAGAACGGCGTAGATTCCATAACCGACCGACCAGAGGCCCGTTTGCTGTCCGAGTCGGAAATTTGGCTCGAACAGCACCGGGTATGTCAGCAATCCCAGCAGCGATCCGAAGTTCGAGATCGCGTAGAGCCGGTAGGGGGATTTACCTTCGACCACCGAACCAAACCAATGCTGCAACAGCGGACCCGACGCCGAGATCACCACGTAGGGCAGACCGACGGTGACCAGCAGCAGCCACACGATGCCTCCGACCGGGCTGCCTCCTGCTCCCGTCGGCTTCAGACTTTCCGGCGGCGTGATCGGCAGCAACAACAGCGAAACCACCAATACCGTGAGATGAATGCCCGCCTGCCACTGCGGTCGATCTCGAAATCGAGACACCAAGAGATGAGCGTAGGTGTAGCCCACCAGAAGCCCCACCTGAAAAAAGAGCATGCAGGTCGTCCAGACAGCCGGGCTCCCGCCATACCATGGTAGAATGTAGCGCGCGATGATGGGCTGAACCTGGAAGAGCAGAAAGGCGCTCAGAAAGATCGCGAGGATATAGGCGGGCATAGAAGCAAGAAGTAACCCCGGCATTGCATGAACGATCTGAAGAAAACCAAAAGATAAATCGTCGATCCGTGATGGTCTTTTTGGGGTCCATCTCCTACCATCCACCCCATGAATGCCCTCGCCCTCGCCGCCCTGGCGCTGTTGCCAATCGCGGTTGTCGCCTTGTTCCTGGTGATCCTTCGCTGGTCGGCCGCGCGTGCGATGCCGCTGTCATGGATCACGGCGGCAGTTCTGGCCCTCTGGGTGTGGCAGATTCCCCTTCCTCAAATTGCTGCTGCTTCCATCAACGGCCTCGTCATCGCCGCCGCCCTGCTGCTCATCGTCTTCGGTGCCATCCTGCTGCTGAATACGCTTCAGGAAAGCGGAGCCCTGCAAACCATTCGCCACGGGTTTGTCGGCATCACCCCCGATCGGCGGGTGCAGGTCATCATCATCGCCTGGTTGTTCGGATCCTTCATCGAGGGTTCGGCCGGATTCGGCACGCCCGCAGCCGTCTGCGTCCCTCTGCTGGTCGGCCTGGGATTTCCCGCCATGGCGGCAGTCGTCGCGGGAATGATGATTCAGAGCACCCCGGTTTCCTTCGGCGCTGTCGGCACTCCCATCCTTGTCGGGGTGAACCGGGGACTCTCGGAAGACCCGGGCGTCATCGCCTTTTCCGAGGGAGCCGGATTCCTCGAATGGTCGGATTTCCTGGCCTCCATCGGAGCCAAAGTCGCCATCCTTCACGCCGCCGTGGGCACCTTCATTCCTCTGCTTGTCGTCTGCGTGATGACCCGGTATTTCGGAAAAAATCGATCCATCGCCGATGGACTCGCGATCTGGAAGTTCGCCCTCTTCGCCGCTCTGGCGATGACGGTTCCCTACCTGTTGTTCGCCATTTTTCTCGGCCCCGAGTTTCCCTCACTCATCGGAGGCCCCATAGGGCTGTTCATCGTCATCCTCGCCGCGAAACGCGGATTTCTGATGCCGCCGCCGAGAGAGATCTGGGATTTCGAACCTCGTGAAACCTGGCCCGAGGAATGGTCGGGGCAATTCGAGATTCGCGAGGAGGAACCCAGCAAATCCACGCCCACCATGAGTCAGTGGAAAGCTTGGGCTCCCTACCTCTTGGTGGCGGCGTTCCTGGTCCTGACACGGTTGGAGGCTCTGCCCCTCGGCGCTTGGCTCAAGTCGGTGACCTTCACCATTCCCAATCTCTTCGGCACTGACATTTCCCCCACCATCCAGCCACTCTACCTGCCGGCCTTCGGCTTTGTTCTCGTCGCCCTCATCACCTCGGCGATGCACCACATTCCGCCCGCAGGCATCCGACGCGCCTGGGCGCGGTCGGGTCGCACCCTGTTGTCCGCCTCCGTCGCCCTGGTCTTCACCGTGCCCATGGTTCAGGTCTTCATCAACTCCGCCGGAGGCGCTGCTGGTTTTGAAAAAATGCCCATCGCTCTGGCCAACGGCGTCGCCGAATTGACGGGGTCCGCCTGGCCGTTGTTTTCCACCTTCATCGGCGGCATCGGCGCCTTCGTGGCCGGATCAAACACGATCAGCAACATGATGTTTTCCCTGTTCCAGTTTGGCGTCGGCCAAAAGATCGGGGTCGATCCCTCCTGGATTGTGGCGCTCCAAGCCGTCGGCGGCGCTGCCGGAAATGTGATCTGTGTCCACAATGTCGTTGCCGCGTCCGCCACCGTCGGTCTACTCGGTCGCGAAGGCCTCATCATTCGACGAACGCTGGTCACCTTCGTGTTCTACGCCCTCTTTTCCGGCGCGCTCGGCTACGCCATCGTCTGGTATTCGACCATGGGAATCTTCAACCTCGGGTCGCTGATTGCCGCCGCCATGCTGATCGCCATCGGCCTGATCATCTTCCGATCCCGACGGTCACCCCAACAGGGTTGAGTCGACGACCATACCCTGTTGAGTCGCTCCGGTTTTGGGCGGATGGTCAATTCGTCCCGATGACCCGAAACGCTTTTCTCAACTCTCTCGCCATCGCTTTTCTGACCTTGGCGATCCCTCTACCCGCTGCCCAAGCGGAGATCGTGCTTCAGGTGTCGCCGGAAGGTCCTCTCCACAGTCTGACCGAAGCGCAGCAGGAAGTTCGGAAGCTCCGCCAGTCGTCACCCGACGAGGCCATTCGGGTGGAGATCGCGGCGGGAAGCTATGCGATCACCGAGCCTCTGGTGTTCGGCCCGAAAGACGGTGGCTCGGCGGCGGCACCCGTGACTTATCAGGCGGCTTCGGGCACGCAACCGGTGATCTCCGGTGGGCGCGAGATTCACGGATTCACCGCGCAAGCCGACGGCACCTGGACTGCGAAGGTCCCGGACGACTGGCGTTTCGAGCAACTTTGGGTGAACGGCAAACGCGCGATCCGCGCCCGGGAACCGGATGCATTTTTCCATTACCTGCTGAAGTCGCACGAAGAAATCACGCAGGTGGACGGCAAGCGCCTCGCCCGACAGACACTCTTTGCGCGTCCCGAAGACGTGGCGTCTCTCGCCGACATCACCGATGCCGAGCGCGAGGGCGCGCAGATTCTGCTGTTTCACAAATGGGACAATACCAGGAAATTTCTCGACTCGGTCGATGCAAAGAACGGACATCTCGGCATCTCCGGGAGGGACATGAAAAAATGGAATTCGCTGACTCGGGATACTGCTTATGTCTTGGAAAACTATCGCGCAGCGCTCGATGAAGCGGGCGAGTGGTATCTCGCGCCCGATGCGACCCTGACCTATCTCCCGCGACCGGGGGAAACGATTGAAACGGCGAAAGCCATCGCCCCCGTGACCGAGAAATTGCTCGTCATTGCCGGAGATGCAGCAGCGGAAAAAGTCGTCGAACACCTCAACTTTCGCGGACTCTCCTTTCTCCACTCTGGCTGGAACACTCCACCTTCTGGATTCGAACCAGCTCAGGCCGCCTTTCCCATCGAAGCCACGGTGCAGATCGATGGAGCCCATCACATCACTTTCGACGATTGCGAGATCGGCCACACCGGTCTCTACGGAATCTGGTTTCGCAAAGGTTGCCGGGATTCCTCAGCCACTCACTGCGATCTCCACGACCTCGGCGCGGGCGGCATCCGCATCGGGGATTCGGGAACACCCTCCAAGGAGACTGAGCAAACGAGTCATATCACCATCGACAACAATCTCGTCCGTCACGGTGGCCGCGTGTTTCCCTGTGCCGTGGGCATCTGGATCGGGCAAACCAGCGATCACACGGTCACCCACAATGAGATTGCCGATTTCTTCTACTCCGGGATTTCGGTCGGCTGGCGCTGGGGATACACCGGCGGATCGGCCGAGCGAAACCGGATCGAATTCAACCGCATTCATCATCTCGGTCAGGGCTGGCTTTCGGACATGGGCGGCGTCTATACCCTCGGACCATCAGAGGGAACCACGGTGAGTCACAACGTCATTCATGATGTCCTTTCCTGGAGTTACGGCGGCTGGGGACTTTACAACGACGAAGGCAGCACCGGAATTCTGATGGAAAACAATCTCGTCTACCGTACCAAATCCGGCGGGTATCATCAGCACTACGGACGTGAAAACATCATACGAAACAACATTCTCGCCTACGGCACCGAGTATCAGGTGAAACGTTCGCGGGTCGAGGAACACCTCTCGTTCACCTTCGAGAAGAATCTCGTCTATTGGAACGAGGGCGACTTGTTCCATGGCTCTTGGAAAGACGACAAGGTGAAGGTCGATCACAACCTCTACTGGCAGGCTGCCGGAAAGCCCTTCGACTTTTCCGGCCTCACCTTCGAAGAATGGCAGGCCAGCGGGAAGGATGCAGGATCTCTCATCGCCGATCCGGGCTTTGTCGACCCAGCCAACGGCGACTTCCATCTCCGGGAAAACTCGCCCGCACTCAAGGTAGGCTTTCAGCCTTTCGACGACACCAGGGCGGGCGTTTACGGCGATCCCGAATGGGTCAAACGGGCAAACTCATTGGCGATGCCATCAATGGCGGATCCACCGACGCCTCCGCTGCTCACCTTTCGTGAAGACTTCGAGTATGGCGAACTGCCGGTCAGCACCAGCGTGAGCCAAGACGAAAAACTGGGCGGAATCATGGTGGAAGAAACGCCATTCGCGAAATCCGGGTCCAAAGCGCTGGTCATGCGGGACACTCCGGGACAGCAACAGCGTTATTTCCCCATGTTCGTGGTGTCACCGCATCACCCCGACGGCACCACCCGCTGCGCCTTCGCCATTCGACTCGGCAAGGACGCGGTGTTTCAGCACGAGTGGCGCGATCACGAGAACCCCTACCGGGTCGGTCCCAGCCTCTGGTTCGAGAAGGGCAAACTTCGCACCGCCAGCAATCAACTGATGGAACTCCCCCTCGATACCTGGGTCACCTTCGAAATCACCGCAGCCCTCGGAGACGCCGCCGGCACGTGGGATCTGGTCGTGACTCTGCCGGACGCTGAGCCGCGACGTTTCCACAAACTGCCGATTCAAAACCCGGAATGGAAAACGCTCGATTGGCTGGGCTTCGTCAGTCAGGGCGATGCCGTTTCCCAAATCTGGATCGATGATCTCGAACTGACCCGATAGCAAAGGATCAGGGCACCGGAATTTCCCGAACGGTGTAGCAGACCATGGGATTCTCCGCTTTGGGAAATCGAAAATCGTAGAGAAAATCGCGTTTCAACGGTTCGGCGAGGACGAACTGGAACTCGCGATCCGAAAGCCGCTTCGCTTCAAAGGCCACGTCGGCCTTCTCCATCTCCGGCGATCCGTAGGCACTGTGATAGGCGAACGTGTAGCGACTCAGTTTCACATCACCCAACTCGTCGAGCGGTTGCAGAAACGCGACCTTGAAGCCATCGCTGGTAATCGAAATCCGACTCACGTCCTGGAAAGTTTTTCCCTCCCGATAACGGATTCTCGTCATCCCTTCCGAGCCCGCCCATGAGAGATGAGTGTGGCCCGTCCACAGGCTCTGGTCGGGTCCGAAGGCGAGGCGATTGACGCCCGCTGGCAACTGGCCTTCGTCGATGAAGGGCACGCAGGCTCCCTGCATGACACCGTTCACCTTTTCCAACATCAGGCGAATGATGCGCGCGCGATTCATTTCACCGATCAACATTTGTCCGGCAAAGGGTCCGAAGCCATCGGGAATCAGGACCGGTTGCGTCGGTGAGTTCGCCATGGTGCCCTGGGGAAACCAGACAGCCGCCGGAGTGCGCATTTTTTCGAGCTCCTCGACCGGAATCTCCAACGGCGGACGCCCATCGTAATTCTCGGTCCATGGCAGACTGGCCGGGTGTCCATGGAAGCGACCTTTGACCACGTGATGCAGCTTGCTGGTGCCGAGCCAATCGCCCTGATTGTCGGAAACGAAGAGTTCGCCGTCGGCATCGAATCCCAGCCCGTTGGGCGAACGAAACCCGTAGGCCCAGGGAATCAATTTGCCGGTGTCTTTCTCGACCTTGAGCACCCATCCACGATAGGGCACGACGGAATACATGCGCCCGACCTTGCCTTTCACCTTGCCCCATTCGGTCAGGATCTGCTCGTGGGTCGCACTGAGCTCGAGAAATTCGCCCCGAACTTCCTCGCGGACCGGGGCGCCGTTGGACGCCACATTCAGCGCCACGAACCAGTCGCCCGTCTTCGGATCCAGCAGCGGCCCAAAGGCAAACTCGTGGTAGTTGCCCGACATGCCGTAGTCATCGCAGATGGTTTCATAGCGATCCGCCTTGCCGTCGCCATCGGTGTCCGAGACCCGCGTCAGCTCGGGTCGTTGCACGATGACAAACGAACTCGCCGATTCCGCGAGGATGCCGAGCGGCTCGTGAAGCCCTTTCGCAAAGAGCGACCAGGTCTGGGTCTTGGGATCAAATATCCGGACATCGCCCCGGTGAAAGCAGACCGCCAAGCGCCCGTCGGTCAGCACCGCGATGCCGCCCACCTGAGAGTCGATGCCTTTTTCAAAAGCGATCTTCTCCACCTCGTAGGCGGGATTGGCCAGAGCCGCACTCGTCGCGAGCAGGCTGGTAAGAATGAGGGTTCGAATCATTTCCTGGAAAAGTGGAGAGTAAATTCAGCAGCATCTTTCTGTGGCACCACCCAGTAATCGCCGTCCCGACTTCCGATTTTCGACGAAATTGTCGTGCCCTTCGTTTCCGGGGCAAAGACCCGCACGTCATTGCCGGGAGCATCGAGGCGAAACCGCCAGCTCAATTCGCCATCGGTTCCGGTGGAGATCCATTCGCGCACCAACACATCATCGATCCGATACTCAAATTCAGGAATGCCGTCGATGATAGCATAACCTTTAAAATCGACTGTCCTCGCAGATTCATCGCCAATCTGGATGCCGTGAGTTCTCTCCCCGCCACCACTGTTCCAGAATTCGTCACCGAGGATATTTACCAGCGCATTCCCGTTGGAGTTCCACATTTTGGTGGCATCAATGTAGGCACCCGACCACGCGTAGCGCAGGCGACAGTTCCCCGCGTCCCAGCAGAAATTCAGATCGCCCGGCAAAGCCACCGCAATCGCCGCCGGTCCGGCCTCAGGCATGAAGGCTCGGGTAAAAGTTGGGCGTTCCACCTCCACCAACGCTTTCAATTTGTCCAATTCCAGGGCCCGCACCATCTCCGGCACATTGGGATCAAAGGGCACGTCCTTCTCATATTTCGTATCCACGTAGAGCGCCCCATACATCACCATGGCATGACCGGGAAAGGTGCAGACGTAGTGATAGATGCCCGGCTCTTCCGGTGCCTGAATCGTGATCGTTTCTTTCTGTTCCGGATTCAGGAGACCCGTGTGAACGAGGATGGATCCGCTCTTCGGGACAAAACCGTTCGCCGCTGCTTCCGGAGTCACCGCCATTGAGGCCGCCTGGATCTCCGCCAACGCCCCCGGCTTGATGAGCACGAAGTTGTGCGGTTGATCGTTGGGATCGTGATTTTCGATCTTCAACTCGAGCGTTTCCCCGCGTTTCACGGAAAACCTGACCGGCTCAAAGCGAAGACCTTCCACCGTCTTGACGGTCACTTTTTTGACTTTGGGCTTCTTGTCTTGGGAAAACAGAGTGCCCGGCATCAACAGCACTGCTGCCAACGCCAAAAGGGAAATGAGAGATCGAAAGTTCATGAATTCTTGAAGACCGGAAACCTCCACGGGAAAGGTTACGAATCAACCCTGTTAGTTCGATCATTTGACCCTCTTAAATCATCACTAACGCGTTCAATCCGCGGTCTTGCCTACGGAGATCTCAAGTAATCTCCCGACATGATGACGTTGATCGAGAATGTGTTTCGACAAGGCGGCTTTTGCCTTGGGTAGATTGCGATTCAGCAAGGCTTTGATGATGACGCGATGCTCACCAGCCCGCTTGGCGACCGTCTCAGCATCGAGCACCGCGCGCGCGAAAAGGGTGTCGAAGTAGATCGCGTTCTGGTCGAAGAATTCACCGAGATATCGATTCCCGGCATGATCGATCCAATGTCGATGCAGGCGATTGTCCAATCGTGGTTTGCCATCGGAATCCGGTGTGTTGCCTTGCAGCAACTCGCGAAGGAAATCAGGGTCCAGCATTTCAAATGCCAGCTCCAGGGCGTGAAGCTCGAGCGTTTCCCGCACATCGATGTAGTCGAGCATGTCCTTTTCTCGAAACGGACGCACCCGCCATCCTCGCCGCGGGAGATGCTCGATGAATCCTTCGCCAGCGAGTCGATTCAAGATTCGGCGAAGAACCATGCGCCCGATGCCGAAACGTGCTGCCGTCGCCTCTTCGCGCAGGCAATGATCAAAGCCTCGCAGGCTCAGATCAATGACATGATCCGTCACGAGCTTGTCGGGAGCCTCAGGCAGCGGCGTCCGAATGTCAGCGATAGACTTAGCACCCTTTCGACTTCGGCGCTTTGAATTGAAACTCAGCCGACCGTTCGAACCCCGGATGAGAAAACCCTCATCGACCAGGACATCCACCGCGCTGCGAACCGGCATCATCGAAACCTCAAAATGGGTCGCGATGCCGCTGAGCGTGATCGGATAAGGAGGCAACTCCCCCGTGACCACGTGGGCGCGCAAGTCATTCGCAATCTGTTCGGAGATGGTCATGCAGAGTCAGGAAGGCAGGGCAATCAATTGCCAAATCGATTCCTCTCAGTCGGGGCGATTCCGCATTTATGACAGCAAAAACACTTGCCTGATCAGAGCCATCCCGAGTAAATATGATTTTGCGTTCAACATCAAATTCAGTCAATTTCATTTTCCCGTTCTCGAATCATGGCCTCTCCCGACTCTTCTATTTTCAGCGGATGCATTCCTGCCCTCATGACGCCCTGCGATGCGGAGGGTGATCCCAAGTTCGATGCGCTGGTCCGCAAGGCGACCGAGTTGGTCGAAGTCGGCATGCGTGGCGTGGTCTATTGCGGCTCCATGGGTGATTGGCCGCTGCTGACCGATGCCCAGCGCCAGGAGGGCGTTCGCCGACTTGTCGAAGCAGGCGTGCCCGTCGTTGTCGGCACTGGTGCTCAGAACCCCAGGATCGCCGCCGCTCATGCGGCCCACGCCCGCGAAGTCGGCGCCGCCGGTCTCATGGTCATTCCCCGAGTGCTCTCCAGAGGCTCCTCCCCCAGCGCGCAGCGGGCTCACTTTGCCGGCATCCTGGAAGCGGGAGGCGATCTACCCGCCGTGATCTACAACAGCCCCTATTACGGATTCGAGACAAAAGCCGATCTGTTTTTCGACTTGAGAAAGGACCACGCCAACCTCGTCGGATTCAAAGAATTCGGCGGAGCCGCCTCTCTGAGTTACGCCGCCGAGCACATCACCAGTGGCGATCCGGGACTCACCCTGATGGTCGGTGTTGATACTCAGGTCGTGCATGGCTTCGTCAATTGCGGCGCTGTCGGAGCCATCACCGGAGTGGGGAATGCTCTCCCCAAAGAGGTTCTGCGCCTGATCTCGCTCTGCGAACAGGCGGCAGCGGGTGATGCCAGAGCTCGACGACTCGCCGCCGAGTTGGAGGAGGCATTGCTCGTTCTCTCCACCTACGATGAAGGTCCGGATCTCGTTCTCTACTACAAGGAATTGATGGTGCTCGAAGGGAATCCGGAATACGCCCATCATTTCAACCCGACCGACCAACTCAGCGCCAGCCAACGCGAATTCCTCCACGTCCAGTGGAAGCTGTTTCGCACCTGGTGGAGTCAGTGGGAGGGTGCCAATAACTAAGTTAGTAGAAAGACAACTGATCCCCATGTCCCCTTCCCGATCCACTATCCGAGCCGGCATCCCGGAGAAAAACAGTGCCCTCTTTCATGCCATTCAATTCTCGGTGGGAGATCCGGTGGCTTTTCTGGAAATCGGCCAAGACGGAGAATCGCCAACGACCACCTGCATCCTGCGGGATGTGGAACTGGATCGCGCGCTCAAGCAGGTGAAGGCGGATCGCATTGCGGTCCCGGCAGATTTTTGCCCCGAAAGAGGACTCTCTGCCGATCGCGAAGTCGCCACCGCTCAAGCGGCGGCAGAATGTCTGCGTCGATCCGGAATCACCAGAGTCACGGCCGACCGCACCCTGCCATTCAGCTTTGCTCATGTGCTTCGCGAAGCCGGGATCGACGTTATCTGCGATCTCGCCTTTGGCGTTTTTGAACGACGGCAGAAATCTGCAGATGAAATCGAGAAACTTAGGCAGGCGCAAAGCGTGACCGAGGAAGCGGTTCGCATGGCCTGCGAAATGATCGCCCGCGCCGATGTCGGCGAATCAGGCGTGTTGTTTCACGAAAGCAAACCGCTCACTTCCGAACGCGTTCACGCAGCCGTGAATGTCTTTCTGATGGAACGCGGATTCAGCGGCCCGGAATTCATCATCTCGGGAGGGTCCCAGGGCGCATCATGCCATCATCATGGCGACGGAGAATTGCGAACGGGTCAACCAGTCATCGTGGACATTTTTCCCACCAACCAGAAGACGCACTATTGTGGCGACTGCACCCGGACGGTGGTGCATGGCGACATCCCTCCAGAGATTTCTGAGATGCATGCTGCCGTCCGAGCCGCCAAGGAAGCCGCTTGCGCCGTGATTCGCCCGGGAGTGACAGGGGCCGAGGTTCATGCTGCGACCGTAAAGGCACTGACGGATCGCGGGTTCAATACCGGCTTTCCGCCCGAAGGAGCGCCGCTTTCCTACTGCACGATGCACCACGGCACTGGTCACGGCATCGGTCTCGATGTCCACGAACC
>JAGROX010000423.1 GCA_020440025.1 Verrucomicrobiia bacterium
CGCTGAATCCACGCGACAATCTTGCGGCGCTCTTCATCCGAGGGCTGGGCTTCATCGCCGGGAGGCATCAGATAGCCTTCCAGATTGTGATAAACTCCCTCCCACAGTTGCTCGTCGGCGAACAACTGATCGACATGGTCGTAGTCATCCAAAACGACACTGCCTTTGTCCATGCCGTCGGCGTGACAGTCGTAGCAATACTTTGCCAACACCGGCTCGATATCGTCCTCAAAAGAGTATCGGGGGTCTTTGCCATCACCAGAGCAAGACGCAACGCAGCCCAGTAGAACCGAGACCGAAAAGGGAAACTGGAGGAGCCGGGGAATTTTCACCGAAGACACAAAGGGGTGGGTAATCCTAGATGGAAACAAAGCATAATCCGCAAAGATTCCAAAGGACCTCTATGCGTGTTCCCCAAGGGGTCGACCCAGACTGAGAATGTCCAAAACTTAGCAGACAAACCGATTGAACTCGGCAAAAATTTGGAACAACCTGAATTCGCGGGTAACTTTCCTTTGAATCAGATGAGAACCTCCCATTTTATCATTCTGTTAGTTATAGCGCTGGCTCAAGTTGGCTGCGAAAAACCTAGCTCCATAGGGTCCGCGACACCTGATGAAGACAATAAGTTCTTTTTGGACCTTCTTCCTAGCGCCCCAGTCAAATCTCCCTTTCCAATCGATCGAACCATTCACGACAATCAGGGGCGTCCACTTGAAGGGGCCATCATTGCCAAAACAAACGACCAACTCTACGTGACTCGTGGGTTTGATGGCATGAATTTCAAGATTGCAATCGACAGTCTTCAGGAATCGGATCGAAAATTCGCCGAAGAGCTTCCCGATAAAGTCCCATCCGCCGACTTCCACCTTGGCCTTCCGGCTGCCCCCGAAGAGATTCCCGCCTACATTCTCTCTCGCCAAGAGTCCATCAAGCGACTAGTCGATGAGAACAAACGTCTGCAGGGAGAAATCACCTCCACAACGAATGCCATGCTCCAGCGATCACGTCGCTCTGACATCAAACGAAATGAACAGGAAATCTTGCGCTTAGAGGAAGCTATCAAGACCTACAAAACTCAAAATCCCTGAGTCGATCACTTTTCGCAGCGGTTTACAA
Organism: Verrucomicrobiia bacterium; assembly: GCA_020440025.1. Taxonomy (GTDB): domain Bacteria; phylum Verrucomicrobiota; class Verrucomicrobiia; order Verrucomicrobiales; family DEV007; genus JAEUHH01. The sequence goes on from JAGROX010000423.1 coordinate 1,120, forward strand.
CAGAGGCGCCGCCAATCGGGCGAGTCGAACTCCCGCCCGAAACCAGACCGATTTTTCCGTGTAGTCGCTGCCATCGATCTCCCGGCATTTCGCAAAATCGGTTTCCAGCATCTTTTCCACCTCGGCACAGAATTCTTGCCCCAGCACCACCATGCTGAGTTCGAAATTCAGTCGGAGGGAGCGATTGTCCAGGTTCGCGGTGCCCACGGAGGCCAGCTGATCGTCGACCAACATCACCTTCTGGTGAAGGAAGCCCGCGCCATAGCGAAACATTCTGACCCCGGCTGCTTCCATTTCGCCCAGATAGGCAAAACTCGCGAGATAGACAGTTTTGTGATCGGGACGCTCGGGCAGCATGATCCGCACATCGACGCCTCGCAGCGCCGCCAATTGCAAGGCTGAGCGAACCGATTCATCCGGAACAAAGTAGGGGCTGGCAATCCAGAGACGTTTCCGGGCTCGATTGATGGAGTGCAGAAAAAACAAGGTTCCTCCTTCCAAGTTTTCCACCGGGCCAGTCGCCAGCGGCAGGACTGATACGCCATCCTCCGGCGCGATGTAACGAGGACGCCAGTCGAGATCCGGCAACTCCCTGGTCGCCCAATACCAATCGCCTAGAAAAACTAGCTGGGTCGTTAAAACAGCCGGCCCACGCACCCTGACGTGGGTATCTCGCCAGTGTCCGACCTTTTCATTCAGGCCGAGATATTCGATCCCCACATTATGACCACCGACAAAGGCGACTTTGCCATCGACAACGAACACTTTTCGGTGATTTCGAAAATTGACCTGAAAACGATTGCTCTTCCCTCTCGTGGTCTGGAACTCGGATATATTCACCCCTTCCCGGCGTAACTCGCGAGCGTAGCCGCTCCGAAGTCGATGGCTGCCGATCTCATCGTAGAGGACATAGACCCGAACTCCCGCCCGACTTTTTTCGATCAGTCGCCGCTTTAGCTCCTGCCCGAGCGCATCATCCCGAATGATGAAGAACTGCACGAGGATGTAGTTCTCCGCCTCATCGATCGCGGAGAAAATCGCGTTGAAGGTCGCTTCGCCATCGATGAGAAGATCGACCGAGTTATCTCGGGTAAAACGCCGCTCGCTCAGTTTTTCGAGAATGCCACCGTAACGCGCCCAATCCCCCACCAGGCAACTGAAGTGCGGTTCTAGCGCTTCGATGATTTCCTCGACCAGATCCTCGCGCTTCTCCCGGGCTTCTCGAAGTGATTCCCGATATCCATGGAAGTTTTTTCGACCAAAAACCCAGTAAAGTGGGACCGCCAGAAACGGAAACGAGAAGAGCCCCATCGCCCACCCCCAAGCTCCAGCCGCCGTGCGTGCCCTGATGACGACATGGACCATGCTCACCAAGGCGCAGACTTCCGCAAGGACGATGATCACCGTCCACAGAATCGAAGACTGCAGGAGACGGGG
>JAGROX010000088.1 GCA_020440025.1 Verrucomicrobiia bacterium
GCCCCGGACAAGCGAACTCTAGCACCGGTTAGGGCAGATTCGGCATCGATCAATTGGGTGCTCAACGCGATGCCTTCCTCAAAACGTTTGCGCGTCAGCTCAAGACTTTTCTCGGCGCTGACGATTCCCTTTTCGGCAAGAGCGATCCGTTTTCCTGAGGTCTCGACATTGAGTTGGGCGGTCTTCACTCCCAGTTCGATCTGCTGACGCAATTTGCGATACTGCTCATCGACAATGGCCTTGTCGGCCTCCGCTTGGGCAATCTTGGCGGTGGTTTCGCCACCATCGAAAAGTCTCATCCGAACCATGACTCCGGCAATCCAACTATTCCCGCCATCGGGCTCGGTAAAACCTTCGTCATGCCGGCCGGAGGCAAACGCCGCCACGGTCGGCTTGCGCTCCGACTTGGCGATTTCGATTCCGGCGTCGGCCTGTTTGGCTCGCTGAGCGAGAGATTTCAACTCCGCTCGATCCGTGCTGGCAATGAGTTCGCCTGGCCATTCGATCGTGCTCCAATGAGTCGAAACTACGAACGGCTCGTCATCCTCCAAGCCCAACAAGGTCTTCAAAATTGCAGTCGCGATTGCGCGCTGATTTTCGGCGGCCACCAGATTGGCTTCTGCCTCAGCCACCTGAGTTTCCAGATCCAGCACCGCCGTTTGCAGGGCCTTGCCTCCCTCGACCAATTTGGCGGCCAGATTGAGATTTCCCTGATGGCTCTTCAGTGAGGCTTCGGCGGCGGCAACAATCTCGTCCGACCTCAGAATCTGATAGTAGAATCGGGCCACTTCCAACTCCAACCCACGCCGGGTCGCCGCGAGATCATACTGAGACGCTTCCACCCCCGCGACCGCGGCTCGCTGGCCTGCTTCCCGGGCTCCGCCGGTATAGAGCGGATATTCCAGACGAAGTTCACTGCCCCAATTGTCGGTCACTGCCGGGTCGTTGAAATCGCCGCCAAAGGTCAGTTGTCGCTGATTCAGCAAAAACATGAAGGCCTGCGTCGGATTGTCAGTGGCAGAGTAGCCGGTCTCAGCCGTGACCCTCGGCATCCACTGCGCCCGAGCCTCATCCAATTGAGCCTGTGCTTTCTCCATCCTCAAGGAAGCCATTCTGGCATCCGGGGCATGCTCCCCCACATGCGCCAAGGCACGATCCAAGCTCCACTCCTGATCGGCTTGCGCCACAACAGAGAAGCCGGTCACCACGGCAAGTATTGCCAATCGTTGACTGAAAGTTTCCACCCACATGATTTCTAAATCGCTATACGGCTATATTAGTCGCATTTCCACTGATTTCTTTTCAGAATTTCTTTCAAATCGCAAATATTGCTCTTCGTCGGTTCAGTGATTCTGCGCCAGTGATAATTCGAAGTCTGCATAGGATGAGGGACCGACGCCCCTTTGGCGATTTTAAACGTATCCCTTTCTCCATGTCATTTTCCTATCGAACTGCCATTCACTGGTTTCGCCGAGATCTCCGGCTTTCGGACAATACCGCGCTCTGGAATGCCTCCCGGCTTTCTGAAACGGTCGTGCCTACCTTTATACTCAGTGAGTGGAGAGGCGATCATCACTGGACCGGGCCCGGCAGGCAGCAGTTTCTCTGCGACTGTCTGGCATCGCTGGCCAACAACCTCGAAGCCATCGGCAGCCGCCTCATCATTCGTCAGGGCAAGGCGATCGCGGCCTTGGAGACCCTGATCAAAGAGTCCAAGGCTGAGGCTGTTTTCTTCAATCGCGATCCTGATCCCTTCGGTCGAGAGACGGAGAAAAAAGTTCAGGAACTTTGTCGATCACTGGGAATCGAATGCCACTCCTACAAGGATGTCGTGATCCACGAACCCGACGAAGTGTTGAACGGATCGGGAAATCCCTATCGCGTCTACACGCCCTACTCGAAGAATTGGTTCGATCAACCGAAGCCCGAGGTTCTGGGGCGCCCAAAACAGATCTCGACTCCGAGTGAGATTTCGTCGCTTCCCCTTCCCTCCCTGAAAACCTGGGGCATCACTCTGGATAGCAGTCTGACGATGATCTCGGCGGGCGAGCGAGCGGCTCGGGAGCGACTCGCTACCGCCCTCTCAGGCCCCCTGCTGCACTACGCGGTAAAGCGCAACGATCCGGCGGCGGATTCGTCATCAATGCTCGGAGCCGACCTTCGCTACGGCACGATTTCTCCTCGGACGGTTTTTCATCGAGCTCAGAAAGTCGCCGACGAAGTTGAAACAGCCGAGCAACGAAAGTCGCTGCACACGTTTTTGAAACAGCTGGCGTGGCGCGAGTTCTACATGGCGATTCTGGGCCATTATCCCGAAGTTCTTGACGAAGAATTCAATCCGCAATGGCGGCATCTGCAATGGGATGCCCCGGAGAAAGACGACGCGTTTGATCGCTGGCGCGAGGGAAGGACGGGATTCCCCATCGTTGATGCAGGCATGCGACAGCTTCTTGCCACCGGCTACATGCACAATCGGGTTCGCATGATCACCGCGATGTTCCTGACCAAAGATCTGCACCTGGACTGGCGCCTCGGCGAGTCGCACTTCATGCGCCACCTCATCGATGGCGAGATCGCCAACAACAACGGTGGCTGGCAATGGTCAGCCGGAACCGGAGCGGACGCCGCGCCCTATTTCCGCATTCAGAATCCGTGGACCCAAACCGGGCGCTATGACTCCAATGGCGATTACATCAAACGCTGGGTTCCCGAGTTGGCCAAGACCGATCCCAAACGCTTCCAAGCCCCTCCGGAACCTCTGGATCCCCTGGCCGATGACTATCCACTGCCGATGGTAGACCACCGAACCGAACGCGATCGCACCTTGGAGATTTTCAAGGTTCACAAAGACTCATAGGACCAAGCCTCACGAGGGTTGCTGTTCCGCCGTTCCAGCATCCCGGAAGGCTTGCAGCTTCTCTTCGGGAAGGAAATATCCTGCCATCTGCAATTTCGCTGAGGCGATCCCCAACTCACCGAGATAGCGATAGTGCGCCGTCGCGTCAGCCACCGTCAGCGGGCCGAGGGTCGGCTTCACATCAGGTTTGGCGTTGGTCAGCAAGCTGACCAGCACACATCCGGTGATCTCCGATTTGTCCCGGCCGCCAAGGAAGCGAATGAAACCGCCTTCGAGACCGTCGGCCATTTCTTCTGCGTCCGCGGGAAGATAGATCGTCTCGCTGACCGTGGCGTTCATCTTCAGCTCGCCGCCGGTGCTGAAAAGGATGTCACCCGATTCACCGAGTCGCTTGATGGCATCGGCAACGCGGAAGATCGGCGGGAAGCTGTAGTCGACCACTAGGGTGTTCGGTTTGAGCGCGCGAATGTCGAGGATCCCGGGCAGGTTGGTCGAAGCCACGATAAATGTCGCCTCGTAAACCTCCGGCGGAAGCGCCCCTCCATTGGCGACCACGGCGACTTCGCCCTGATAGTTGGCGGCGCGCACCTCGTCGCGAATGCGGGCGAGTTGCTCGTCGTCCTTGTAGGGATCGCAGAGGATGAGTCGCTTCGGATGCGGCAAAACGTCGAGCATCAGCCCGAGCGTGCCATGTCCGATGGACCCCAGCCCGATGACGGCAAGTGTTTCCTTGGCGAGATCACGACCGCTTTTCTCCAGCATCCCCTCGACCGAGCGAACGATGGTGGCGGATCGCGTCGCATCGCCAGTGGTGATGGCAGGCAGATCGGTGCGGTCCTCGATCCAGGAAGCAATGTCGCGCCCGTGATCGGTCGCGGACGGAATCACTCCGGTCAGAGAGACGCTCTTGGCTCCAGCTTTCGCGGCCAGTTCCAAGGCTTCGATGACGGGCTTGCGAACGCCTTCGGGATCCTTGTAGAAATCGATCTCGAAACATGGCAGCATGATCACGCCGATCCGGCCCTGAGGCAGTTCGTAGACATTGGTCAGTTGGGGTTTACCACCGAACCAACGCTCGGAAATCTGATCGCGGGAAACCTTGGCAAGAGTCGCCAGCGCCTCGGGAATGTAGGTCAAAGCGACGGCATCCACGGCGGGCGGTTCATCGCCGATCTCATTGACCGAAATGTGATCGAGATCCTCGATGGAAATCGGGGCCAGCACACTTTCGGCCACGGAACTATCGTCCTGACTTTCCGACGCGTCGAGATAGAGAGCGAGTTGCTCGATGGTGGGATGGCGCAGGAAAGCATCCACCGGCACCTGTCGATTGAAGGCTTCCGAAGTTTCTACCACGATGCGCAAGGCCAGCAGGGAGTCGCCACCCATTTCGAAGAAATTGTCGGTGATGCCGAAGTCTTCGCTGTTGAACTGATGGCTGAAAATATCGAAAATTTTCCGTTCGGTCGGCGACTTGGGCAGAACGCGATCACCACTGGTTCCCGCCCCGATGATGGGTGCCGGAAGACGATTGCGATCCGTCTTCTTGTTCGGCGTCAGCGGAAATTCCGCCAAAATCACAAACCAACCGGGGACGTAACTGGCAGGCAGCCGCTCTGCCAGGAACTGCCTCAACTCGGCGGTGTCCGGTGTCGTTCCATTGGGAATGAGATAGGCCACGAGGCCCTCGCCACTCGGCAGATCGGTTCGCTTGATGACGACCGCTTGACTGACTCGCGGATGTTCGACGAGTTGAGCCTCAATGTCGCCGAGCTCGATTCGCACCCCGTGGACCTTCACCTGAAAATCGACCCGGCCAAGACATTCGAGAACGCCTTCGCGAGTCCAACGGGCCAAGTCGCCCGTGCGGTAAAGGCGCTTCACCGTCCCAGTCGGAAGAGCAATCTCCTGGAAAGCAGCCGAAGTGAGATCCGGACGGTTCCGATAACCACGAGCCAAGCCGTCGCCACCGATCCACAATTCACCGGTAAATCCGACAGGCACGGGACGCAGTGAAGCGTCGAGAATGTAGACCTGGGTATTGGAAATCGGATGTCCCACGGTCACGGCGGCATCCCCTTCGGTGACCTTTTCCAAGGTCGACCAGACCGTCGTTTCCGTCGGTCCGTAGAGATTCCACACTTCCTTGGCAGAGTTTACCAGCACATTGGCAAGCGAGCGATTCAGAGCCTCGCCACCGCAGAAGATGCGAAGATCGGCGCGACCTTCCCATCCGGAATCGAGCAGCATCTGCCAAGTCGCCGGAGTGGCCTGCATCACGGTGATTTCCTCGTCCTCCAAGAGATTGGCGAGACGGCGACCGTCCTTCACATCATCGCGTCGAGCGACCACCACGGTGGCCCCGGCGAGAAGCGGGAGGAACATTTCCAGCAAGGAGATATCGAACGACAACGTGGTGACCGCGAGCAAGCGGTCTGTCGAAGACAGCCCGGGTTCTTTCAGCATCGAAGTCAGGAAATTGACGGCGGCACGATGCGGAATCTCAACGCCCTTGGGAGTTCCCGTGGAACCCGAGGTGTAGATGATGTAGGCGAGCGAATCCGGGGTCACTCCCGAGATGGCTGGGGGATCGGCGGACGCTTCGACGTCTTCCATCGCCAGGGTTTTCCACGGACCGGAAGGCAATTCTCCCGCCAACTCGCGAGAGGTCAGCAAGACCCTGGGGGCGGCATCTTCCAGCATCTGGGTCAGTCGCTGCTCCGGAAACTCGGGATCGAGCGGCACGTAGGTCGCTCCGGCTTTCAACGCACCGAGCAGAGCCACGAGCATGTTGGGCGAGCGATTGATCAGCACGCCGACGTTGTCTCCCGGAGTCACGCCAAGAGCGATGAGACGCTTCGCGGTGCCATTGGCCAGACGATTCAACTCACCGTAGCCGAGTTCCACCTCGCCGCAGATGATCGCGGTCTTGTCAGAATGGGCAGAAGCCGACTCGGACACGAGTTCGTGAAGTAATTCTCCTTTCGGATATCCGGATGGAGTCGGATTCCACTCCGTCAGCAGTTTCTGTTGCTCGGTTTCGGACAGCAATTCGATCTCGGAGATCTTTGCTTCCGGATTGGCGACCATGCCCCGGAGCACCTGGGCATAGAGTTCGTTGAGTTCGGCAATCGTTTCCGCATCAAAAAGATCCCGATTGTACTGCCAGCAGCCGAAAAGTTGACCGCCCGCTTCCTCGACCACCAGGGTGATCTCGAACTGGGCCTGCCGGGTGGTGAGATCGACCGTCTCCATGGAGAGATCTCCCACGTGGAAGGTGTGACCGCCCTGACCGATGAGGAACACGGCGATGCCCTGCTCGTCGATGCCGGGAATCCGCTCCATCGAAAAGGTCACCTGGAAGAGCGGCGAACGACCCGGATCACGCGGCAGCTTCAGTTTGTCGACCAGACGTCCCAGCGGATACTGCTGATGCTCCAGGGCACCATTGATCTGATCGCGGTTGCGATCCAAGTAAGCCGCCACCGTGGGATCATCCTCGATGTGGCTGCGAAGCGGCACCGGATTGATGAAGTAACCCACGACTCCCTGAAGGTCGGGTTGATTCCGACCCGCCAACGGCACGCCAACGACGAGGTCGTCCTGACGACAGTAGCGATGCAGGAGAATCTCGTATCCGGAAAGGAGCGTGGTGAACATGGTCGCACTTTGCGACTTCGAAAGTTCGCTGATCTGCTCCGTCAGTTCTTCATCAAGTTGGAATCCAAGGGTACCGCCATTGAAGGACTGCACCGCAGGTCGCGGTCTATCGGTCGGCAGATCGAGCACCGGCGGAGCACCCGCCATTTGCTTGGTCCAGTAGTCGAGACGGGTTTCGGCAGCAGCGCTTTCGAGATGCGCCTTCTCCCAAGTCACGAAATCCGCATAACTCGCCGGAAGCGGCTCGACCCGAGCGGTGCGTCCCGCTTTGGCGGAGAAATAGTATTCGATGAGATCCTGCATCAACACCGCCACCGACCAGGCGTCGGAGATGATGTGGTGCATGCTGAGCAGGGCCACGTGAGCCTCGTCGCCGGTACGGAAAAGCTCGAGCCTCACCACCGGTCCCCGCTCCAGATCGAACGGTCGGTTGGCGTGTTCGCTGATCAATTCCTTCAACTGCGTGTCGTTGAGAGTCGTGCAGTCGTGCTCGCGGAAATCGATGGTCCGTCCCTTCTTCGCGATCTGAACCGGCTCGCCGTTTCGTGTCGTGAAGGTGACATCGAACATCGGGTGACGTTCGAACAACATCGCGAACGCTTTCTTCATCGCGTCGATGTCGAGCAGCGGACGGAACTTGCCTGAGAAGATCAGGTTATAAGCCGAAGAATCGGGGGCCAGTCGATTGAGGAACCAGAGCGAGCGTTGGCCTTCCGAGAGCGGGAAAACTTCCGGCGTCTCGCCCGTCGCGGTGAAGGCAACCAGATCAGCACTGCCTTCGCTGCTGCCACCGGAGAGATCTCCAGCGGAATCGAGGAGTTTCTCCAGCACCGGAATCGAGAGGTCACGAATGTTTGGACCGTTGAGCACCGAACCCATCGGCATCGCCATCCCGAGTTTGTCCTCGATCCGGTTCACCAGTTCGATCGCCATCAGCGAATCGAGACCGAGATTAGTGAGAGGCGTGTCGCGATCGATACGGGCGGCTTCCGTTCCCAACACCGCGCCCACTTGAGCCGCGATGAGGTCTTCCACCATGACCATGCGCTTGTCGGCGGGAGCCTCCAGAATCCGAGCTGCCATGGAGTCACCTCCACTGCCACTGGTCCGAGGCACCACGTGATGGAACATCTTCGTTCCGCCAACGGACGGACTGAAGCGTCCCAGAGCCTGCCAATCGACACGAGCCGCGCCGATTTGCCCGGCATCGGTGGGAACACCCCAACCGAACAAAGTCAGTGTCTCGTCCATGTCGGTCGAACCGAGGCCGACCAGTTCCAGATACTGCTGGGTCTTCTCGTTTCGGGCCACGAAACCGGCACCGGTGAGAGCGCCCCAGTTGAAGGTCAGGGCCGGCAGCCCCATCGCCCGGCGATGATAAGCGATCTGATCGAGGAAAACGTTGCCCGCGTTGTAGTTCGACTGTTTCACCGCACCGATGAAAGCCGAGAACGAGGAGAAGCAGATGAAATGCTCCAGCGGAATCCCGAGAGTCGCCGAATGCAGATTCCATGCGCCCAGCATCTTGGGCAGCAACACGCTATCGAAGCGGGCGCGATCCAACTCGTCGATGAACTCATCATCCAGCACCATGGCCCCGTGGACCACACCGGTCAGCGGAGCACCGCTCGCCTGAACTTGGGCGACGATACGATCGACGTCGGCCCGACTGGTGGCGTCGCCGCGAGCATCGATCACCGAGCAGCCCATCTCCTTGAGGGCCGCAATCTTTGGCAGCACCTCTTCCTTCGGACCGGAACGGCTCATCAGAGCAAAGTGACGCGCCCCGTTCTTGGCCAGCCATCCGGCCAGCTCGAGACCGAAACCACCGGCACCGCCCGTGATCAGCCAGGTGCCATCGCCCTTGAAGCGATGCCCCTCCTCGGTCGCGGGACCGATGGGAATGTTCGGCACGTCGAAATCGAGGACGTTCTTTCCGATGTGCTTGCCGGCCGCCATGTAACGGAACGCCTCCACCACTTCGGTGATGGGGAACGCCTTCAATGGAAGCGGACGATAGTCGCCCGCGTAGAAATGCGTCTCCAGCTCAGAGAACATCTCGGCGACATACTCGGGCTTGTCCTCGAGATGCTGGGCGAGGTCGATGACGAAGAAGCTGACGTTGTTGCGCAGCGGCTCGAGACCGATCTTGCTGTTGCCGTAGATGTCGATTTTGCCGATTTCGAGATAACGCCCGAAACGCGACAAGACGCTGAAGTTTTTCGGAATGAAGTCGCCGGCCAGTGAATTGAGCACGGCATCGACCCCACGTCCGCCGGTGATATCCATGATCTGATCGGCAAAGGCCAGGCTGCGCGAGTCGAGCACGTGATCGACGCCCATGTCGCGGAGCAGGGCCCGCTTTTCATCCGAACCTGCGGTCGAGAAAATCACCAGTCCGAGATGCTGGGCAATCTGAATTGCCGCCTGCCCCACCCCACCGGTGCCGGCGTGAATGAGAATGCTCTCCCCCTTCCGCATCCGGGCGAGTTCATTGATCGCGTAGTGCGTGGTCAGGAACACCGTCGGCAGAGTCGCCGCTTCGGTGTGGGACATCGTTTCCGGTTTCCGGAACACCATGGAGCGATGCACCGTGACGTAACTGCGGAAACAGTAGGGCGCCATGCCGACCACGGCGTCGCCCGGTTTCAGATCAGTGACGTTGGCACCGACACGGACGACTTCGCCCGAGAAATCATCGCCGAACCATTTCAGGTCCTTCGGACTGCCGGGATACATTCCCAGCGCCTTCATGACGTCGCGGAAATTGATGCCACCCGCCTTGATCCGAATTTCGATCTCATCCGGCTCCGGGTCCCGGCGCGTCGTTTCGTTGAGGCTGAGATTCGTAAGAATGCCCGGTTTGTCGATCTGCAGGCGGTACGGAAGCACCGAACCATCCGCCTGCACCGCATTGCGGGAACGTGGCGGCAGTTCTTCGCGCTTCACCCGATGGACTCGTCGCACGTGGCGATGATGACCGCGTAACGCCACCTCGTGCTCGCCGTCGGACAGCAGAATCTCATCGAGAATGTCCCGTCCTTCGAAAGGTGCCCCCGCCGGATCGAGATCGATCTGACAGCAGATGAATTCCGCCTTCTCATTGTTCGCCACCCGAATGAATCCGGTCAGCGGCGCCGAGGCGATGCCATCGACCTTGTCTTCGTCCGTCACCGGCATCACACCACGAGTCAGGAAAAACATCCGCGGACGTCCCTGAGGCCATTCGCGATTGGTGATGAGTTTGAAAAGCTCGTGGGCGGAATGCACCCCAGTTTCCTGTGCCTTCTCCAAACTGGCCAAATCCAAGCCCTCGGCGCGAGGATGCTCCAAAGAGAGAGCGTGCACTAACGAGACCAGTTTGGCACCGTCGGCATCCAGTTGAGCGAGTTCAGTCGCCAACTCGGAATGGTCTGCGCCAACTCGCACGAGGCGTTGACCTTTTTCAGCCAAAGCAGGCTCCATTTCAAGGGCGAGAGCATCACTGCCGCCCATCAACACACAGACGGCCGGCACCTCTGCCGCTTCGGCCACAACCGCCGGGGCTGGCACGACTTCATCGGCCTCGTCGGGAACCTCCACGGGTTCCGGCGCGCGGGCAATGAGACAGGCCTGCTGATCTTCTTCCGGCTTCGGAGAACTGATGAAACTGGTCGTGTCGCGGAATCCACAATCGGTGAGCAATGCCTCCCAGCGATCCCGTGAAAGGAGAGCGCTGTGTTCGCGCAGTTCGGTGTCGGAAAAACGCCACCAACCCGGGAGCAGTCCGAAGACATTGTCGAGCGGCGCCCGGCGCCAGGTCACTTCGAGGAACATCAGCAAACCATCCGGCGCGAGACAGCGGCGAAGTTTCGCCAAGGTCTGCTTCAGATCCGCCGTGGCGTGAATCACATTCGACGCCAGCACGATGTCAAAACTGTGGGCGTCCAGTCCCTGGTCAACAGGGTCACGTTCGCAATCAAACAGGGTATACTCGACGAAGGGATAGGTTTCGGAGAACTTGTCCTTGGCCGATTGCAGGAACAGCGGCCCGTTGTCGGTGAAGACGTATTCGGTGCGATCTGCCGGAAAAACGGGAAGGATTTCCTTGGTCAGCGAACCGGTTCCAGCACCGACTTCCAGCACGCGAATGGCACGGCGCTCGGGCAGGGATTCGATCGCTTTTTTCAGGGCCACGCCGATTAGCGGATTGATCACCGGGAAATCGGCACCTTCGCGATAGAAGGTTTCCATCATTACCGAGGAACCGCCCGGGAAGAGCACTTCCAGGGGATCAACCTCGCCACTCAGGATTCCGGCGAGATTCGGGCCGGTGTGGCGTTGCAATTCGACTTCGGAAACAAACTGCGGCAACTCGATCGCCAACTGATCGAGCAAATCGAGGGCGCACTTCTTCTCAGGAATGGCAACGACCTCCCAGAGATCGGTGCCAACACTTTTCAGCCATCCACCTTCGGTCAAGGCCGTGACTTGGCCGAACACCAACTTGCGGTGGTGGTCAGCGATGTCGAGACGCGCCATCAGGTCATCCACCTCGATCTGGTCGCCCAGCTTCGGCGTCCAACCCAGATCCAACCAGGCATTGACGATGAACTGACGGGAAGCCTCATCGATCAGCGGCATGAAACGCTCGTAATGCAGATGCAGATTACGCTTTTCGTAGAGCGGCAACAGGGCGTCCTGAGTCGCCGAAACAATCTCGGCCGGCGTGGCGAGTTCGGCCGATCCATCGATTCGTGTGCCCTTGAGCCGGGAAATTTCCCACTGCGCCTGATAGAGACATTTGTCCAGATCATCTCCGTCAGCCTGTTCCACGCGATCGGCACGGAACCCGAGGATCTCGGCGACGCGATTCCCCTGCTCGTCGTAGATATCGATGTCGGCGATGATGTATTCCCGGTCGTTGTCCGTGTTGACCCGGGCATGCCCCCACATTCGGATGGGCGGCTTTTCGACGTAGAGCCGAATGCTGCGAATCGCGGCCGGGAGATAGAAATAGTCGGTTCCTTTGGCTCCATCGGGCGTCACCTGACCACCCTTGACGGTGTGGAAACAGGCATCCAGCACCGCCGGATGGAAATGGAAATCCGGAATCGAATCGTGGAGTCCCTCGGGCGCCACGATCTCGGCAAAGGCCTGGCCTTTCGTCCGCCACACCTGCTGCAGATGCTGGAAAAGCGGGCGGAACTGATAACCTGCCTCGGCATAGTCATCGTAGTAGCCTTCGTGATCGAAATAGTCGTCGAGCCCTTCCTTGAGCGCCTCGAAATCCACGGGACCTTGATTCTTTGGCACCGGCTGTTTGCGAAGAACTCCCTGTGAGTTCAGCTCCCATTCCTTGCGATCACCGGTGGCGCTGAAAATCTGGAAAATGCGAGTGGTGGGATCGAACACGACCTCCACGGTCGGGATTTTCTGCTCGGTGACGAAGAGCGCTTTCTTCATCTCCAGATCCTCGACCACATAGCTCTCGCCGGGGAAAAGCTTCCGCGCGAGGGCGAGACCGATCTCGCCATAGCCGGCGGCTGGGAAAACGACACTGTCCCAGAAACGATGGTCATCGAGCCAGGGGAAAAGTCGCGGATCGAGCTCGAAACGATAGGTCGGCATCGGCGCCGTCTGACGCATGCCGAGAAAGGGATGTTCCTCATCGCCACAGCGGAGGTAGTGACCATCCGCCGACTCCAACCAGAAACGCTCCCGCTGCCAGGCGTTCTTTGGCAGGTCGATGCGGGCACCGGACGACTGATTGACGGCATCCCAGTTCACCGCGTAGCCGCGATGATGCAGCTGCGAGAGATTCGTCAGCATCTCAATGCTTTCGTCGCTCTTGCGTTTGAGACTGCTGAAGTAAATCCCCTTGCGCCCCTGCTCGGAGAGACATTCCTGGATGGGATTCTGCAGGGCCGGATGAGGCCCGAGTTCGAGGAAGGAGTCTTCCCCACCACGAACGAGACTGGTGATGGCCGGGGCAAAGAGCACCGATTCGCGAACGTTCCGCCACCAATATTCGCCGTCGAGTTTTTCTCCCGCCAGTTGACCTCCGGTCACCGTGGAAATGTAGGGAATCCGGGTCGGGCGAGGCTTGATGTCCGCCAACAACTCAAGGAGTTCGTCCTTGATGGGGTCCATCTGATGGGTGTGGAAGGCGTAATCGATCCGCAGCCAACGCACAAATTTCCCCTGAGCTTCAAGACCCGCGACCACTTCCTCAAGCGGCGCGGTGTCGCCCGCCAAGGTGATCATGGTCGGGCTGTTGATGACCGCGACCTGAACCTGATCTTCGATTCCCGCCAACACCTTCTTGGCCTCCGTCGGCGAAATCCCCACCGCAACCATGCGCCCGTGACCGCCAGTGGTGTCCTGAAGTCGGCTGCGGTGATAGATGATCTTGACCGCGTCCTCGATGGAGTAGGCACCCGCGACATAGGCGGCGGCAACTTCGCCCACGGAGTGACCCACGACCTTGCCGGGTTCGATACCCCAGCTCTTCCACAATTCCGCCAAACCCACCTGAAGGGCGAAAATTGCCGGTTGAGCAATGTTCGTGCGATTGATCTGTGAGTCGGCTTCGGATCGCGTCATTTCTTCGATCAACGACCAACCGGCGAGCGGTTTGAGGTGGTTGTCAATCTCCTCCAGCGTCTTCCGGAAAACCGGCTCCCGCTCCAGCAATTCCTGCCCCATTTTCCACCACTGAGCGCCTTGTCCCGTGAAGACAAACACCAGCGGATGCACCTCGCTTGCCGCCTTTCCAGCAATCACGCCCTCGCCCGCATCGCCCGCCAACCACTGGGTGAGCTGATGACAAAGTTCGTCGCGATTTTTGCCAAGAACCACCAATCGACTGTCGAGATGTTCCCGCAGTTTGCCCGCAGAAGCCGTCACATCGGCCAGATTGGCATCGGACTCGCGGAGGAAATGACGCCATTTCACCGCGGTGTCGCGCAAAGCCTCATCGCTGCGGCCCGAAATCGGGAGCATGAGCGGCCGATCCGCCTTTTTCTCAGCCTTCGCTGGCACCGAAACCGTGACCTTGGCGGTCCGATCCGCCTCGTAAGTCTCCGGATTCGCCTCGAGGACGATGTGGGCATTCGTTCCACCAAAACCGAAGCTGTTCACTGCCGTCACCGGGAGATATCCCTTTAAGTGTGGTAACGGTTGCAACTCCTTGGCAACCTTGAGCTTGAATTCATCAAAGGGGATGTTCGGATTCGGGTTTTTGAAGTTCAGATTCGCCGGCACCGTGTCGTGATGGAGCACCAGCGCGGCTTTCATCAGACCCGCGACGCCGGAACCTGATTCCAGGTGGCCGATGTTGGTTTTCACCGAACCGATCAGACACCAATCGTCCTCGTCGCGCCCCTGAGCGAGCACCTGTCCGAGAGCGCGGGTTTCGATGGGATCACCCACCGGCGTTCCCGTGCCGTGAGCCTCCATGTAGCGCACCTGCTTGGGCACCATCTGCGCCTGTTCATAAGCGATTCGCAACATCTCGGCCTGAGTTTCGACCCCTGGCACGGTCATGGAAGAGGTGTGCCCGTCCTGATTGATCACGGCGGAGCGAATGACGCTGTAGACCCGGTCGCCATCGGCAATCGCCTGGCGGAGCGGCTTGATCACGATGACGCCGGCTCCTTCGCCGCGGACATAGCCGTTGGCCCGATCATCAAAGGCAAAGCACTGACCGCTAGGGGACAGCATCGAGGCCTTGGAGAAACCGATCGACGCATCGGGAGTCAGCAGGGCGTTGACTCCACCCGCGAGCGCCATGGCGCTGCTCCCCGTCCAGATGCTCTCGCAAGCCAGATTCACCGCCACCAGCGCGGAGGAACAGGCCGTATCCACAGACACCGCAGGTCCCTTGAAATCAAAGAGATAGGCGATTCGATTCGACGCAATCGACAGCGTGGAACCCGAGTTCGTGTGAACATCGACATTCTTCGGATCGCTCTGAGCGACATTGGCGTAGTCATTCGACGCGATGCCGATGAACACTCCGGTGTCCGAACCACGAAGATCGACCGGAGGCATGCCCGCGTCTTCGAGCGATTCCCAGGCGCACTCCAGCAACCAGCGGTGCTGCGGATCCATCCGGAGCGCCTCGCGAGGTGAAATTCCGAAAAACTGAGCGTCGAACTTGTCAAAATCCTGAACAAAAGCCGCCCACTTGGTGATCATTTTGCCCGGAATCTCTGCGTTGGGATGATACCAGCGCTCCCGATTCCACCGATCATTCGGCACCGGAATGATGCCAGAACGTTTTTCCACCAGCATCTGCCAGAAGGATTCCGGACTGGTCGCGCCACCGGGAAAACGGCAGGCGAGCCCGACGATCGCTAGGGGCTCGCGGGTCACTTTCGCAACATCTGACATAGGTTTAGCAGGCTTTTGAGAATCAAGAAAAACACCAAATCATATTGGAGGGGAAGCCGCGAACCAAGCGCAGAGTGCCTCCACCTTCAACCTTTGATTTGCCGGGTCTTTCCCCGGTGAGAACGGAAGCAAATTCGTTGCATCCGCCTCCTATCCTTACACTATTTTTCGTACTAGCGTCACATCGCAAATTTCCGTTCAACACCGGCCCATATCGGTCAGTCTCTCAACATGCCCACCTTGGAATACGAATGCAAACTCCGTGCCGACGGTTACCAGCAAATTGCGGGGATCGACGAGGCGGGGCGAGGGCCCCTCGCGGGCCCCGTGGTGGCGGCAGCGGTGATCCTACCCGACGATTTCTGTCACCCAACGCTGAACGACTCCAAGCAACTCTCGGCCCGGAAACGGGAGGATCTCTATGAGGAACTCACCGGCGACAAGTCCATTATTTGGGCCTCGGCCGCCGTCGATTCCCTGGAAATCGACCGGATCAACATCCTCCAAGCCACCTACG
>JAGROX010000089.1:0-4543 GCA_020440025.1 Verrucomicrobiia bacterium
TCTCGAAATTTTCGAAAGAAGATCAAACCTACATTCTTGAGTGGCAGAAGGAAAAACACGCCAAGCTTTCTGAGGGAGCCCCAAAACCCGGAGACACATTGACCTTTGAGTTCCCCGAGTTGCCAAAAGATTTCAGAGGGAAGCCCGCGGCGTTTTCAGTGAAGATTCCAGCGTCCTATGATCCCTCGAAACCGGTGCCGCTGATGATCTTTCTCGGTGGAGGCGATGGCGGCAATGAGCCCGGGGCTGCCGTCGGATTGACCAAAGGCGAATTTGTCTGCACTGCTCTTCCCTACCCTGACGATGGTCGGAATCCAGCCCAAGCCAACATGGTGGGTGATTTCGATCACGTCTGGAAATATTGGAAGCCGATGTTGGCCAAATTGATGGAAGCAGTGCCCAATCTCGATCCAAAATTGAGGGTGATCGGAGGATTCAGTAACGGCGGGCACGCCATCGATGGAGTGCTGGCCGAGTCGGAATTTTCCACTTTTTTCACCGCCTTTTTTCTTATCGACGGAGGCGGTGCCTTGCCCAGCCGATATCGTGACGTTCGCGACAAACACTGTTACATCGCCTGGGGAACCAAGTCTCCCAACGCCACCAATTCCGAGGAAGTCGTCAGCCGCGCCAAACGTGGCGGGATGATCGTGGTCGAGTCCCCGATGGAGGGATTGGGCCATGCCTTCCCGGATTCGGAGAAAACCAAGGTCATCGAGTGGCTCTACTCAACGGTCATTCCCGCAGCCAAGGCGCCCTAGTTGCCTCCTTTGGGTTTTCGGTTCCGGGACCAAAAAATTGAAACATCCTTGGTCAAATCTCCGAGTTACTGGGCCCTCTGATTGACAGAGATTTCAAAGATTTCTAAAAGTTTCACTCAGCCCGACAAGTTGGACGGAAAGTTTATGATTTTCCCGCTATCCGCCCGCCTTCCCACTTGACCCTGCCCCCATCCCCTGCTCAAGCTAACTTCTCCCCGCACCATGAATCTGCGCGACCAACTTAAGGAAATTCTCCCCGACATTCTGCCACGGAATCCCGCTCACGCCATCAAGGGCACCGAGCTGATCGAGTTGGTGAAATATCGCCTGAAACAAGGCTACTCCGACGCCACCCTCCGGTATCATTTCTCCATCATGTCGTGCGACCCTTCGTCGCCGATCGCCAAGGTGGAACAAGGTCAGGGATACTACCTGCGCAGCACGACCATTCACTCGCTCAACAGCGCCCGCAATCTGCTCGGTGCCAGCCAGGCGATGCTCGGCGAGGAATTCGCGATGAACTCCGGCGACCAGGATCTGGCGTTGGCACGCGCCAACAAGTTCCGGGCGGTGGTGAATCGCTACTTCGAATCGATTCATCGGTTCCCCATGGCTTTCGAACGCTCCTTTTCTGATGATCAGGCCTCCTCCAACCGCTGGCGATTTCCTGACATGGTCGCGATCGAGTGGCTGGTGGGCGAGATTCTCGAAGACGGCAGCTTTTCCCTCAATCCCGAACAGCTTGAGGTTCGACGCCGCTTGGGCGATGCGCCCCTGCGAATGACTTCGGTGAAACTGAAGCTGGAAACGGGCTACAACACCCTTCGGGAAGACCTTTTCCAATGCCTCAGCGCCTCAGGTTGGGCCAACAGCGGCGAAATGATGGTCGCTGCTCCGATTGACGACGAACACCTTGTCGAAGAGATCCGCCAATTTGCCGCGCGCTACGGCGTGGGGGTCACCACCTTCGGCCTCGATGGCGATGTTCTCGATGACATGCCCGAGCCTGCCGCCATCTCAAATCTGATGCCGCGCGAGTTCGAGGCCATTCAGAGCCTTTTCCGCCTCCGGCGCATCTCATCGTCACGCATGGTGGATCGCTTCGATTGGCAGCACATCGTCGATCAGCGGGAAGACCAACCCGACTACGATCTCCTGGACCGATGGATCTCGCGTTGCCTTTTGACCGACCGAGCTATCCCGGTGGAAGAATTCAAAGCCATCGTCTTGGAGGATTCCGCAGCGGTGGCGGAAGAGCTTGCTCACGGCGAACACGTGGCCTGAAATTCGGGCCGACATTCCATCCGATCGTCCGGCGGAGAAACTGAAACGCAAAAGGCCCGCTACGAAGCGGGCCTCTTTTTTTGGTAGTTGTTGCCCTGTCGGTATTACTTGTCGGCCTTGGGTTTCGCCTCTCCTTTGGCGTCGGCAGCAGGTGCTGGCTCTTCTTTCTTTTCCTTGGCATCTGCTGCCGCAGGCGCTGCCGCGCCATCGGCAGGTGCCTCCGCTTCCTTGGGAGCCGGTGGCTTCGGCAGCTCCGGCTTCACCGCGAAAGGTGCCAAAGCCGCATCGACCTGACCTTTCGCAAAAGCGTTTTTGTAGAGGTAGGCGAGACTTTCGATCTGTCGCAACGCAACAGTGCCCTTGCGAGCCTCTTCGTCCTGAAGAGCAGGATTCTTTGCTTGGATGGCCAACGCTCCCTGCATTGCCTGAAGAGCCAACACGCCGTCATTGGCAAAGGTCAGTGAGAACGTGCGATAGTAGTCGGCAAGCGCCAAGTCGGGCAGGTTGTCAGCCTCGTTCAGCTTGGCACGCATGAAAGTGATCTGGACCAATTCACGCAGCGGCATTTTTTGAAAGGCCGGTGAAGGCAAGAGCTTGCTGGAACCCGTCTGAGGGACGGTCCGAGCTTCCACTTCAGCCTTCACGCCCTCCAATTGCCCTGCACCGAGTTGACCCCACAAGGCGTTCAACTTGTGCTGTGGTTGATAGAACTCCGGGAGCCGGGTCGGAATCGCCAAAGCAGCAGGCGTGGTCATCAAAGGACTGATCTCGGCCCAGCGCCCCAGACGTCGGAGCGACTCCATCTGGTAGTAACGCGCCTCTGCCACGAAACTATTGGGCACGTATGCGGCGATGACATAGGCATCGGCAATCTTGCCAAACTCGGTAGCGGCCGTATCAAATGCTCCCTGATTATACGCGGCCCGAGCTTCGCGCATGATCTCATCCGCATCATCAAAGGCAACCGCGACGACCTCCGTATCCCAAGCTTTTCCTGATCCGGGAGCTCCCTCGACCAGGGAGAAAAGTAATCCCTTCTCGTTGGAGTTTTGAACAAACCCGCGTTGACGGGAATTGTCTTTCATCAGGATCATGGCGCTCAGCTCTTTGACTTGCGCCTGTTGCGCCAAGCCGCTTTCAACGCCGCCGAACCCGATCCAGCTCGTGACCACAGCCATCAGGGCCGTCATCGTGAGCGAGGTGGTGTTTTTGGTGAATGTTTTCATATCGTTTGAACCCTGTTAAGTCGTTGATTCAACCCTGTTAAATGGTGTTTCTGCTGAAAAGGATCGTCATTGTCATTTGGCGGGAGCCGGAGCGACCTGATCGAGACCGAGTTTGAAGTCGATCGCCTTCTCTTCTTCGACGGTGATTCCCAGTTCGTCGCGCATCTCAGGAAGGCGACGTTTCAGGCGCCGCAGCGCGTCCGTCTCTTCAAATTGCTGCCACTGAAACATCTTCAGTTTCAACAGCTCGTAGTATTCGATCTTCTTGGCCCGAATCACGATGGGATCCGTGTTGTTCGCCTCGATGTCTTGGAACCCGAGAATCATGACTTTCTCGAAGGCCTGTGAGGACCACTCCACATACTTGGTCGCAGTGACCCAAACCGCATTGTAAGCCTGAAGGGCGCCACCCAGATCGCCCACTTTCTCCAAGCATACGCCGTAATTGTAATTCGATTCAGCGCGCTCGACAGCAGTGAGCCACTTCTTATTCTGATTGATCTTGGCAAAGGCTTCTTTGGCATCTGCCCAGCGTTCCAGTGCCATGTCGACCCGGCCCAATTCCAACCAAGCATCGGGTTCGAGAGCCTTGTCACCATACTTCTCGATGACACGGCGGAATCGATCGCGCGCCGAGTTCTGTGCCGCCTTGTCGGGACGGCGCGCCTCCAGTCGACCCAAGCCAAGGTCGGCCGAGGCCTTCAGCTTGTCGGCGTCCGGATTTTCGCGAACTAGCAATTCCTCGTAGTAGCGAACCCCAAGGAAGGGGTTATCGCTGTTGGAAAGATAATCGCCGATCATCTTGAGCGCGATTTCCGAGAGTTGCTTCACTTCGAACTGCTCCATCTCGCGGAACTCCTGATCGATCCGCGTCGTGAG
Source organism: Verrucomicrobiia bacterium (assembly GCA_020440025.1). Taxonomy (GTDB): domain Bacteria; phylum Verrucomicrobiota; class Verrucomicrobiia; order Verrucomicrobiales; family DEV007; genus JAEUHH01. Next base: position 4,151 of record JAGROX010000089.1, read on the forward strand.
TGCAGCATACTCGGGGGCATCCTTCTTCAATTCGGAACGCATGGTCTGAAGCACGATCACTTTCTGCATCTTCAGCCAAGTCATGAGCGCCTGGTTGTTGGGATCGAGTCCGGGGAAATTGCCCAACGTCTCCAGAGTCTTTTCGGCACCACGATTGCGAACCGAGGCTTCCGAATAGGAACCGATGCACCGACGAAGGAGATCGAGATCCTGATTCGCCATCTCACGACTTCCCAACACCACGATCATTTTCTCGAGTTGGGTCAAGCCATCTTCGGCACGTCCCACTTTCTCGAGGGCTTCCAAGGTGTAGACCGAAACCTGTGGTTCGTAGAAGGTTCCTGCAAAATCAGGGAAGAAATCATCGTAGAGTGCGACGGCCTGTTCCGTCTT
>JAGROX010000089.1:4644-14997 GCA_020440025.1 Verrucomicrobiia bacterium
ATCGCTTTGAGATAGGACTGCAAGCCCTCCTCACGAAGCTTGGCAGATTCGGCTTCGTCTTCGACATCATCACTGCGGACAACGAGTGAATCGCCCTTGATGTTGTAGGCCCGATCCAGTGCCTCCGACTGGGGAAAGCCCTCCTCAAGCTTTTCCACAGCCGCAATGGCGGCGGTATAGTCTTCCAGATTGTATCGGCACAAGGCCAGATCCGACAGGGACAGATCTCCAAACTTCGTCGACTCGGGAAACTCCTGTTGGAACTCGTGAGCCAATTCCGCCCCTTGACGGAAATCGCCCAGGATCATGCGATTATTCGCCCGGTGATACATCACCATCTCGCGATTCGGCGTCCCCTTGTAGGTCTTGGCATACTCATCGAACGCAACTTGGGCATCCTCGTAGCGACCCAGCGAATAAAGGGCCAGTCCGTAGAGCGCATCAGGAAGCTCCCGCTGCTCATCACCCAGTTGGAACCGCTCGCGAACCATCTCGCAAATTCTGACCACTTCATCAAACTGCTGAGAGGAAAACAACGACTGCAGCATGAACACTGACACGTTGTCGCGAAGCTTGTGGTCCGGCATCTCGGCAAGGAAGATCTCACCGAAGTATTGGGCCGACGCGTAATCGCCGATCATGGTGGAGAAACGGGCGGCCTCATGAAGCAATTCGGCCCGACGATCTTTTTCGACGTCAGGATGGAACTCGACCAAGTGGCGATAGATTTCGCGAGGCGCCAAGTAGTTACCCAGCAGTTCGTATGCGCGCGCGGTGAGGCGCTGCATTTCCAAATCCGGTGAGATGGGCTTCTCCCGCTGGGCTTTGACCTGATCGATGATCTGCTGATAGGCAGCGGGCACCGCCTGCCCCGGCAAAATCTGGATCCGGCTTTGCAGGTCGTATTCCACTTCCTCAAGGGTGGGAACCATGGAGAAAAAGCGAAGAGCCAGAGTCTGCATGCCCGCTTCCGAGGAATCGAAGCCCAGTTTTTTCAACCGATCGATGAAACCAAAGCGGAACTTGTCGACCGGGCTCACATCAACGACCGCGGCATTCTGATCGAGAAACAACTGCGCCTGCACTTCAATCTGCTCGGCAGCTCCCGGAGTGGTCGCTTTTTGCGCCTGCTCCACCCAACCCATTCCCAATTCCAGCAGTCCCTGCATCAGGAACTGCGGGGTCACCTGCCATTCGATTCGCTTGTCGAAGAGCTCCTTGATCTCCGCGGCGCCTTCATCGAGACGACCGACTTTCACCAGAGAGGCTCCCCGGCGCAGTTTGAAGGCGTTGCGGATCTTGGCCAGTTCTTCCGTCTTGGTTTTCACCGTCTCCAGATACTGATCATACAGTTCCAATGCCCGGGCGTGATTGCCGAGTTGAGATTCACAGAAACCCCACTGAAACAGGGCGAGATCTTTGCGCGTATTTTCGTTTTTGACCTTCGACTTGGCGCAATCTTTCTCGTCGAAAAAGTGGCAACGCTCAAAAGCATCGCGAGCCTTTTCCCATTCTTGCACCTGCAACAAGGCAGCGCCGTAATCGAACACGATTCCCCCGGCCTGCGGACCAAAATCCTCGCACAGAAATTCGCCAGCGAGATCGAACAGCTTTTCGTATTTGGCGATGGCCTCGGTAAAATTTCCTTCGATAGCCAAGTTGGCCGCCGAACGATAGAGCGCCTCGACACTGAGATCCTCCTCTTGTGCCGATGCCTGCCATGGAATCAGTGCCGCCACGGCAATCGACATCGCCAGAGCGGTGGTCAATGAGGTGCGCGAAGGGTGATGTCCGTTTCGAATCCTGGGGGAAGTCATCGTTCTCATGTCACTATTCAAAGGAAAAAATCTAAGTCTGGGTGGGGGAAAAATATCGAATCAAATCATCCTACAGAAGTCCGGCATGACTTGACCAGAAATACCGACAATAAAGCGATAAAAAATGCGCAAATCCGCGCGGAACCTCAATCAATGAATCATCTCGCAATGCGGTCCGCAATGCCTCTCCTGGTGAATTCATTCAATCAAGGAAGTCTTCCAGCTCCACTTCCTCGATTCCCGCCTGAGCCAGGCAGTTCATGACGTCGATGAGACGCTGACCCGAGACTTCATCTGCCGCTTTGATGGAAACGATGTTGGAGTTTCCCTTGCGGCTGATAGCATTCGCTTGCTTTACCTCCATCAGTCTTGCCAGCAGGTTCGGCAAATCACGGCGATTCACGTCGGCATCCAAAGCCACCTCATCACACCAGACAATTCCGTCAGCATCAATCGCAACCCGTGTGATTTCCGGAATGAACTCGTTTTTGATCGGACTTCCAATCACGGGCAGGGTAAAATCGAATTCCAGATCAGCCTCCTTGGGAGCCAAGGTCGAAGTGAGGAGGAAAAAGGTGAGCAGCAGGAAGGCTACATCGACCAGTGAAGAGAGTTCCAACCGTGGAACTGGGTGGTCTGCCGCCATCGCAGCGACGCGGGCCCGATTTCGAGCCGAGGATCGATTCAGGGCACCTGACATGGGATTCGGTTGAAGTTTTTGGGGGGGGCGCCGACCGGCTCGTTCACTTCTCGGTGAATCCGGTAATGGTCACGTTCTCGATACCCGCTCCTGCGAGCGCATTGAGTACATCGATAAATCGTTGCCCCTTGGCGGCATCATCCGCTTTCACCACCACCATCGGCTGAGTTTTGCTCATCTCGGATACCTGAGCATACTCGCCCACCTTCGCGGCCAGCAGAGGTACCTTGCGATCCGTGACGTCCTGGTCGAGCACTTCGTCATTTACAATGATAAAGCCCTCGGAGTTCACCTCAATCGTCAACTGATCGATCTCGACGGGGTTCGCCGCCGATGTTTCGGTCGTCGGGAGCTTCATCCCGAGGTCGGCTTCCTTGGGATCGAGGGTCGACGTGACGAGGAAATAGATGAGGAGAAGAAAGCTGACGTCAATCAGCGATGACATGTCGAGCACTGGCTCGGCTTCTTCAACAGGTCTACGGCGGTGGCGGGACATCTGGGGGGATTCTCTCGGGAAGAGTTTAGCAAAAAATAGGCGGAAAGGTCAAAGCCTTCCTATCATCAACGCTCGACAACGAAGCTGCCGAAAATCACATCAGACACACCGGCGGCGGCGGAGGCCTGAACCACCTTTTTGATGAGGCGAGTGTCAGTCGTCTTGTCGGCGCGAAGATGGAGTCGTGGAGTCAGATTGGCCTCGCTCTCGCGGACCCTCTGGGCGGCGCGGTCGACGTAGTCAGTGATCTGGTCGGAGGTCACCAACTCGTTCTCGTCATTGTCGAAAATTTTGCCACGCAAATCGGGGGCTAGCTCATCCTGAAACCCGTATACATTGACCACGATTCGACCATGAGCGTTCTCCGCGACCTGAGCGTTATCTGCCGTAGGGGGCTTCACATTCTGATCGATCCTGACGATGATCATGTGCGAGCTCACCATGAAGAAAATGAGGAGCAGGAAGACGAGGTCGATCATGGGCGACATGTCCAAGTTCAACTCTTCTCCTTGCTCGCTCTGAAGCCGATGCAGTTTGTGGGAAGCCATTTCGCGGGTTCTAGGGGGGGGATTTGAAGTGCGTGGCGAAGCTCAAGGCACCATCAGAAGTCTTGCCGAGCCACTCACCAAGGTTCCAACCCGAGAGCAATGATACTCTCAGGTCAGTTCCTGATGGAGGCGGAGACCTCCGAAGGTTTCTTCCATCAGGCTTCGGCGATGCCTTCGGGCACCTTGGCCAGTTGCTGGTCGGCGTTCACCGTGGCGATCGCCGCATCCATCGACTGAGCAAGAGCTTCCTGAGCTTCCGTTGCCAGTTGGTTGAACTTGTTCTTGAAGATATAGAAACAGAAAAGGCAGGGAATCGCCACCACAAGACCGGTCGCCGTCGTCATGAGTGCTTCCGAAATATTGGCGGCCAGTTTCGCGGGATCTGATCCACCGCTCAAACCCAGGGTCTGGAACGCCTTGATCATACCGGAAACGGTTCCGAGCAGTCCGACCATCGGGGAAGCTTGAGCAAGAACCGAGAAATAACCGACCCAAGCCATGTAGGTGGGGTTTTCCTTGATGGCGAAATCTGCCATGGCATCTTCAACCTTTTCCCGACCGAGCGTCTCCGGCTCGGTGGCGTCAACGTGCGGCAACGAAGTGGCCATCATGCGGCCAAGGTAGGAAGGGCTCTCGGCAGCTTCCTCGATTGCGCTGCGGACACGAACTTCACCCATATGAGTCAGCACCGACTGCTTGAGCATCGGCGGCACGAACTTCTTCCGAGTCAGCTGCATCGCATTGTAAACCGCGAGCGTGATCATGCAGACGGAGAAAATCCCCAGCGGATACATGGCCCAGCCACCTGCAACAATAAGATCCCAGAGCGTCTGCTGAGCTTCTTCAGGCGCGGCTTCCGCAGCATCTTGAGCGTAGAGGAGAGGCGCGGAGGCGGCACTAAAAGCAATGGCGCCAATGACGCTCAGTCGAAGGTGGGAACGAAAAGTCGATTTCATCTTATAGGAGTTTCCAATCATCAGGTGGGGATCTTTGTGAATTTGATTTACTGAGGTAAAACCTCAGAACTGTAAAGAAAAATTCCGGGAAAGTTCATCATTATTATACGGAAGCTGATTCCGGAAGATCCGACTCAGTCATCTCCAGGAAGATCTCCTCGAGATCGCCGCCATCTTTCTCTCTCGCTTTTCGCAACTCTGCTACGGTGCCCAATGCGATCAGCCGCCCGTGATGAATGATCCCAACCCGATCGGCCAACTCCTCCGCCACGTTGAGAAGATGAGTCGATAGAAAAATCGTGGTTCCGGCGCGGCTGCGAGCCTTGAGCTCTTCCTTCACAACTCTGGCATTTCTCGGATCCAATCCCACCATCGGTTCATCGATGATGATTACCTCGGGATCATGCAACAGCGCCGACGCGATGGCCAGCCGCTGACGAGTTCCGTGGCTGAGGTTTTCCACCCGTTGCGTGGCATAGGATGTCAGGGAAAACTGCACGAAGAGTTCCCGAGTTTTTCGCTGGGCCGTTTCGAACTCCACCTCGAAAAGATCCGCGATAAAGGACATGAACTCGACGGCAGTCAGCTTGTCATAAAACTCGGCCACATCGGGTATGTAACCGATCCGACGCTTGGCCTCCATCGGCTCAGCCTGAACGTCGAATCCGCATACCTTGGCGGAACCTGATGTCGGTCGGAGCAAGCCAGTTAGCAGCTTGATGGTCGTGGTCTTTCCCGCAGCATTCGGCCCGAGGAAGGCAAAAAACTCCCCCTGCCCGATGGTCAGATTCAAATTGTCGAGGGCCCGCAAACGCCCGTAACTCATGGAAAGATCGTTGATTTCAATCATATTAACGTATCAAATGAGTAAATTTCATTTCTCCAGCTCATCCACCGGGATCAGCACTTCGGCAACGGCTTCATAGCCCCAGCCCGTATCGATTCGCCAGGGCTCCCCTGCCTCGGAAAAGTAAATTCGAATGGGCGTCCCCGTTTTCTCGGAACCGAAATTCACCTTTACCAGATAAACTGGCTGGAGACTGCCCGCGATCTCCAAACTGCCCCGACTCGCCTCTACAGTCGGATAAAAATTGGCAATGTCGGACATCGCTCCTCCACCCGGCAAAAGACTCGCGATCGCACCCCCAGGTATCAGTCCGCCACTGGTCGCTTTGCCCGATTCTTCAGATCGCTTTCTTCCCGTCGATGGCTCGTCCACGGACAGCACCCCGGACTCATACAATACCGTCTCCCCGACCGTTGCACGCGCGGCCAGCGCCGGAGGCTCTCCATCGACTTCCAGTCGGACATTCAAATCCTGGCGAGGGATTCTCAGCGCCAATTGAAATGCCTTCAGTTTCGTCGTCTCATCAAAATCGGCTGACATCCGCCACGAGGTCCCCATCAGCGATTCATTTCCGGGGATCCCCTCGATCCGATCATCCAGATTTCCCTGAGTGGAGAGTCCGCGGATCAGTGCCCCGGTGCGAGGATCTCGTCCTTCCGCCCCATTGGCGACCATCTGGCCGATACGATTGCCATTTTCCAAAATCGTGAGCGTCGAGGTCTCATTCCATTGAAAAAAGGCGCCCAACGCAACTTCCGGATCGACCGGTTCAAAGCGCGTTTCGGAACCAAACCACACCGAACGGATCAGCCACCCGGTCGAGACGACCCAGAAAAGAACGATAAAAGCCGACAGTGAGCGGAGAAGCATGACTCGCGCAACATCGCAGAGTCGCGCCCCATCCGTCAATCAAAGGAAACACCAGATGGCCTGCTAACTGCTTGCACCCCTCCGACCATTATCTATCTTGCCGAGCTCATGATTACCGACACACCTTCCTCCGCCCCCGTGTTCAATCGAAAAAATCCCCTATTGGCCAAGCTCGCCCGCCGACAACTGCTCACCGTGGGATGCGAGGAAAAGGAAACCTGGCATTTCGAACTCGAGCTTCTCGGTTCCGGCATGGAATTCCTCCCCGGCGACTCGTTGGCCGTGTTTCCTCAGAATGACCCGGACCTGGTTGCCGACATCCTCGGCGCTCTCCATCTTACTGGTGATGAGGTCGTCACCGATCCCAACGGCGTCGAAATGCCGATTCGTCAGGCGCTGATCGAAAGCTGTTCCATCACGGCACCCGACAAGAAGTTTCTCAACAAGCTGGTGGAGAAAGCGGGCGACACCGCCACAGACATTGCCCGTTTGCTCCAACCGGATCACAAGGATGCCCTGACTCATTTCCTCTGGGGGCGGGAGATCGTTGACTGCCTCCTTCAGTTCCCCAGCCTCGTTTGGGAGCCGCAGGAGTTTGTCGACATCCTGAAAAAACTGAACGTTCGACTCTACTCCATCGCGTCCAGTTTGGCCGCCAACCCCGACCAGTGCCACCTCACGGTTGCCTTGGTGCAGTATGAAAGTCACGGTCGCCTGCGCCAGGGCGTTTGCTCCAGTTGGCTGGCTCGCCGGGCCGAAGAAGAGACGCCAGTCCCCTGTTTCATCACACCCGGAAAAGGCTTCCGACTTCCCGAGCCAGATGAGGACGTGCCCATCATCATGGTCGGCCCCGGCACCGGCATTGCCCCCTTCCGCGCTTTCCTGCAGCATCGTCAGGCGACGAAGGCGAAAGGGAAAGCCTGGTTGTTCTTTGGCGAGATCCATTCCGACAGCTGCTATTTCTACGCCGACGAGTGGGACAGCTACCTCGAGGACGGCACGCTAGATCGCGTTACCACCGCCTGGTCACGAGATCAGGCCGAAAAGATTTACGTTCAACACAAGATCACCGAAAATGGCGCCGATCTCTGGGAATGGCTCGAAGAGGGCGCCATCGTCTATGTCTGCGGTGATGCCGAGCGCATGGCACCCGATGTCGACAAGGCGCTTCACGATCTCATTGCCAAATACGGAGAAAAATCCACCGAAGAGGCCGCCGCCTATGTGGAGCAAATGCGTAAGGACAAACGCTATCGGCGCGATGTGTATTGATTGACATCAAGGGCGTTCGGCAATCAGAATCCCCACCGCCTCCCTGCCCTCATGAGCGTCGTCCTTTCCTCCATCCTGCCCGTCGCGTCTCCTTTCGGAGTTTTCGTCTGGATTCTGCTGCTCTCGTTGGGTGCCTTGGGCATCGTCCTCAGCTTCACGAAACGCTGGGGCCGCTCACGCTGGCCTTTTCATGTCGTCATCACCACCGCCATGGTCAGCCTGGCATTTGGTAGTCTTCAGAACCCGATGCATGGAGACTCCCACTCCTTTGGACTCCTGTCCCTGGGCCTGGCAGCCTTTGCCGCCGCCCGGGCCCTGATCGCCACTTTTAAGGAACCGGGACCCCGTTTCTAGTCGAACCGAGTTCCCATGTCGTCTATGCCTGCCGAATCGATCGCTCTCTTCGGAGGGACCTTCGATCCTGTGCATCAGGGACATCTCGAACTGGTGTCGTTCGCTCGGGAACAGTGTGCCCTCGCTCGCGTGATCTTCGTGCCCTGCGCACGATCTCCTTTTAAAGACCACGACACCGTCGCCGACTCAGAACAGCGGTGTGAAATGCTCCAGCTCGCGATCGCGGAACGTGGCTGGGACGATTGGGCGTCGGTTTCCCGATTTGAGATCGATCGCGAGCCTCCCTCTTATTCGTGGCAGACGGCCGAGCATTTTCGAAAGACACTGCCAGAGGACACTCAGTTGCGCTGGATCGTCGGCGGTGACCAATGGGAACAACTCGACCACTGGGCGGAGCCGGAGAAACTGCGCGATTGGTTGAACTTCATCGTCGTGACCCGACGCGGCTCAGAAGTCCAGCCGAGACCAGATTGGCGGGCGACCTTTCTGGAATTTGATCATCCCGCTTCGGCGACCGCCATCCGGGCAGGCAAGGGTGATCCAGATTGGTTGCCGATATCGATCGCTGCCTACTGCCAGAAATCAGGACTCTATGGGAGGTGATGGCGACGCCTTGGCAGATCAGCGTCGATACCGGCGGCACCTTTACCGATTGCTATGGCATTCCGCCAGGCAGCACGGACCACGAGGCGCAGCTGGTGAAAGTCCTGTCCTCGGGGCGACTGCGGATCTCGGTGCAGGAAGCGATCGATGACCGCACCTTTCGACTCGCGATTCCTCATGGCTGGCAGACGCCGGAGGGTTTCTTCGTCGGCTTTGACGCCGAAATCGCCGGGAAACGGAATCCCGTCATGGCTTGGGAAAACGCCACGAAAATCCTGCACCTGCGGGATCCCTCCGCCCTGGGCGAAGTGATCGAGCTTCATGCTTCCGAGGAAGCCCCCGTCGTGGGTGCTCGCCTCCTCACCGGCACGGGTCTGGCTGAGGCGTTTCCGCCCCTCACCTTCCGACTCGGAACCACCCGCGGCACCAATGCCCTGCTGGAGCGAAAAGGGGCGCCCACCGCCCTGTTCATCACGCGAGGCTTTGGCGATCTCCTCACGATCCGCGATCAACGCCGGCCCGATCTCTTCGCCCTCGCCCATCATCAGCCGCCGCCACTGTTTGAGCGAGTCATCGAGATCGACGAACGTCTCGATGCCGAGGGCAATCTCCTGACTCCTCTCGCGACCACCTTTGAAGACGCCGCTCGACGCGCCTTGGCCGATGGCATTTCCGTCGCCGCGGTGGCTCTGATGCACAGCTATCGTAACCCGGCCCATGAGGAGGAACTTCGCGCCCGGCTGCTCGCGCTCGGATTTGATCACGTCTCCCTCAGCGCGGAACTTGCCCCCCTCATCAAGATCCTGCCCCGAGCCGAAACCGCCGTGGTCGACGCCACCCTCACGCCGGTGATGCAGCAGTTTACGCAAAAGATCCGCTCGGCCCTCGGAGAAACCCGCCCCCTGCTCATCATGACCTCGGCGGGTGGTCTCGAACCCGCGCAAACCTTTCGCCCCAAAGACTCGCTCCTCTCCGGTCCTGCCGGTGGCGTGGTCGGAGCGGCGGCCGCGGCACGGGAGCTGGGATTTGATCGCATCCTCACTTTCGACATGGGCGGCACCAGCACCGACGTGGCGCGAGTCGATGGCGATTTCCACTATCGTTTTGAGCAAAAGGTCGGCGATGCCCGCCTGCTGGCCCCCGCGCTCAGCATCGAGACCGTCGCCTCCGGCGGAGGCTCTCTCTGTCAGTGGACCGAAGCCGGACTGCGCGTCGGTCCCGAATCGGCCGGTTCCGATCCCGGCCCCGCGTGCTACGGGCGCGGCGGACCGCTGACCATGACCGATGTGAATCTCCTGCTCGGGCGCATCGATCCCGACAACTTCGGCATTCCCATCGGGGCGGAAAACCTCGACGCCGCCCGTCGCGCCCTCACCGATCTCGCCGCACAGGTTCCCGGCACCAGCGAATCGGCCCTGCTAGAGGGGGTGCTGGCCATCTCCACCGAGCAGATGGCCGATGCCATTCGCACCATTTCCATTCGCGAAGGTGCCGATCCCGCCGACTACGCCCTCGTCGCCTTTGGCGGAGCCGGGCCCCTGCATGCCTGCGACATTGCGGAAAAACTCGGCATCCGCTCCGTCATCGTTCCCCGCGAGGCCGGGCTGCTCAGCGCCTATGGCATTCATCACGCCGTGGTCGAACGCTTCGCCGAGCGACAGGTGCTCGCGCCGCTCCACGCCATCGAGAATACCTTGGAGGAAACGCTCAATGCCCTCGCCTGCGAAGCCCGCGATCAACTGCGCCAGGATCTGAGTGATCACGCGAAAATCATCATCCGTCGTCGCCTCGCCGAAGTCCGCTTGATGGGGCAGGACGCCACCATGACGGTGGAAATCGAGAGCCCGTCTGACATCGGCGCCCGCTTTCGCCGCCAATACGCAGAAGTCT
>JAGROX010000008.1 GCA_020440025.1 Verrucomicrobiia bacterium
GGCGACATGGACTTCAAACTCTGTGGCACCAGCGAAGGGGTGACCGGCTACCAGCTCGACCTCAAGCTTCCCGGCATTCCGCTGAGCATTCTGTTTGAAGGGATCGATGATGCCGCGAGGACTCGCGTCCAGGTGCTCGACACCATGAACAGCGTCATCAGCGTCCCTTCCGCCATCAGCGCTCACGCGCCGCGGATCGAAACCATCAAGATCGACCCGAACCGCATCGGCGAACTGATCGGACCAGGTGGCAAGGTCATCAAGGGCATCCAGGCCGAAACCGGTGCCGAGATCAGCATCAACGACGATGGCACCGTGAACATCTACGCCGCCAAGACCGAAGGTCTGGAGCGTGCCGTGGCCATGATTGGTCGCATCTTCGCCGAAATCGAAGTGGGCAAGATCTACGAAGGAAAGATCGTTTCGACGACCAACTTCGGTGCCTTCATCGAAGTGCTGCCCGGCAAGGATGGCATGATTCATATCTCTGAACTGGCTGACTTCCGGGTTGGACAGGTCGAGGACGTGGTCAAGGTCGGCGACATCGTCAAAGCCAAGTGCATCGGTGTCGATGAGCGTGGCCGCGTCAAGATGAGCCGTCGGGCCGCCATGGCTGAACTCGGTGAAGACGCTTCCAAGGAGCTTGCCGGGAGCGACGAAGACCGAGGCTGATCGCAGAGATCTCTTCAGTTCAAACATTCCGCAACGCCGCGGCTGCCTGAGATGGCGGTCGCGGCGTTTTGCGTTTTTTGGAGTAATTAGCGTGGAGGGGCCAAGACCATGCGAAATGAGAGGTCTTTCACCAAGCCGCCTGCCTCACGTTTCACGCAGCGATGAACGGCTTTCATTCCGGAGCGGGTGAGAGTGTATTTCTGAAAACCGCTGAGGAGAATGATCTCGAAAGCGGCGGCGAGCATCCAGTCGACTTCGATCTTGTAACCACATACGGCGAGTGCCCCGGTTCGGGAGAGGAATCGGTTCAGCCGATGGCCGTGGGCGGCGAGCGTGCCGCAGGAACCGAAATGGATGATGCGTCCTTTGCATCGGCCGAGTAAGCGCTCCTCCAGCCAGTCGAGATCGATCTTTGACTTTCGATTGCCCACAAACAAATGTCCGGGGCTCCCGTGAAAGCCCAGGTAGAGGATGGGGTAATCCTGATATCGCTTTTGAATCCATTTTCCGAGGTAGTATTCGAACTCGGGAATGGTGGCGATGTCGCGCCGGATGTAGGGAATCGAGGGGTGATTGGATCGTGCCAGCAACTCGAGGTAAGGGAGGACAGTGATGTTGGATCGAAGATCGATTTCCCAATCTCCTTCCAGACAAAAAATTCCCGTGGTCGATTTGCGGCTCATGAGAGTGGGAGGGGAGCCGTGGGGAGGAAAAGCATCAACCCGTTGAAAATCACTGGTCGGTTTTTACCAATCCTGGATCAGCTCTGGGCACGGCATGAGGGCCATACCAGATGACGGGGGCGATGCTCTCGCTGCGCACCCAACCACGGAGTTCCGGAGGAATGGCGACGTAGGTCCAGGGCCCGCTGGGTTGAAGGATCTGGAGTTCGGACCCCGGTGGTAGATCGACGACCTTTTCGGCATCGGGTTCGGGGCCTGTCAGGGCTGCGGCGTCATTTGCCGTCACGATCGCGAGATCCTCGGCATCCAATTGGGTGCGTTGGCGATTCAGACCCCAGGCCGAAGCGATGGCGACCGCGAGCGAGAGTCCTCCAGTGATGTAGAGCAGGGGGCGCCAGTCGCGGAGGCGCCGAAAGACCAATGATGCCGCGATAATGAGCAGGGCGATCCAGAGGCTGGCAGAGAGAATGGCGATCAGCTCACCGGGGCTGAGGCGAGCCAGCCAAGCATCCACACCTTTCAACTCGAACTCGTGATAGCCGGTCTTTCCCTTGATGACGCGCAGGTTTTGGCGCGCCTCGGCGAATCTGGGATTGAGAACGATGGCCCGGCGATACCAGAGCGCCGCTTCTCCTGGCTGATTCAGCCGATAGGAGACATTTCCCAAGTTGAGAAACAATTCTTCGGAAACGTCTCCCTCACTGATCAGCGAGCGATAGACCTGATTGGCATCCTCAAAGCGACCGTCCTCGTATGCGCGATTGCCTCCGGTGAAAGTCACGTCAGGGTCGGTGGCGGCAGAACCCGGTGAGGTGGACAGCATCCAACAGGACGACGCGATCAAGAAACTGAGAGTGCGAGACGAGAAAATCATCGGGATAAAAACAGGAAGCGAATGAGGCGGAGATGCGGCGGGCGGATCAGGCGAAGGGGAGTCAATTGACGTAGGTCTTGATCACGGCCAGAATATTGCCGGACTCTTCGCTCTCCTGCGCTTCCGGTGGTCGAGCCTGGTCGTCATCGGTGGCACCGTATAGAATTCGCTGGCTGCGGGATCGGAGAGCTTCGAGTGCTGCTTTCAGATCGTCGGGTAGGTTTTCCTGACCGGACGCACCCACTTCGCGTTGCCAGCTGTCGAGCGCTGTGAGGATGGCTCGATAAAAATCACCACGATTGGTCGCGGCGCTCACGGCGGCCATAGCGGTCTTGAAAGAAATCGCTTTGACCGAACTTTGTTCGCTTTTCTTTAGCCGGATTCGTCGTGCCACCCCGATTCCTAGGATGGTGAAGAAAGCGAGCGATGGCAGAATCTGCCCCGCCCAGAAAAGCGGACGGCTGGTGATGGTCGCGGGCATGGCGCGCCAGGTCGGGTCGGTGGTGCGGATGTGAACGATGTCGTTGAACACCGCCTGAGGTGTCGGGGTAGATTCCGCCTGATAGCTTCCGGGGGTGGGTGCTTCGGCTCCCGTTCCGGGAATGGCAATCCCGGCCGCTGCTCCGGAAGCTACTCGAGTGTCGGGAGCGACGGTGATCGGGATGGGCTGGGTCCGCTGAGTTTCGTAGGCACCAGTTTCGGGATTGAAAAAGGCCAACTCGAAAGCGGGAATCTCGGTGACTTCCGCCTGCGGCATCACGATCTGAGTGAAAGTCGCTTTGCCGGAACTAATGCCATCGGAGACCTCAGCTGGGTCGACAATTTTTCGGGCATCGTAGGTGCGCCAGGCCGAGGGATCTGTCGCCAGGAAGGTGGGGGCTGGCAGGGTTTCGTAGTTGCCGGGACCGGTGACTTCAAAGTCGAGAGAGATCGGATCGCCTACGTTGATAGAACTCGTCGATGCTTTGACGGCGATGGCAAACTTGCCGATGGCCCCGCGAAAACCGGGGGGACGGCCGACTTCGGGGAGGGGTTTGATGGTGACTTCGAGGGGATTACTTCGCAGTGTTTTGGCCACAAAGCTTTGGAAAAAGCCGGGCATACGACCGAAAGGGGACGAGTCATCGATCATAGCCACTTGGACTTCCGCAGGGCCGAGGGTGTAGGTGCCGGGGGTGAGGCCGAAAAACGAGCCCGGCCTCTTGGCGGTGGAGAAAGTGATGCCATCGAGCTCGATGCCGTCCAGTCGATAGGTGCGGTCAAAGTCGATCACGATGGATTCGTGACGGAGCATCGGTGGCCCCATGTCATTGATGCTACGCGCCCCTCGGACGAAAATAGAGAGGTCGAAGGGCGCCTTTTGACCCGCGTAAAGGGTTGGTGAGGGCGTCCCGAGACTGGCAAAATAGGGACGGGATGCGTCGAGAGCAGGGTCGCCCGGGTCTCGCTCGAAGACCGTCAGGACGAGAGCTTCGGTAGCGTAGTCTTTTCCATCGATCCGGACTGAAACAGAGGGAATCGTAAAATCGCCCGCTTGGTTGCCGGTGACGAAGTAGTAGAAGTGATATTCGCTGTGGCTGCCGCCAGTACCGAAACTGTGCTTCTGTTCCACGCGCTCAGAGCGGCTGATTTCAAGACCGTCCACCGGGATCGTATCTGGCAGAGTCTCAGGTTTTCCATTGATGACTCGAATCACTAAGGCGGTTTGCTCCCCCTTTGCCATGCGTTCGCTCATGAGCTGGGCCTGGACACCGCTTTGGGTTTGTGCCTGTGCCGCATGATGAAGTGGAGACAGGAAGAAACACAGCGCGCCGAGCCATGCGGCGGTGAGGTGGGGCGATAGCGTGGGGCGAAATATCATCGGACTGGGAGAGAAAGGGACGGCGATTACCAATTCTTGTATTTTTCCGCCTGCATCGGCATCTGGATGGGAGGTCGCACATCAGCATCCTCATCGGCAAGGGCGCGCAACATCTGCCGGGCTTCCTCGGGTGAGAAACCCGTCTCTGGATTGGTTTGAGCCTCCTGTGGAGTCATCGGCTGGGCCTCCTGTTCTTTCGGTTGTTCGGGCTTGCCTTTCAACTCTCCCTCGGGAGTGGGTTCGGGAGGTGGCGGTGGCTGCTGAGGTTGCTGCTCCTTCGGCTGGTCGGGTTGTCCGGGTTGTTTCGACGGATCATTGGGCTGATCCGGCTTGCCCTGTTCTTCAGAAGGATCCTTGGGTTCGTCCGGTTTTTGATCCTGAGGATCCTGAGGTGGCGGCTGATCGCCCGGATTCGGGTCCGATTGAGAATCCTGAGGTGAATTCTGTTGCTCCTGATTCTGACTGTCGGGCTGCTTCTGATCCTCTTTCTCTTGGTCGTCCTTTTCCTCGTCCTCCTTTTTCTCCTCTTCTGGTGGGGCGGCGTTCAGCAACTGCATCCGCTGATCCACGACCTCGAGATTGTGACGTGCATCCCGATTGGCGGGATCGATGGCGAGGGCGGCCTCGTAGTGTTCCCGGGCAGCTTCCCATTGGCGGGAAATGGCTTCCTTGGTCGCCTCATCTTTCGGAATCGTGGGAACCTTGGGATGGGGATTGGCATTCAGCGTCTCCTCACCGGTCCGGAAAAGGGTGTTCGCCAGATTGTAGTGGGCGCGCGTGGAAATGCTCTTGTCACCTTCTGCCAGCGTGCGGCCAAAGGCTTCCTTCGCCAGAGCCAAGTCGCCCGATTTGAAGGCTGCCGAGCCGAGCCCGAGATTCAACCATGCTCGATCTCTGCCAGGTTCAGCCGCTTCGATCTCTTGTCGGTAGCTCTCGATCGCCTTCTTAAAATCACGATTCCGATAGGCATCGAAAGCCGGAGATTCCACTTCGCCGATGCCAGCTTGGGCACTGGGAGCGCCTCCGTGAATCAGCAGCCATCCGGCGATGAGCAAGCCAACCGCAGCCGGTGGTGCCTTTTTCCTGCCACTCTTGTTCGGTGTCTTGCGTTTCACGGCGGAAGCATAAGGTGCCGCGATTTCGGCTTCTGTCTTTTCTCTAGCCAGGAGGCGCTTGAGGAGTCGCGTCGTGCCCGGCAGGAACCAAGCCGCGACAATCAGGATGAGAGCAGCGGAAAGTGGCCAAATGAAACGTTCGATCGGTCGACGACGGGCCTCGCTGACGCCACGGGTCGCCTCGATTTGATTCAGTGCCTCAGGAACTGATTCGGAAACCGATTGAGTGGCTCCAAGATCCAGATAGACGCCGCCGCCGATCGTTCGGCTCAGTTCTTGGAGTGCGGCAGGATCGAGGCGGGAACGCACCACCTGACCACTGTCATCCGTGACGAAGACTCCCGGTTGAGGTTTTCCCTGGTCATCGGGTTCTGGAATGATGGAGCCATTGGAGGTTCCGACCCCGATGGAGACGACCATCAGACCCACGCTTTTGGCGTCCTCCACGATGCCATCGAGTTCCTCGCGACCTTCCAGTGCTTCTCCATCGCTGAAAATGACGAGCGCACTTTCTTCACTTCCCGCTTTCTTGAATGTCTCGACGGCCAGCACCGCGGCCTCGGTCAGATTGCTGCCGCCGCGCGGGATGAGTTCGCTGTCGAACTGCTGGATGGATTCGATCACCGCATCGTGGTCGAGTGTCAGTGGTGCCTGCAGGAAGGCCTTTCCGGCAAAGGCGATCAGGCCGATGCGATCCTCGGGCAGCGCTTGGATGATGTCCTGTGCGGCGAGTTTGGCGCGGGTCAGGCGATCCGGGGTCAGATCATTGGCCAACATGCTGCGCGAGGTGTCGATCGCGATGATGACATTGCGACTTTCGCTTTCCGTCTCAGAGATCTCGTAGCCAAACTGAGGGCGAGCCAATGCCAGGAGCAAACAGGCCAGCGCCAACCACTGGAGGGAAAAGACAATCCAGCGCGACCACTGACGTCCGCCGAGAATCAGATCGCCAGTGAGTCGAGGAGAGACCAGTCCTTTGACCCCTCGATTGGCGACCCAATGCGACCACACCCGCAGCCCGATGAGAGGCGGCAAAAGAAAGAGGCACCAGAGCCATTGGGGATTGGCGAAGGTCGGAAACATCACGGATATCTGCGCCAGAATGTCTCGTTCCCAATGAGCGTTAGCAACCCCAAAACCAGCGCCACGGAGGCTGGAATGGGGAACCGTTCCTTGGCATGAACGGTGATATTGCGCTTCACTTCGGTTTTTTCCAAGTCGTCGATCAGACTAAAAATCTTCTCGAGTCCGCCGGTGTCTTGGGCGCGAAAATATTCGCCATCGCCGATGCGGGCGATTTCTTTGAGCGTCTCTTCGTCAAACTCCTGAACCAGCCGCTGCGGACCTCGAGGCGTTTGAATGACAAAATCGCCGTAGCTGCCGACCGCGATGGTGTAGATCCTGACTCCAAGAGTTTTGGCCATTTTGGCGGCAATGATGGGGCTGAGTTGCCCGGCGTTGTTCACGCCATCGGTTAGCAACACGATCACCTTGCTCTTGGCCGGTCGGGTGTCGAGCCGTTTGGCCGCCGCAGCGATGGCCGAACCGATGGCGGTTCCGTCTTCCACCATGCCGATCTGAATGCGTTGCATGCTGTCCTCGAGCCATTCGTGATCCAGCGTGATCGGACTCGCGAGATAAGGCCGACCTGCGAAAGCCACCAGACCGATGCGGTCGGTAGTGCGTCCGCTGATGAAATCCCGGGTCACCTTTTTCGCCGCCTGGAGACGATTCACCTGGCGCCCCCCGATGGTGAAATTGTCCTGGTCCACCTGCATTGATCGCGACACGTCGATGGCCAGAATCATCTCGATGCCGCTTTCCGAAATTGTCTCCGAAGTGCGCACATTCTGTGGTCGAGCCAAGGCCATGGTGAGCGCGGTGATGGTCAGGAAAACCAAAGCCATCCGAATGCCGCCTGCCCTCGATTTTGCTTTCGTTCCCATTCGGTGAAGAATGTGCAGGGAAGAAAACACCACGGCACCCTGTTGTCCTCGGCGCCCCTTGAGCACGGCGAGCAGGGGAATGAGCAGCAGCAACAACAGCGCCCAGGGATTCGCGAGGCGAAACCCTTCATCAATCGTATTGGCGAGAATGGCGTGAGTCACTGCAAAAGAAAACTATGAGACGATGGGGCGACGCTTTTTGCTGCCTCCGGCGGTTTTCGGGAGCGGCGGCGGTCCACTGCGAGCAGGGGCTGGCTCCGGCTCCACCGTGAGAACATCGCGGGCCAATTCCAGAAGCGGCAGCTTTCGGGTTTCCGCGTCTGCGGTTTTCCCATATTTGATCTCGTCGGAGACGGAAAGAAAGGTCGCCACTTTCTCGCGAACGCTATTCGGCAGCGCGTTGGCTTTGGCTTGGGACAGTCGATAGAGAAACTCCTCGGTGGTTTCGTAGCGAACCGAGTCACCAAAACGGGCGGCGACATAGTCTTTCAGCGTTTCTGAGACCGCCAGGCTGAAGGCATTTGGCGTCAGGGTAAGGGCCTGACCTTCCAAGGCATCCAACCGTCGCTTCGCGATCGTCAGAGGAGACGCCACCATCTGGTGCTTTTTCGTCAGCGTTCGATAGAGAAAAAAGATCAACCCGCCCAACAAGACCAACCCGAGGGAGATACCACCGATCAATGCCAACACTTCCCAGAGACTCGGGAGGGTTTCTGGTCCGGCAATGTCTCGGATGTCTGGCAGGGGGGCTGTGCCGTCGGTGGGATTCATGAGGGAGATTTGGAGCGATCAGTCTAGCCGGAAAATGCAGACTTTCCACGCCGGGAATAGAACACCCCTCAACGTCTTGAGTTGGACACTGAGCGGAAAGAACCCTCACGCCAGAATATCCCGGACCACTTCGCCGTGGATGTCCGTCAGTCGATAGTCGCGGCCTTGGAACTTGTAGGTCAATTGGGTGTGATCAATCCCGAGCTGATGCAGGATCGTTGCTTGGAGATCATGAACATGGACCGGGTTTTCGGCCACGTTGTAACCAAAGTCATCGGTCTCTCCGTAGCTGAATCCGGGTTTCACGCCACCGCCCGCCATCCACATGGTGAAGCACCTGCCGTGATGATCACGTCCGTAGGCGTCTGGCTTGGGATCACCTTGGGAAAACACGGTTCGACCAAACTCACCGCCAAAGATCACCAGGGTATCATCCAACAAACCGCGCCGCTTCAGATCCATCACCAAGCCCGCACTGGCGCGATCGATGTCGCCGCATTGCAGCGGCAGATCGCGGGGCACGTTTTGGTGATGGTCCCAGCCCACGTGATAGAGCTGCACGAACCGAACCCCGCGTTCCGCCATCCGCCGGGCAAGCAGGCAGTTCGCCGCATAGGTCCCACGCTGACGCGCGTCTTCACCGTATAGGGCATAGGTCTCGTCAGGTTCGTGATCGATGTCGACCAACTCCGGCACCGAGGCCTGCATCCGAAACGCCATCTCGTATTGCTCGATCCGGGCGTTGATCTCCGGATCGCCCGCCTCTGCCGATTTCAGGGCATTCATCGCGGCCAGGGAATCCAGCGAACGTCGTTGAGTGGCGCGATCCACTCCGGCAGGATTCGAAACATAGAGCACCGGATCGCCCACCGATTGAAGTTTCACCCCCTGATATTGCGAGGGCAAAAAGCCGCTGCCCCAGAGTCGCGCCGACACCGGTTGTGGCGTGCGTTTGCAGCTTCCGTAGGAATTCAGCACCATGAACGCGGGCAAATCCCGGCACTCGCTGCCCAGTCCATAGCTCACCCAGGTGCCCATGCTGGGGCGACCGGCCAACTGATGCCCGGTCTGGATCAGGGTGCGCGCAGGATC
>JAGROX010000090.1 GCA_020440025.1 Verrucomicrobiia bacterium
GCAAGAGCAGGTCGAGACGGCGCTGAAGCAGACCTTCTGGTCCGTCCTCCAACCCGATGTCGAAATGGACTGGGAAGAAGCTCTGCAAGCGCCCCACCTGCCTCCTGATCGGCCCCAACGACACCATGAAACCAACTCCAAACCAAGCACATCCCGGTGTCATCCTATTTGGCGCAACGGCCCCCTTTAGAAATTGTAACCCGGTGTCATTTATTTCTGGAGCAATACGCCCTCACCATCGACGGCGCTGGCGGAATGACACTCAACGGCTCCGGTGGCCGAGGCGCAGGCTCCAATCACGGGGTCAGCCTCTCCAGCACCGCCATCACCAGCACCGGAGACCTCTCGATCACCACGACCGCCACCGGCAAGAGCAATATCGGCGTCTACATCGCCAAAGAATCTGCCCTCAGTGCCGCGACCATGTCCATCATTGGCACCGGCGGAAGAGGCAGCGGACGCAGCAACGGGATTGGGATCACCAAGAGCAGTCTGACGACCGCCTCCGGGGACCTGCCCCTCACCGGCACCGCGCGATCCAATACCGGAGGGGTCAAGAATATCGGGGTTTCCCTCTTTTCCAGCGTTTCGCTGATCTCGGCGGGTGCCATCGACATCACCGGAACCGGTGGTGGCGGCTCCAAATTCAATTACGGCGTCTACATGCACCGAGACATCACCGCAGCGGGTGCAAACGTCACCGGCACCGCCGGTTCAGGCACCGGCTCCAAGGCCAAGGCTGGTGATTTCTTTGCTTGAAGCATCTAGGCAGCGCCTATAGCGGCTCATTCAGACTGTTTCCTGATAGAAAAAACCGTAAGCAATACCAGAATCAGTGCCAAAAATAGCGGAGTAAACGGTAACCAGGCGGTTACCAGGCAAAGGACCGCCGATACCAGCAATCCCGATTTGCGATGACCTCGGCATTCGACCGAGTGGAGTGGCTGAAAGCTGAGGAATACAGCCACCGGCACCGCCAAGGCCAGACCGGCGGTGACCGAAGAGAGGTGGGCTTCGTGGGCTGCGAAGTCGACTTCGACGGCCAGTCCGGCACCGACTGCGGCGGCACTGGCGAAAATGAAGAAATGGGCATAGGCCCAGAGGAAAACTTTGCGACTCGATTCCTCCCCTGCCGGAGCGTGGAAAAGGAAGTAAATCCACCACATGGCAAACAATATCACCGGCGCGGAAATCACGGTAACCAACAAAGGAATATCGAAACCACCGGCATCGATGACTTTCTGAACCGCTATGGTGGCAGCCAGCACCGATTCACCGATCACGATGATGGTGAGCAAGCCATAGCGCTCAGCGATGTGCTCGGGATGCCACGGAGTCTTCTGAGCTTTCTCGGCCCAGGCAGGCACAGCGAGTTCACAGATCACCAGTAATAGGAACAGCAGCAACCAGATCGAACCGGGAGAGAGCAGCAACAGGCACCAGCCGATCTGGCATATCACGATGCCAAAGACGTAGCGCATCGCCACGTGGCGAAACTCGGGAGCATCATGGGCTGCCCGCAACCACTGAGCCACCAAGCCGACTCTCATGATGACATAGCCAAAGGTGACGAACCGAAAATCATGCTCGGCGAAAGCTCTGGGAATCCCCGCGGCAATCACGAGTAGGCCGCCCATCTGAAGCAGCACCTTGAGCCGATAAAGTGGGTCGTCGTTGTCAAAAGCCGAGGCAAACCAGGTGAACCCCATCCACGTCCACCAGATGGCGAAAAAGACCATGCCAAAGGAGAGGACGCTTTCCAAGCCCTCTCCGTGAAGGATCGCATGATGAAGTCTGTGTGCCGCCTGGGCAATCGCGACCACAAAACACAGATCGTAGAGCAATTCCAGAGGCGTCGCCGCCCGGTGTTCCTGCCGCGGATCGCGGCCCGCCATCGGTCGCAACCAGGAGCCAATGCCACTTGATTTGGGAATATCTTCGTTCATCACCGTCCACTTGACTTGAACACCAGCCCAACCCGAACCGCAACGACGAAGACTACCGGAAGCCTGTCCCCCCGATTACCACCTTGCGCTTGTCATCAGCCCCGTCCCGCACTATGCACCTAGTGAATGAAATTGAAATTCTGCGGCGCCGCCGGAACCACCACCGGATCTCAACACCTTCTGGAAGTCAATGGCAGTCGAATTCTGCTCGATTGCGGTCTCTACCAAGGGCACCGGGTCGATACTTGGGAGCGGAATCAGAATTTCGTCTTCGATCCCGCCACCCTGGATGCGGTAGTCCTTTCTCACGCCCACATCGATCATAGCGGCAATCTGCCCAATCTTTGTAAGAAGGGTTTTCGGGGAAACATCTACGCCACCTTCGCCACTCGCGATCTCTGCTCCATCATGCTGGCCGACTCGGCCAGGATCCAGACCTACGACGTCAAGTGGATCAACAAGCGCCGCAAAAAAAACGGCGAGCCGCTGGTGAGTCCCCTCTACAACGAAATGGACGCGGAACAGTGCCTGCGTCAGTTTGTGAATATCGGCTACGAACGCCCCATTCCCATCGCCGACGGCGTGACTCTGTCATTCATTGATGCCGGACACATCCTTGGCTCGGCCCAAGTGGTGCTGGATGTGACAGAGAACGGACGCACTCGGAGGCTGCTCTTTTCCGGCGATGTCGGACGCGGTCAGAACGAACTGCTCCGTGATCCGGTCCTCGCTGACGGCGTGGATTTCATGCTGATGGAGAGTACCTACGGTGGTCGCGAGCATGAACTGCCGACGCAGGCCAATGAACACATTGAGCAGGTCATCAACGAAACCTTGGAACGCGGCGGCAAGATCATCATCCCCGCCTTTGCGGTGGAGCGAACCCAACAGCTCATCTATGTGCTTCACGAATTGAGTGAGGGGGGACGCATTCCCGATGTCCCGATCTGGGTAGACAGCCCGCTGGCGGTCAGCGCCACGGAGATCTTCCGGATTCATCCCGAATGCTTCAACGAGGAGGTCTATCACTTCCTCTTCGAGAAACGGAACCCTTTCGGCTTCGAGGGGCTGAGACTCATCCGTAGTGTTTCCGAATCAAAGGAACTCAATGCCTCGGACGAACCCGGTATCATCATTTCGGCATCTGGCATGTGTGAGGCGGGCCGAATCCTCCATCACCTGCGCAACAACATTGAGGATCCGAAGAACACTATCCTCTTCGTCGGCTATTGCGCAGAAAACACCCTCGGCTGGAAAATTCGCAACCACTGGGAAGAGGTAAACATCTTTGGTGAGCCGTTCAAACTCCGCGCCAAAGTTGAGATCCTCGACAGTTTCTCGGGGCACGCCGATCACAGTGAACTGCTCGACTACTTCGACGGCACCGGAGGCCCCAAGGAGAAAGTCTGGCTGGTTCATGGAGAACCGAAACGCTCCGATGCGCTGGCCGAAGCCCTTCGGGAAAGGCATTCGGGTGAGATTTCCGTGGCGAAATGGAAAGAAACGGTGGAGTTCTGAGCACCTTGCCCGATGGCTTTTGGGACAACTGATGGAAGCGCCTGGACGTTGATGCGTCTCGGCAACGTTCCCTGCTTACACCTGACTGTTTTGATATGAAGACTCTTCTCCTCTCCAATGAATATCCGCCAAACGTCTACGGCGGGGCCGGGATTCATGTGCAATATCTCGCCAGAGAATTGGCCAAACTCTGTGAAGTCGAAGTCCGATGTTTTGGGGAACAGTGGGAGGACGGCGCCGACGGAAAACCTCAAGTTCACGGTGCGGGTTGGGATCGTTCCGGCTACACCGCCCCGGAGAGATTGCATTCGGTGTTTGGCGCACTACAGCGATGCCTGGAATTCAACACCAAAGCGGTCGATGCCGACATCGTGCATCTGCACACTTGGTATTCCCACTTCGGAGGGATCCTCGCCAAACTGAACTACGGGCTGCCCATGGTGCTGACGGTGCATTCGCTGGAACCTCTCCGCCCGTGGAAACGCGAGCAACTCGGGGGTGGCTATGACTTTACCTTGTGGCTGGAAAAGACCGCCATCGAAATGGCCGATGCGGTGGTCGCCGTGTCGACGGAGACCAAGGCGGATATCCTGCGCCTGTTCGACGTGCCTGAAGAGAAAATCCACATCATCCACAACGGAATCGATCTCGAGGAGTATCAGCCAAGCCACAACCCCGGTCGCATCGCCAGCTATGGGATCGATCCTGAGCAGCCCTATGTTCTGTTCGTGGGACGGATTACCCGGCAGAAAGGCATCGTCCACCTCGTGAAGGCCATCGAACATCTCGCGCCGGGAACTCAAGTGGTCCTGTGCGCCGGAGCACCGGACACGCCCGAGATCGCGGCAGAAATGACCGAGGCCGTCAATCGAGCCCGTGATGCGCACAGCGGCCCGGTCGTCTGGATCGAGCAGATGGTCGATACCGAAACCAAGGTGAATATCTATTCTGGCGCGGCCGTTTTCTGCTGTCCTTCCATCTATGAACCATTTGGGATCATCAATCTCGAGGCCATGGCCTGCGAAATTCCCGTGGTGGCTTCAGCAGTCGGTGGCATGAAGGAGGTCATCCTCCACGAAGAGACCGGCCTGCTCGTTCCACTGGAACAGCAGACCGAGAGCCCGTTCGAACCCCTCGATCCTTCGGCCTTTGCCCAAGATCTCGCGACGGGGATCAATCGCCTGATGGCCGATCCTGAACTCCGCGCCCGCATGGGCAAGGCTGGACGTCAGCGAGTGGTGGAAAAATTTTCTTGGGAACGGATCGCCCGCGAGACACTGGATCTCTATCAGCGGATGACCCGCTAATTGAGTTTTCAGTCGGGAGTTATGGACTAAGGTGGGGCTTCCCTTTTTTCTCATTTTTGTTGCTCGCCATTTCTTTCCCTCCCCTTCTCAGTCCCCACCATGTTCGTTGACCACCTCAAGATATTTGCCAAAGCCGGTGACGGCGGCGAACCCTGCATCTCGTTCCGGCGCGAGAAGTACGTGCCCAAGGGCGGGCCTGATGGCGGCGACGGTGGACGTGGTGGCGACGTCATCCTCGAGGTGGATCCGCACACGGATAGTCTGCGTGCCTTGTTTTATCGTCAGCAATACAAAGCTCCGCGCGGTCAGAACGGCATGGGACAGAGGAAAACCGGCAAAGGCGGCAAGCCAGTCGTTCTCAAAGTACCACCGGGTACGCGAGTCTATCGCATTCCTCCTCCCGAGACGCCTCACTTTGATGAAAGTGAAGGCCCCGAGACGGAATTCGTCATTGAGGGCGAGGACGGCGAACGTCATCCCGAGTCAGAGGCCTCTTTTCTCGAAGAGATCCAAAACACCGATCCCGACGACATCTTCGAAGGCGATGAATTCGACGAAGAGGATGATGAAGACGACGAGGATGAGATGGAAGAGATCGCTCCCGAGATGATCGCCGACCTGACTCAGGCGGGAGAAAAATTCGTCCTCTGTCGCGGCGGAGCCGGTGGTCTCGGGAACCAGCATTTCGCTTCCCCCACCAATCGGGCTCCCATCGAAAGCCGTCCCTCGGAACCCGGCGAAGAAGGATGGTTCTTCATCGAGCTCCGCCAGATTGCCGATGTCGGCTTGGTGGGATTCCCCAACGCCGGCAAGAGCACCCTGCTCCGGGCCATTTCCAATGCGACCCCCAAAGTCGCCGCCTATCCTTTCACGACATTGAAGCCCATGGTGGGCGTGGTCGATTTTGGCGGATTCGTCCGCGCCACCGTCGCTGACATTCCGGGCATCATCGAGGGCGCCCATGCCAACGTCGGGCTCGGGCACGAGTTCCTGCGGCACATCACCCGCTGTCGGCTGCTGCTCTTCGTGGTCGATACCGCGGCCATCGATGGACGTGACGCCATCTCCGACCTCCAGAATCTTCGAACCGAGGTCAAACTCTACGACGAGGAACTCGCCAAGCGCCCCTGGCTCATCGTGGCCAACAAACTCGACCTCGAGATCTCCGAACAAAACCTGAGCTATCTCCAACAGCGCTTCCCCAAGCAGGAGATCATCGCCATCTCCGCCGACACCGGCCAGGGAATCGATGGGCTGAAAGACAGACTCAAGGAATTGGTCGGGACGCGCCCAGACTGAGATTGGAACGCCAGCATTGAGGGCTTCCAGAGCCCGTATCCTGCCGAGAACCCCATTGTTCCCGGGCAGAGGATACGATTCTGACATTTTTTTGTCATTCGATTGAAGAAAGCGAAGAGTTGTTCGTCAAATACAGGAAATCAAATTCCTGTAATATGAATCGCGCAACCAACTTCCCATTAGTTCCCCAATCCTTCGTCGGGACGCAGCACTCGGCTGACATCGAGTGGAAGCTCGATCAACTCCGTTCCCTGTATGAAAGTCTCGGTCCGGCATTGGATCTCTTCACGACTCGCGATTTTGATTCCCCCTTTCATTTCGAATTCGCTGACGAAATTGAGATCGGTCTGATCCTCCTCTTCTCAGCCTTGGACGCCGACCTCCCGGCGGAGGGAGGCCCGGTCTCGGGTAACAGGCACGAGGGTGCCGAGCGATTGAAGGAAGCCGCGCAGTGGTTGTGTGAGGTGGTGACACGCCTGGAGTCAGAATTCGACGCGATGCCTCTCGCCTCCCGACTGGAAACCATGGCGGAACTTTGTCAGGCCCTCTCTTCTGCGATCTGGTGGCAGTGGCTGGCAGAAATCGAACTCCGGATCGATGACCTGCCGATTCGAGCTGTCTCCCGATCTTCGACTGAGCCTACCGCAACGCTTTCCCCCTCGGCAGAGTCAGCCACATTCTCGCTCAATTGACGTCTTCATCCTCATCCCAATCCCCAAAATCCCCTAGCTAGCATCTCAACATGAACAATCAGATTCTCTCCACACTTTTGAAGAAACTCATTCAGTTGAAGGCCAACAAAACGCCATTTCTCAGCTGCTTCGTCAACCTCGAGCAACCTCGCCATGAGTCTCTCGCCGAACTGGAGGGACGAGCCCGATTGCTGCGACATGCTCTCCCCGCCAAGCATCGACAGGACTTCGATGACGCCTTGGGTGAGATACAGAACTACCTCGCCACTTCCCTGAATCCACATTCCCACGGTGTAGCCATCTACAGCCGATGGGGAGACGAGCCGGTCTTTCTGCCCATGCAGTTCGAGGCTCCTTTGAAGACACATCTGAGCGCCGACATGCGCCCTGAGATCTATCCGCTGATTGAGCTGAAAGATGTCTACCATCGTTTCGTCACCGTGATCACCACGGAGAACGAAGCACGTATCCTTGAGACGACCCTCGGTGGAATCACGGAAGAGATTCTCACCGAGCGCCCGGAGCTACGGGAGCGTCTCGGCCGTGAGTGGACCCGCGAACATTACCAGAACCACAAGCGCGAGCGTGAGGATCAGTTCATCCGGGAGAAGATCAAAATCCTCGACGACCTCATGAGTCAGCGCGGGCACAATCATCTCATCATCGCCGGCAGTCCCAAGATGGTGGGCAAAT
>JAGROX010000424.1 GCA_020440025.1 Verrucomicrobiia bacterium
CACGGTCTGCTCGGTCGATTGCACGTTCCTCCCGGTCAATTGCACCATCCGCTCGCTCGATTGCACGGCACGCTCGGTCAATTGCAGGCGCCTCCTGGTCCGTTGCAAGGCATGTCCGGACGATTTCGGGACGGGATTCCACCCTCTTTGGTCCCGGACTCAACAGGGTTGAATCGCGGACCTGACCCTGTTGGTTCGGCAGATCGATGGCAGGATCACCCATTCGTCTTTTTCTCCAGCAGGACGGAAAGCACGAATTCAGCGCTCATCGGGTCCGAAACCCCGCTCGTTCCGCAAAGGTCCCCTCGCCGCTTGCAACCGTTTCAGATGATGCCACAATCGATAGGCTTCAGCCTAGAGGTTCCAATCATCTCGGCTCGGAGCGTGCACCCATCGGAACTGAACTCACTCTCAACGCTCCCTTTTTGTTTTGACCAAGAGACCCGCCATCCTGGCCCTGGAAGACGGCACCGTTTTCGAAGGCACCGCATTCGGCGCCGCCACCACCAAGGCGGGCGAAATCTGTTTCAACACGTCGATGACCGGCTATCAGGAGGTGCTGACTGATCCCTCCTACCGAGGCCAGATCGTGAGCATGACCTACCCGCTCATCGGGAACTACGGGATCAACCCGCTCGACAATGAGAGCAACGATGTCCATGTGCGCGGTTTCGTGATCGAGGAACTCTGCCGGGTGCCGAGCAGTTGGCGTTCGCAGGAGACTCTGGACGCCTGGCTGACTCGCCACGACGTGCCGGGAATCGAGGGAATCGACACCCGTGCCCTGACCAAGCGCCTCCGCACCGCCGGTGCCATGCGCGCCTGCCTCTGCACCGATGGCACGCTGGATGCCGAGGGTGCGATCGCCCGGGCCAAAGAGACCGCTCCCATGGAAGGTTCTGACTTTGTGAAAGAAGTCACCACCCCCGAAGGCTATCGCTGGGATCCCGAGGACACCGAAAGCCGGGAGTGGACCATCCTGAACGTCACCGAGCAACGGCCTTCGGAAGCGGGAGCCGATGGCGAGTATTTCCGTCCCCTGCCCGAGGCGAAATATCACATCGTGGCCTACGATTTCGGTATCAAACGCAACATTTTGCGAGGTCTTCGTCAGCAGGGCTTCACCGTCGATGTCGTCAATGCCAACACTTCGGCCGAGGAAGTCCTCGCCCTGAATCCCGACGGTGTTTTCCTGTCAAACGGCCCCGGAGATCCGGCAGCGCTCGACTACATCCACGAGGAGATCCGCAAAATCGTCGACAAGAAGCCGGTATTCGCCATCTGCCTCGGTCACCAGATTCTGGCCCACGCCTTTGGTGGCAAGACCTTCAAACTGAAGTTCGGTCATCGCGGTGGCAATCAACCGGTCAAGGATTTGCGCACCGGTCGGATCGCGATCACCTCGCA
Source organism: Verrucomicrobiia bacterium (assembly GCA_020440025.1). Taxonomy (GTDB): domain Bacteria; phylum Verrucomicrobiota; class Verrucomicrobiia; order Verrucomicrobiales; family DEV007; genus JAEUHH01. The sequence continues at coordinate 1,408 of JAGROX010000424.1, forward strand.
GAATCACGGCTTTGCCGTCGATTCCGACTCCCTACCGGACAATGTGGAAGTCACCCACATCAATCTCAACGACGACACCGTGGAAGGTCTCCGACATCGGGATTACCCCGTTTTTTCCGTGCAATACCATCCGGAAGCCGCTCCCGGCCCCCACGATGCCGCGTATTTTTTCGAGGAATTTGCTAAACTGATTGATTCCAACCGCTGAAAAGCCTTAATCTGCCGGTCGCTATGCCGAAACTCACGATTTACCTACCGGACCAGGAGCCGCTCAAGGTCGGTTTCGAAGACCAAGCCGAAGTCAATGTCGGTCGCGCCGACGACAATGACATCGTGGTCGTTCACGATTCCATCTCCAGCCACCACGCCCAGCTTCGGCTGGTGGGCGGTCAATACCATCTCGTCGATCTCGATTCCACCAATGGCACCTTCCTCGACGGCGCTCCGGTGACCGAGATCCCTTTGCACCACGGCTCCCGCATCACTTTTGGCCAAGTGGATGCCGATTACGCAACCGATGAGGTCGAAGAAGAAGTTGCCTCAGGCGACGACACTTTTGGCGACAGCACCGGAAGTGGATTCGAGAGTTCCATTCATGCCGCCATCGCCCAACAATCCGTGAGACCCGCCGATTTCCGCAACCTGTCGCCTCTGCCCAAAGTGGAGAAAAAGAACACCGTCTCCCAGATCGCCATGATCCTCGGGATCGTGGGCCTGCTCGCCGCCTTGGCCGTGGCCGGGTTTGCGTTGATGATGAAGGCCTGAGTTGCTCCCGCTTGGATTGAACGACGCATCCGGATCGCGTCTACTCTCCCGAGACCCTGTTCCACCGAACCAAAAACCGGGACCACACTCCCGCGCAGGTAACTCCTTGCCCCGGCCAAAAGCCTTCCCAGAATTACGCCTTTTTTCGAGCCCTCTCCATTCCCGCTCGCTTTTTCCCCTCATTGGGCTGATCGATTGCACCGGTCTCAGGCCCGAATCACTCTCTGTTTCTATCGAACTCAACACTCTCCTCTGACATGCCAAACATCGTGGTAGCAGGCGCCCAATGGGGCGATGAAGGCAAAGGCAAAATCGTCGACTGGCTCACCGAGAGCGCCGACGTCGTCGTTCGTGCCCAGGGCGGCAACAATGCCGGGCACACCGTCATCAGCGACGGCAAGACCTACATCCTCCACCTCATTCCTTCCGGCATTCTCTGGCCCGGCAAGCGCTGTGTCATCGGCAACGGTGTCGTCATGGATCCCGTCGCCCTGCTCAAGGAGATCGATGGCCTCGAAGAGAAAGGCATCGCCGTGAATCCCGAGAACCTGCGCATCTCCGAGCGGGCCCACCTCGTGCTCCCCTATCACCGCGAACTCGACGCTCGCAAAGAGAGCAATCTCGGCCAGAAAAAGATCGGCACCACCAAGCGCGGGATCGGTCCGACCTACGCCGAGAAAATCGAGCGCACCGGCCTGCGGGTTCACGATTTGTTCGACACCGTCAATTTCATCGAGCGCCTCACCGCCAAAATCGCCGACTGCAATCTCATCCTCGAGTCCGCCGGAGAACCCCTTCTCGATGCCGAAGCCATCGGGAAAGAATGCCTCGCCGCCGCCGAGCGCCTGCGTCCCTTTGTGGGCAATACGGTGAAATTTCTCCACGACGCCATCGCCGCCGGAGACAATCTCCTGTTCGAGGGCGCCCAAGGCACCTACCTCGATGTGGACTTCGGCACTTATCCCTTCGTGACTTCCTCCAACACCACCTCCGGCGGTGCCTGCACCGGTTCCGGGGTGCCTCCGCAGAGGATCGACAAAGTCATCGGCGTGGCCAAGGCCTACACCACTCGCGTGGGTTCCGGTCCTTTCCCCACCGAAGACGATAGCTGGGGAGACACCCTCCACGGCATGGGCCGGGAATTTGGCGCCACCACCGGACGTGAACGTCGCTGCGGTTGGCTGGACCACGTGTTGCTCCGCTACGCCGTGATGGTGAATGGCATCGACGAACTTGCCGTGACCAATCTCGATGGACTCGACGCCCTCGCCGAGATCCCGGTCTGCACTCACTACGAGATCGACGGCGTGCGCCACGACCTGCCGCCTGCCGCCATTGGTGACTACGATCGAATCAAGCCGATCTACCAGATGATGCCCGGCTGGCAGACTCCGACCGATGGCGTGAAATCCGTCGACGACCTGCCCGCCAACGCCCGAGCCTACTTGGATCATCTGTCCCAGACTCTCGGCGTGCCCATCACCCTCATCGGTGTCGGCCCTTCGCGTGACCAGACTCTGGTCGCCGAGCCTGCCTGAGCCGATTCGGCTTTCAGAAATCGTGGCCTGACCGGCTGCCTCAAGTTCGCCCCCGGCCCTCCCGCTGCGATCGTTTTTCTCGTTTCGACATCATACCCTGTTGACTCGGCGACTTGACCCTGTTGGGTGGTATCTCGCCCGCCTTTTCTTCTAGACCATGGCCGAAAATCTCCCCACCAGCCCATCGGGCGCGGTCCCCCGCCACATTGCCATCATCATGGATGGTAACGGCCGCTGGGCGGAAGAACGCGGTCTCCCGCGTCGCGATGGTCATCGGGCAGGCGCGGAATCGGTTCGCAAATGCGTGGAAACCTGTGGCGAAATCGGCGTGGAGTATCTGACGCTTTACGCTTTTTCATCGGAAAACTGGAAGCGTCCCAAGACCGAAGTCGATGCGCTGATGCGGCTGCTGGAGGCGTTTCTCAAGGAGAAAACCAAGGAGATGAAGAAGCAGAACGTGCGACTTCAGGCGATCGGACGCATCGATCTGCTACCCGAGCGTTGCCAAAAGCAGCTCCACAAATCGATCCAGGAAACCAGCGAGAACTCGGGCCTGACTCTCGTATTGGCACTGAGTTATGGATCCCGCGAGGAAATCATCGACGGAATCAAAAGCGTCCTCCGTGCCGTGCGCGAGGGGCACATCGACGAGGCGATGATCGATCCCGATCTTTTCGGCAAGCATCTCTATACCCGTTACTATCCCGATCCCGATTTGCTAATCCGGACCTCAGGCGAGATGCGTATCTCGAACTTCCTTCTCTGGCAGATCAGCTACGCAGAGATCTATATCACCCCCAAGCTCTGGCCCGATTTTGGAAATGACGATTTGAAAGAGGCGGTGGCCGACTACGCCCGGCGCCATCGGCGTTTCGGGGCGCTGTGACCCCGGCATCGCTGCCGTAAATTTCGGTTCCCAAACCCGCAATACCGCCTTTATTGAGCACGTCTCTCCCTCTTGGAACCCATGGCTAGTGCTGAAAAACAAATAGTGGTCATTGCCGACCCCGACGCCGATTTTCTGGCGTGGGCGTCGAAGCATCTCGGTGCCCCGAGCATCGAGATCCTGACCACGTCCCGATCAGACGAGGCGCTGAAGCTTTTCACCGACCGGAAAGCCGACCTACTCATCTCGGAACTCCACTTGGCGCCTTTCGAGGGAGTGGATCTCCTGAAGAAAGTGCGGATGAATTTCCCCAACGCCATGGTGTTGCTGAATGGGGCGATCTCATCGACCAACACCCTGATCGAAGCGATGCGCATCGGGGCCTTCGACGTGCTGCGCAAGGAGTCACTCTCCTTCGAACTCCGGCCCACGGTCGAAAAAGCCCTGCAGGCAGCGGAGCAGACCCGACTGGCCACTGAGGCGGCCAATGACAAATCTCCGCGCGAGCCCAATAGTGATCTCATCATCGGTCGCTCGCCGGCGATGCAGGATGTCTTCAAACTCATCGGCAGGGTTGCCCGGGCGGATGCGCCGGTGCTCATCACCGGGGAAAGCGGGGTCGGCAAGGAAGTCGTCGCCAACGCCGTTCACAAATTCAGTCGACGGGCCACTGCCGAGTATGTGGCCA
>JAGROX010000091.1:0-8019 GCA_020440025.1 Verrucomicrobiia bacterium
TTCGGATGGTCACTGCAAAAATCTGCAATTCGGTTGCCTGCCCTCCCTTACTGACGCCTTCGCCGCTCAGATTGAACCCTGTTGGGTCGCGGACTCAACCCTCTTAGGTCGAGGATCCAACAGGGTTTGGTCGAAAAGGGTGCCCAGAAACCAATGACGTCCGTCTATTGGGCGACAGTTCCGGCGAGAGCCTGACGCCACTGGTGCTCCTTCAGCCAGGCGAGGGTGGCATCGGGCGAGGCGGTGTGAAACATTCGCACGCCAGCGCGAAGGAGATCGGCCCACTGGTCGGGATCGTTGTAGGCGTGGGTTTCCACCACCATTCCGAGCTCACGGGCCACGCGAATGGCCTCGCGTTTTTCGTTGGAAAGCGTTTCGCCTTTTTCGACATCCACCTGGATGGTGCGGGGCGAGAACTGCGCGGCGGCGGCTTTCACTTGGGCGACGGTTTTGACTTTGAACATCACCTCGACCTTCGGCGTGCCTTTCTCGAAGTGAGCGGCAATGACCTCCGCATCCTTCCATGAGGTTCGCAGAAAAACCTGATCGTTCATGCCGAGGCGATCAATGAGCTTCGCGAGTTCGTCGAAGTGATCGATGACGCCCGGTTTCAGGTCGGGCTTAAACAGGAGACGCTGCCGTCCGGCGGTCAGGAGGGCTTCCAGAATGGCGACCGGCTCGGGCGAGAGAGACGCGTCACGATAGCGTTTCCGAAGCTTCTTCACCTGGGCGTAGGTGAGTGCCTCGACTGGGCCGGAGCCGTCCGTCTCGCGATCGAGGGTGTCGTCATGAACCACCACGAAGACGCCGTCGGCGGTGCGGCGGATGTCGGTTTCGTAGCAATCGAACCCCCGGGCGATGGCGACCGCGATGTTGGCGACAGAGTTCTCCGGTGCCTGGTCTTCACGATCGTCGGCGTAACCGCCGCGATGTGCGGCGATGAGTGCAGTCCGGTCATCGGGATCGGCGAGCGCCCCGAGAAGATCCCGCGCCCGGGTGGATTCGGACCGGGCGACGGCCGGTAGAAAGCCGATGAAGAGGACAACTAGGCCGAGGCGGGAGAGCGTCATTTCGGATCCGGGTGAGAAGGGAGCTAACCGGAGGGAAGACGTCACCCCATCACTCCGGTCATCGTTCCCTTCCCGGTCGAAAAATCGTCCACTTCCAGACCGAGGTGCTGGAGGTAGGAGACGAAGAGATTGGCGAGAGGCGGGGCCTTTTCGGGTTCGAAGGCGAGGTGCTGACCGTGACGGAAACCGCGCCCGCCGGCAGTGATGATGGGGAGGTTGGTGTTGTTGTGGGCGGAGGCGTTGCCGAGATTTGACCCCATGAGGATGGCGGTCTGATCGAGAAGGGTGTGCTCGCCTTCTTTCACGGCATCGAGCTGCTCGAGGAACTCGGCGAACAGGCGCATCTCTTCTTTTTCGATGATGGCCAACTTGCTGATCTTGTCGGGGTCTTTGCCGTGGTGACTGAGATTGTGCCAGCCATCATCGACGCCCTGCAGGTCGACGACTTCGTTCCCACCGGCGCCGCAGAAGGTGATGAGGCGGGTGGAGTCGGTCTGGATGGCGAGAAAGATGAGGTCATACATGAGCCGCATCCGACCGGTGAAATCAGCGCGGTCCTCGATGTCGGTGACGGGTTCGCGATCGACGACGGGCTTGGGTCGTTTGGCCCATTCCTCGGCAGAGACGAGCCGCTGCTCCAGTTCGCGGACGCTGGTGAAGTATTGATCGAGGGTCTGGTTGTCCTCGCTACCGAGCGATTTCGTCACTTGGGCAGTCTGCTCGCGGACGAGATCCATGATGCTCTGGCCGTCCTGGATACGGCGCATCTGGGCGGCTTTTTCCTCCTCGGTGCCCTCGAGAAACAGGCGGGCGAAGAGTTTCGACGGACGTTGCTCGGGCGGAATGCGGACGCCGGAACGGCTGTAGGAAAGGCCGACACCATTGGCGGACAGGGCGATGGAGGCGACGCGGGTCTGGTGACCGATGCGCTCGGCGGCGTATTGATCGACGGAAATGGTATTGCGAAAACTCGGCTGACCGGGATGGGCGGCTCCGGTGAGGTAACTCATCTCGGCGGAGTGCCCGCCGTCGACATCGGGATGACGCAGTCCGGAGAGGACGCTGAATTTCTGACGGACGGGTTGGAGAGGTTCCAGGTAAGGCGTGACCTCGTAGTCGGTCCCGGATTTTTCCGGAAACAGGAAGGGCGTGTGAATGCCAAGCGGCGAGCAGATCGCCAACATGCGGCGGACATCGCCCGGGCCCGGGGAACCGTCGGCGGCGCGCAGCGGAGATCGCCCCGACAGCAGCATGGAATCCAGCAGGGGAAGCCCCATGGCGACGCCGGCTCCGCGGAGAAAGGTGCGGCGGTTGAGAGGGTGTTTCGGGATGTTCATGGCTGAAAAAACAATTCGTTGTCGGTGACGGCGTGAATCATGGCGCGCAGGCCGAGCTCCTGCTTTTTGGCGGCGTCGATGACGGCATCCACCGCGGCCCGGTCGGCGCCGGTAATGGGGCGGCCGGTGCCATACACGAGCAGCTTCTCGGCGAGAGCGCGGGCGATGAGATCGGGATCGTCGTAGAGCTTTTGGCGGAACTCGGCAAAGTTGGCAAAAGCCCGGCCATCGGCGAGTTGGTCGGCACTCTGGACCGGGGGACCGATCTTGTAGCTGACCTTTTTGTCGGTGACTTTCTCCCCCTCGCCCAGCGAACGATAAGCCGCCCTCCAGCCGCCGATGGGATCGAACTCTTCGAGCGCAAAACCGGGAGGATCGATCCGAGAATGGCAGCGGGCGCAAGTTTCGTTGCTGCTGTGTTGTTCCAACTGATCGCGAATGGAGGTGGTGCCGCGAATGTCGGGCTCCACTGCGGGCACGCCGGGCGGTGGCGGCGGCGCGGGCAGGCCGAGCATCCGATCCATGACCCAGAGACCGCGCAGGACGGGCGAGGTGCTGGTGCCGTTGGCGGTGACTTTGAGAATGCTGCCCTGAGTGAGGAGACCTCCGCGAATGCTGTCCTCGGGCAGGGACACGACCCGGAAACTCTCGTGCCCTTTCACCCCGGGAATCCCGTAGTGGTTCGCGAGCCGTTCGTTGAGCACAGTGAAATCCGAGTCGACAAAATTCATCACGCTGAGGTTTTCCTGGAGCACGCGACGGAAAAAGCCACGCGTCTCCTGGAGCATCGATTCCTGAAGCAGCACATCGAACTCGGGGTAGAGCTGCTTGTCGGGCGTGGTGAATTCGATCTCGCGCAGGTCGAGCCATTGGCCGGTGAAATTCTGGACGAATCGCTCGATCTTCGGGTCGGCGATCATGCGCTCGACCTGGGCGTGACGCACCTGGGGATCGCGGAGTTTTCCTTGTTCCGCCAAGGTCATCAGCTCGGCATCGGGCAGCGTGGACCAGAGAAAATACGAGAGCCGCGAGGCGATGGTATAGTCATCGACCGACGGATCGCGGTTCAGCAGCAGGAAATGCGGCGAGCACAACACCGCGGACACCCCGGCGCGCACGGCCTGCTCGAAAGTGCGCCCCTCATCGAGTCGCGCCAGCGTCAGGTTCACAAACTGATCGGCCAGCGCCGTATCCACCGGACGACGAAAGGCGCGCGGAATCAGATCGCGAATGATGCGTTCGGCGTCCTCGCGAGGTTGGGTCGAGGTGACATCGTGCAGCTTCACATCCTTGCGATGCCGCATCCACAGCGGAACTCCCTCGACCATGGAGAGCGATTCCCCGTCACCGAAAAGTTGCTTTTGCGCCTCCGAGGGAAAACTCTGATCGAGCGGTCCATAGGTCTCCGCCCACTCGATGGCGATGCCTGGCCGGGCCTCGTGTTTGTCCCGCCAGGTCACGTGCTCCGGATACACCCACGGCACGATATGCATGGTCTCGCCCTCGGCCATCCGGGTGGTGAACTCGATGATGCGCGGTTTTTCCGGCGTGCCGGTAACGTCGTAGAGACCTTTGAAATCCTGTTTCCCCGGGCCGAAGAGCGGCCCCACGTAAATCGCCACACTGAGGGTGCGATCTCCCGGTTCGTGAGGCCACACCGCGAGACGACAGCGGTAGATGCCGCCCTCGATGGGGTGCGAATCATCAATCCGCGCCGGTGGCCAACCGGGGGTGAATTTCACGAAAGAGTTTTCGACCTCGATGACCCCACCCTTGTTCCCTTTGACCGAGGCAATGTTTTCTTTGAACTCCATCAACTTCGCCCGGCGCGCCTCGGCCGGGAGCGGCGGAAACCGGCGAATGACACTCTCGAACGCCACGTCGGCAGCCTCAAGGTAGCGCTCCATCAACACTGGTGAAATGCTGAGTCCGTCGGCGACATTGTCAAAACCCTGCACGCTGCTGTCCTCGGGCAACAACTCTGCCAAAGGAGTATCGATGCCGAGCAAATCCTGAACCGTGTATTCGTATTCGGTCCGATTCATCCGTCGCAACGCGATGGCCGGTGGTCCTGCCGCACCCGCGATGACATCGGCGATCAACTCGATGACGCGGGCATTTTCCGCCGAGTCGGGACGCGGCTCTTTCTTCGGCGGCATGTCACCGGATTCGATCGCATCGAGAATGGTGAACCACGTTTCGAGAACGGTTTCATTTTCGTCCGCGCTGGTTCCCGCGCCCGGCAAAGGCAAGGTATCGAGCCGGACATCGCCTTTTTCCTTTTCCGGTCCGTGACACTTCAGGCAATGATTTTCGAAATAGGGCTGAAGCGTCGCCGAGAGTTCCGCAGAGTCCGGCGCCGCCGGCACCAAAAAGGGAAGCGCCAGTCCGATGGCGAGTGAGAGGAGGAATAGAGGTTTCGCGGCCATGTTTTCGACAGACAAAAGGAATACGATGTTTTGAAATCGAACACCAGTACGAGATTGAGGCCTCCTGGCGAAGGTAGGGCGTGCAGTCCCTTGCGCGCCGACGATCGGCCACAGCGTTCCCGATCTCGCCCTCACTCCCACGGCAGCCAAGGGACTGGCAGTCCTACCATGTCTTGATATTCGGTCTCCGCATCGCGCATCTGCGAGGAAGACACGCCGGACTCAACAGGGTATGATCGCCGACTCAACCCTCTTTGGTCCCCATGAAACGACTTCTCTTGATCTTCCTCGGCATGGCGATTTCCGCTGCCGCTTTTGCTGCCGAATCTCCCGCGCCAATACCGAACATTCTCATCATCCTCGCCGATGACCTCGGGTATTCCGATCTCGGCTGCTACGGTGGCGAAATCGCCACGCCGAATCTGGATTCGATCGCGAAGAACGGGCTGCGCTTCACCCAGTTTTACAACACCGCCCGCTGCTGGCCAACCCGGGGCGCGCTCATGACCGGCTACTACGCGCAGCAAATCCGCCGAGATACCTTGCCCGGGATCCCGAGCGGGGGCGGCAACCGTGGCATCCGACCGGATTGGGCGGTTCTCCTGCCAAAGATGCTGGCCCCACAGGGCTATCGATCCTACCACACTGGAAAATGGCACATCGACGGCATGCCGATCGAGAACGGCTTCGATCATTCCTACTACATTCAGGATCAGGGACGATTCTTCAATCCGACGAAACTCTGGAAAGATGATGTGGCCCTGCCGCCGGTGGGGAAAAACTCGGGTTACTATGCCACGAGAGCTCTCGCCGATCACGTGGTCGAAGTGCTGGAAGAACATGCAGAGAAATATGCCGACGCGCCGTTCCTGCAGTATCTGGCCTTTGCCGCGCCACATTTCCCGCTTCACGCCCTACCGGAAGACATCGCGATTTACCAAGACACCTACCGCGAAGGCTGGGAATCGATCCGCGCAAAACGTTGGGCGCGCATGCAGGAGCTGGGGCTGCTGAAAGGCGAACTCTCGGCGGTCGAACGTGATCTGGGGCCGCCCTACGATTTCCCCGAGGCGATGAAAATCCTCGGCGATGGCGAGGTGAACCGCCCGTTGCCCTGGGATTCGCTGACCGATGTGCAGAAGGAAATGCAATCGGACAAGATGGCGATTCACGCGGCGATGATTCACCGTATGGACATCGAGATCGGTCGAGTGTTTGCCCAGATCAAGAAGATGGGCCAATGGGATAACACCCTGGTCATGTTCCTCTCCGACAACGGAGCCAGTGCCGAGATCATGGTGCGGGACGATGGTCATGATCCAGCGGCGCCGCGGGGATCGGCCGCGAGCTATCTCTGTCTCGGCCCGGGCTGGTCGACGTCGAGCAATACGCCGTTTCGTCGTCACAAGACCTGGACCCACGAAGGCGGCATCTCCACGCCACTGGTGGTCTCTTGGCCGAAGGGAATCGAGGCTCGCGGCGAGTTTCGGAATCAACCCGGTCACGTCATCGACATCGTCCCCACCCTGCTGGAACTCGCCGGAGCCAGTGCTCCCGAGAACGTGCCGCCCGCACCCGGCAAAAGCCTGGTCCCGGCTTTTGCCAAGTCGGATGCCGCGGTGGATCACGACTCTCTCTGGTGGTTTCACGATGGTCACAAGGCGGTACGCGTCGGCGATTGGAAAGCGGTCGCCTCCAAGGACGAGCCTTGGGAACTCTACGATCTGAGCACCGATCGCGATGAGTCGGAAAACCTCGCCGCTCGGGAACCGGAGCGCCTGAAGGAACTCGTCGCGGTGTGGGACCGGCAACTGGCCGACACCATCGAACTCGCCTCCCGCGATCTGCCGAAAGGCGAACCCGCGAAGAAGCCGAACCCAAAAGCGAAAGGCAAAGGAAAGGCGAAAGAGAAGGGCGCTGCAGAATCCAAGACGACTCCGGCCCCGGCCCCAAAAACCAAAGTGTTGATCAACGGCGAGACCTTTCCCCTGGGCGGAAAGGAGGCGTTCCTAATGCTCCCCGAGGCAGGAAAAGGTGCGCCGGGTATGCCTTGGATCTTTTACGGCCCGACTCTTCCTCCCTATCCGGATCAGCACGAGCGCGATATGCACGCCCAGTTTCTGGACGCGGGTATCGCCATTGCCGGCATCGATGTTGGTGAGGCTTTCGGCAGCCCATTGGCGTTTCCGCATTTCGAATCGCTCTATCAGGAAATGGTGGAGCGCGGATTTTCCAAAAAGCCCATCCTGCTGGGACGCAGCCGGGGCGGTCTCTGGGTGAGCAGTTGGGCGATCGCCCATCCGGAGAGAGTGACAGCGATCGCGGGCATCTATCCGGTCTTTGATTACACCACCTATCCCGGCGTCCAACGGGCGGCCCCGGCCTACGGGCTGAGCCCGGAGGAGTTGCTGCAACGTCAGGATGAACTCAATCCGATTCGTCGCGCCGGTGAGTTGGCCGCGGCAAAAATCCCCGTCTACATCATCCACGGCATCGATGACACCGTGGTCCCTCTGGCAGAAAATTCAGCCGCGCTGGAAGCGACCTACGAGAAAGCCGGAGCCGGCGACCTGATCGAGGTCCTCAAAATCGAAGGCCAGGGACACAATCACTGGCCCGGTTTCTTCCACTGCGAAGAACTCATTCGCTTCGTGATTCATCAGGTCGACGGAGGAAAGGGTGAGTGACCTCTCCTACCGGCCACAAAAAAGCACGGCGAGGGCCGTGCTGATNNGAGTTGGTACCCCGCGATGGACTCGAACCATCAACCTGCGGATTAAGAGTCCGTTGCTCTACCATTGAGCTAGCGAGGCATTGCTTCTCTCACGCCATTTCTGGCGTGGGGAGGGTCAATATGAATCGCAGCAGAAAAATTGCAAGGGAGAGATCTCCCTCGAATCAGCGACCGCGTGGCGTCGGGTAGTTCTCGTAGAAACGAGCCTCGCGGAGGGACCGGTAGCCGTAGACTCGCGCGGAAACGGGAGCCATTGGATTGCCGTAGCGATACACGTAGGCGGGCGTCACGCCGCAACGGCAGACGGTGTTGGCCGCCGATCTCCGACTCTCGGTTTTCTGACAGGCTGGGCGGACCGTCGCGGTGGGCCGGGCGGTTCGAGACTCGCCAGCGGAAAGCTCGGTCGATCCCAGGGTGAAACAAGCGACGGCGGTCGCCAGGAAGGTGAG
>JAGROX010000091.1:8135-10253 GCA_020440025.1 Verrucomicrobiia bacterium
GCCTTCCGCCAGCCAATGCTTCAACTTTTCCATGGCGCGAGCTCGGTGGCTGAGTTGATGTTTTACCTCGGCCGGAAGTTGGCCGAAGGATTCGCAATGCCCTTCCGGGATGAAGAGAGGATCGTAACCGAAACCGCTCTCGCCTTTTTCCTCATTGGCGATGATGCCCTCGACCGCCCCGTCGAAGGTGGCGAGAATTTTCTCATCCTGCGCAACTACCAGCACGCAACGAAAGCGACCAGTGCGTTGCTTGCCTCGGGCACCGGTGGCGGCGAGTTCGGCGATGAGTTTTCGGCGGTTGTCGGCATCGGTGGCTCCTTCGCCGGCATAGCGCGCGGACCACACGCCAGGGCGTCGATCGAGGGCGTCGACTTCGATGCCGGAATCGTCGGCGAGGACGAGGGCACCTGGCATCGCGGCGCTGGCGGCGAGGGCTTTGATGGCGGCATTAGCCTCAAAAGTGGTGCCGGTTTCCTCCGGGGGAGTGAGTTCGGGAAAGGCACTCAGGTCAATGATCTCATCGAAGCCGTATCCGGCGAGCATGTGGGCGATCTCACCGGTCTTGTGCGCGTTGTGCGTGGCGACGATGAGGGTCTTGCCGGATCGCGATGAAGACATGGAGGAGAAAACGACTCAGTTGGTGACCGCCTTGGGAGGTTTGGCCATGGCGGGGAGGTGCTTCCGGATTTTGGTCAGGGCGTGGTCGACGGTGAGACCATGCTTTTCGCGCAAAATATCGACGCGTCCATGCTCGATGAATTCGTCGGGCCAGCCGATGCGTTCGACGGGGGTGTGGATACCCGCGTCGTGCAGAAGCTCGATGACAGCAGCGCCGAAGCCGTGGTGAAGCACGTGATCCTCGAAGGTGCAGATGACGTTGCACTGAGTGCCGAATCTTTTCAGGCACTCGGCGTCGAGCGGTTTGATCCAACGCGGATTGATCAGGGAAACGGAGTAGCCCAGTGCCTCGAGCCTGACCTTGGTTTCCTCGGCCATCTCGAAGAAATTCCCGAGACCGATCAGGGCCACATCGGTGCCTTCGCCGTCGACGACCTCAGCTTTGCCGATCTCGACGAGTTCGGGCTTCGCCTTGGGCGTGACACCGGTGCCGGCGCCACGCGGATAACGGATCGCGGACGGACCATCATCGTAATTCGCCATGGTCCAGAGCATGTCGGCGAACTCGTCCTCGTCTTTCGCCTGCATGAAAATCCAGTTCGGGATGTGGCGCATGTAGCCGATGTCGAAGAGGCCATGGTGGGTCGGCCCGTCGTCGCCACTAAGTCCGGCGCGATCCATGCAGAGACGCACCGGGAGATTCTGTATCCCGATGTCATGCACCGCCATGTCGTAGGCTCGCTGGAAAAAAGTCGAGTAGATGGTGAGGAAAGGCCGGAGGTCGCGGGTCGCCATGCCGCAGGCGAAAAGGGCGGCGTGCTCCTCGGCGATGCCGACGTCATAGTAGCGCTCGGGCACCAGTTTCTGAAAATCGACCAGTCCGGTGCCATTGGGCATGGCGGCGGTGATGGCGGTGATTTTCTCGTCGGCGAGGGCATACTCGCCGAGTTTCTGACCGAAAATCTGGGAATAGGTGGGCGTGTCGCCGGCGGGCGTCTCACCGGTCTCAGTCTTGTAAGGTCCGAGTCCATGAAACTTCATGGGATTTCCCTGGGCCGGTTCGTAGCCGCGACCTTTTTCGGTGATGATGTGGAGCAGCACCGGCTCGTCCTGTTCCTTGAGAAACTCGAAGGTCTTGATCAAGAGCCCGACGTCGTGCCCGTCGATGGGTCCGTAGTAGCGCATTCCGAACTTTTCGAAAAGCACGTTGGGCAGCAGCAGATTTTTCGCGCCGCGCTCGACTTTTCCGGCAAGATCCCGGATGGATTTTCCGGCGATGCGTTCGACGAATTCGGCCGCTTTCTCGTGAATGTGTTCGTAGGTCGAACTGGTCTGGAGGGCGTGAAAATATTTCGCGATCGCTCCGACGTTGCGGTCAATGGACCACTCGTTGTCGTTCAGCACGACGATGAATCTCTTGGTCGTGTGAGCGATGTTGTTCAGCGCTTCAAAAGTCGGTCCACAGGTGAAAGCCGCATCGCCAGCAACGGCCACCACGTG
>JAGROX010000091.1:10339-21498 GCA_020440025.1 Verrucomicrobiia bacterium
TCGCTCTCAGTGCGGAGGAGAAATCCGTTCAGGCCCTCGTATTGGCGAATGGTGTGAATCTCATCCCAACGGCCCGTGAGCATCTTGTGCACGTAGCCCTGATGACTGACATCGAACGTGAACTTGTCACGAGGCGTGTTGAACACCCGATGCATCGCGATGCAGAGCTCCACCACCCCGAGATTCGGACCCAGGTGACCGCCGGTTTTGGAAAGGCATTCGATCAGGGTGCGACGAATGTTCTCCGCCAACAGGGGCAGTTGGTCGAGCGGGAGCCGCTTCAATGCCTCGGGATTGTCCACCTTGGGAAGGTCGGACATCGGTGGCGTGCCGGAGTAGGATTCGGCGGCGGCGTCAGAAGAGTTCGGCATTGGCTTTCAGGGAAGTGGGGGCAGCGTCGGAGTTGGCTTCGGTGGCAGTCTTGGCACCGGCTTCCGCGCCGCTTTCGTCAAAAGGTTCAACCACCGTTTCACCACTGGCGCGTCGACGAATCAGCTCGATCCGGCCCTGGGCTTCCTCCAGCCGCGTCTGGCAGAGGGCGTGGAGTTGGATCCCGCGTTCGTAAGCTTCGATCAGGATCGAGAGCGGCATTTCATCGGATTCCATCTCACGCACGAGGCCTTCCAGGCGACCATAGGCCTGCTCAAAAGTCAGGTCTGGGTCAGCGTTGGGCAGGACGATGGCGTCTTCGTTGGATGATTCCGGCATGGGACAAGGGAGGAGAAAAGGCGAGTCCCAACCTAGGCGCGACCGCTCCCATCCTTCAAACGGAAAATGCCTTCTTCGTCCAGTGCGCAATTCTCTGCCGAATTCGGTCAAAGAAGGCAAAGCGCTTTGCTCAGTCGATCTGTGGTCGCAGCGAAGCGAAGCAGGGTAGCCCTCAGAAAGTCGTGGTCGCAGCCACACTCAGGCGATGGCGATCATAGTCGCGATCGTCGTTGCCGGAATCATACGAAGTGTATTGATAGCCGGTGCTGAGGTCGAGATTGGGAAGCAGCGCATAGGTGATGTCCGCGTGGGCTTGGACACCGCGCTCGTTGACATTCCGATCCGATCCCTCGCCTTCCAGTTCGCTGTAGACATAAGCAACCCCGGCCGAGGCGCTGAGTCGATCGCTGAGCGCGTGGCTCGCGGTGACCCCGGTGCGGATGGAATAGCGATTTTCAAATCCGGCGACCTCGGCGTTTTCCAGACCAGCCCGGGCCAGCCAGCGCAGGGTGGTCGCGTCGTCGACCTGGTATACCAAAGAAGCTTCAGCGTAGGGTTTCCAGATCGCGTCAAAAGCGTCGTAGTCACGATATTCCGCACCACCGAGAAGGGTGAGCAGCGCGCTCTGGCCGAACTGCTGATCGACTCCCGCCAGCAGGTAGTGAGATTTCGAATCCAGCGGAGCCGAATCGTAATTCGTCATGCCGTAGCGATACTCCGCCTTGGCGCTGGTCTGCTCGCTCCAGGCGTAGCGCATTTGCTGACCGAAGGTGTGAGTCACTCGATCCTCGGTCTGGCTGAGACGATTCGATTCGAATCCGATGGCCTCGACCGCATAGCTGGTCACCGACGTCAGGCGATTTGTCAGACTGAGCCAAACGGCGGCGCGATCCCAGAGATAGAGATACTGATCGTCCCGAAGCGCCGAAGATGCGGCGACCATAAAGTCGGGCTCCACCTCCCAGGCAACCATCGCGTTGTTCACCGCGCTGACCCGTTGGTTGAAACGATGACCAAAATCTGCTTTCAGGCGGGAGTTGTAGATCATGTCGTCCAGCGAACCGCCACCCGCATCCTGACGCAGACCAGTAAACTGAAAGCGCAGATCGAAGCGCGTTTGGCTGGTAACGTAGGCATATCGGAGGGATGCGCGGCCACCGTAGAAAGCCGTCTCCTTCGCTTCGCCGCCCGAAGCGGTGTTGGCGTTGCTGTCGTATCCGGCCCAGGCACCGACACCCACTTTCACCGGGATAGACTGAGTCACGCGGGAGCCTTCACGACCGATTCCGAGCATGCCTTGAGCAGAAGTTGACAGGGGCAAGCCCGCCAGAGCGATGGCAGCTCCAGCCAGAGTCAGAATCGAAAATCGAGAGGGTTGCATAGGTAATCTCTGGTTCTTATGGAGATTATAATCAATATTTTAGACTATCGCAATGATTTTATTAGCAAATAGTCTGGTTTTATAAAATTATTTTATGCGCCCATTTTTGCCTCGGTTTCAGGGAGGCGTCGGGCGACACGCCTGACTCAATCGAAAACAAAAAACCCGCCATCCAGAGGAAGGCGGGTTTCGAAAAATCGGGTTGATCGGCCCTGGGATTTATGAACCGGAGCTGATCGGCGGGATGCCACTGAACCGGGAGTGGAACATCACATCCACCGGCTCATCCACATCCGGCAATTGCGGGAGGCTCGGCAGCTTGGGGACCAGAAATCCGAAGCGTTTCTTTTTCATGTCCGGCAATTCGGGTTCCACTGCTGGCGGAGCGGAACGAGGAGCGGGTTCCTCAGGGCCAACCATCATGGGAGGAGGAGCCATGCCGGGCGCTGGTTGATCGATCACGCCATCATGCAGGAGTTCCCAGCGCTCGCCATCGTCGTTGGAAGCCATGAAGGGAGCCTCTGAAGTGCTCGGAGTCGAAACCGGAGCGGGCGCAGGTGTCGGAGCCAGGGCTGGCGCCGGAGCGGGCTTGGGTTGAGGCGATGGAGCCACTTTGGGAGCTGGAGCGGCAGCAATCGGCTTCGGTGCAGGCACCGGGGCATTTTCCTGAGCCCAAGCTGGCAGCTCGGCGGGATCGGCCGGTTTCAAGCGGGGATTCTTGTCCTCAAAGGCTTCAGCAAAGGCCTCCCGCACCGCGTCGGCATATTTTGGACTGGCCGCCACCGCTGCTTCCGCGATCTGGGGAGCTTGGGCTTGGGCATTGGTGATCGACACGAAAACGATCTGCTTCACCGTTTTGGCATCCGCCTTCGAAGCCTCGATCGCTGTCTGCACAAACTGCGGCACACAATGACCACCGTTGGCAATGAGGGCGTCTTCGAGCAGTGTCAGCACGTGATTGGGAGCCGATTCCACATTCGTGCGGAGTTGCTCCACCACCGGGCGGCAGTCGAGTTCTTCCTCAGCTTCCGAGAAGGAAGCGGCAAAAGGGAGCGCGAAGCCGAGCAGGATCGCGGGCAGCAGGGATTTGCAGGACGGATTCATGAGTTTCACAGGCCGGCGACCGACGTCGCGTGCGTTGATGAGGCAGAAAAAATGGAGCGGGTAGCGGGAATCGAACCCGCATAATCAGCTTGGAAGGCTGGAGCTTTACCATTAAGCTATACCCGCAGCCTCTTGAAACTATTACAGAAATTATAATTATTTCAAAAACTTTTTTAAGTCTTTTGAAATTCTTGGATTCCCGAGGGACTCCTCAATTCTGCAAGGGTTTCTGCCTGTGAAAGCAAACCAGCTGCACTGGTGGGAGATATTAAAGCGCGAATTATTCACCTGCCAACCGGTTTTTCATTCGAAGGCAAGATCGAGGAATCCGCCTTTCCCTGATGTCTCGGACTTGATGACCGCATCTTTCCCGCTAGGTTGCGACCCGTTGGCCCGGTAAATGCATCATCTGATAGGGTTAAGTCTGCGACCCAACCCTCTTGAGTCTGCCCCGAAAGGCCCGAAAGTCCGGCGAAAATCGCCCCAACCATCCTTCTTACAGACCCTTATCCATCCTGCTGCCATGAGTTTCGATGTCGTCCGCACTTTTCAAACCGGCTCCGGTACCGAAGGCAAATACCACTCGCTGCCCGCCTTGGCCGAGTCTGGTGTCGCGCCCGATCTTTCCCGCCTGCCGGTCAGCATTCGCATCGTCCTCGAGTCGGTGTTGCGCAACTGCGACGGACGCAAGGTGACGGAGAACGACGTTCGCAATCTCGCCAACTGGAACGCGAAGAACCCGGGCGACTACGAGATTCCCTTCACGGTGGCTCGCATTGTTCTTCAGGATTTCACCGGTGTCCCGCTGCTCGTGGATGTCGCCGCGATGCGTGACGCCGCCGTCGCCAAGGGAACGCCCGCCGACAAGGTCGAGCCGCTGGTCCCGGTCGATCTCGTGGTCGATCACTCGGTTCAGGTTGATTTTTCCGGGTCGCAACTCGCGCTCGACCGCAACATGGCGATCGAATTCATTCGCAATCGCGAGCGCTACGAATTCCTCAAATGGGGCCAGCAGGCCTTCGAAACCTTTTCGGTGGTGCCTCCCGGCATCGGCATCGTTCACCAGGTGAATCTCGAGTATCTCGCAAGCGGCGTGCTGAATAAGGAAGGAGTCTACTATCCGGACACCCTCGTCGGCACCGACTCCCACACCACCATGATCAACGGCCTCGGCGTCGTCGGCTGGGGCGTGGGCGGAATCGAAGCCGAAGCCGGCATGCTCGGCCAGCCGGTCACTTTCCTCGTTCCCGAAGTCGTCGGCGTCTACCTCCACGGCTCGCTCGCCGAAGGCGTCACCGCAACCGATCTCACCTTGCGCGTTACCGAAATTCTTCGCGCTCACGGTGTGGTCGGCAAGTTCGTGGAATTCTTCGGCCCCGGTGCCGAGGCCCTCAGTCTCCCGGACCGTGCGACCATCGCCAACATGGCTCCCGAGTACGGCGCGACAATGGGCTTTTTCCCTGTCGATGGTGAAACGATCAACTACCTCCGCGGCACGGGTCGCTCCGAGGAACTCTGCGCCACGGTGGAGAGTTACTACAAGGCTCAGGGCCTCTTCGGCATTCCGGACAAAGGTGATTGCGACTACACCGATCTCCTCGAACTCGATCTCACGACCATCGTTCCCGCCGTTGCCGGTCCCAAGCGTCCGCAGGATCGCATCGATGTTCCTGCCCTCGGCGACAAATTCAACGCGCTCTTCACTGCTTCCGCCGCTGATGGCGGATTCGAACTTCCCGCGGAGCGAAGGGACGCTTGCATTCCGGTCAACATGCCCGACCCGGCAGGATGGGCGGTGGGTTCCTTACTTGAGGCTCCCAGTAAAGGCGCTCCGCAAGATGAGGCCGAGATGTCGACCAACCGTCCCACGCCTAATACGGTTCTGGTAAAGGAGGCGTTTGACCCTATCGATACTCAGCTGCGTCACGGTTCCGTCCTCATTGCCGCGATCACCAGTTGCACCAATACCTCGAACCCGAGCGTGATGCTGGCCGCCGGTCTGGTGGCGAAAAAGGCCAACGCACGCGGCCTCACCATCGCGCCTTTCGTGAAGACTTCGCTCGGACCGGGATCGCGCGTCGTCACCGATTATCTCGAAGCAACCGGTTTGCAGAAAGAGCTCGACCAACTCGGTTTTGAAACCGTCGGTTACGGTTGCACCACCTGCATCGGAAACTCCGGACCGCTGCATCCGGCCATTGAAGGCGCCATCAAAGAAGGCGACCTCGTGTGTGCGTCGGTTCTTTCCGGCAATCGCAACTTCGAAGCTCGAGTCCATGGTTCCATCCGCGCTAATTTCCTGATGTCGCCGCCGCTGGTGGTCGCCTACGCGCTCGCCGGTCGTGTCGATCTCGACCTGACCACTGAGCCTCTCGGCACGGATACCAACGGCGAACCGGTTTTCCTCGCCGACATCTGGCCCAGCCAAGCGGAAATCCGCGCGGAACTCGATGCCGCGCTCAAGCCCGAAGTCTACGCCAAACTCTATGGCAACGTCGATACCGCCAACCCGAAGTGGGGCGAGATCAACGGCAGCACTGGAGCG
Source organism: Verrucomicrobiia bacterium (assembly GCA_020440025.1). Taxonomy (GTDB): domain Bacteria; phylum Verrucomicrobiota; class Verrucomicrobiia; order Verrucomicrobiales; family DEV007; genus JAEUHH01. The sequence continues at coordinate 16,078 of JAGROX010000091.1, forward strand.
ACCTACGCCTGGGACGAATCGTCCACCTACGTGCAGTCCCCCCCGTTTTTCGAAACCAAGGAAGGCGCCAGCGAAGACATCATCGGTGCGCGTCCGCTCGGCATCTTTGGCGATTCCGTCACCACCGACCACATTTCGCCCGCCGGCGCCATCAAGCCGACCTCGCCCGCCGGTCAGTATCTGATCGAGAACGGCGTCGAAAAAGCGTCCTTCAACTCCTACGGTGCCCGTCGCGGCAACGACCGCGTCATGACCCGCGGAACCTTCGCCAATGTCCGCATCAAAAACCTGATGTGCCCCGGAATCGAAGGCGGTTACACCCAGTATTTTGGAACCGGTGACGTCGCCGCGCCCGATGTCGAGATCGCTGCGTCTGCCGGAGCCAAGCCGACCTTCATCTACGATGCGTCCATGGCCTATCAGGCCGAGGGCACGCCGCTCGTCGTCATCGGTGGTGCCGATTATGGCATGGGCAGCTCCCGCGACTGGGCTGCCAAAGGCACTCGTCTTTTGGGCGTCAAAGCCGTGGTCACCAAATCCTTCGAGCGCATTCATCGTTCCAACCTCATCGGAATGGGCGTGCTGCCGCTGAACTTCACCGACGCCGCCGACTACGAAAAAGTCAGTGGTCTCGTCGATGCCACCTTCGACATCGTCGGCATTGCCGGTGAGCTCAAGCCGATGCAGAAGGCGACTCTGATCGCCCATGGCAGCGACGGCTCGACTCTTGAGATCCCGGTCACGGTGCGTCTCGATACCCCGGCCGAAGTCGACTACTACAATTCCGGCGGCATCCTGCCCTACGTCTTGAATCAGATCATCGCGGCCAACGCCTGAATCTGAAAAAGGCGGACGAGTTCGGTTCCGGCAACTTGGTCTCGCATCTTAGAGGGCGTCTGAAAAAGGACGCCCCTACCCTTCTCTCGCCAGCCAAATCAGTCTGGCTCAGGGAACTGCTGTGGACGGGTGAAAACTCTCGCTCGCTTCCCGCTCAACAGGGTCAAGTCATCGACTTAACCCTGTTGAGTCGGGTTCTACCGGTGGAAACTTGATTAAATTACGGTAAAGTTAAAGATTTTGGTTTTTGCACCCTGATCATGGCGTCTCCGGCCTCCAAAAAATCCAAGCGCGCTGCGGCTTCCAAAAAAAGTCGCAAGCTGCCGCATATCCCGCGCCGAGAACCGGCAGCGGGTGGTCCATGGTCGCTGCTGGGGCCGCTGGCTCGATGGGGAGCGCGTCATCCGTGGATGCAGGGATTGCTCGCCGTGGCGGGTTTCACTTTCGGAGTGGTGATGGTGGCAGGCGTCGCCCTGTTTTTGCACTATGACCGCAAGGCGTCGCGATTCGATTTGAGCCAGGTGGCGCGAATGCCACAGGAGTCGATCGTCTACGACATTCAGGGCCGGGAACTCGGCTATCTCCACGGTGATGGTCGCACGGTGGTGCCGCTGGATCAGGTGGCGCCATCGTTTCAACAGGCGTTGGTGGCCCGGGAAGATTCCCGTTTTTACGGTCACGGCGGCGTCGATCCGTGGGGGCTGGCGCGCGCGATGCTACGCAATGTGAAGGATCGCGATGCGGTCCAAGGCGCCAGCACGCTGACGATGCAGTTGGCTCGAAACACCTTTGAGCTGCGGGAGAAATCTTTTCAGCGAAAGCTGCTGGAAATGGCCATCGCCCGGCGAATCGAAGGCGCTTATTCGAAGGACGAAATTCTCCATCTCTACGTGAACCGAATCTTTTTCGGCACGGGCCTGAACGGGATCGAACAAGCCGCCCGAGGCTACTTTGGAAAAGCGGCGGCAGAGCTGGATCTGGCAGAATCCGCCATGATCGCCGGCATCATTCGGGCACCGAATCGCTTCTCTCCGTATCGACACTATGAGGCGGCGCTGAGTGAGATGCGCAGCACCCTCAATCGCATGGTCGATGAAGGACTCCTCGCAGAGGAGGACGCGGCGATCGCGAAAGCGCGGCAACCGGTCGTGCTCTCTCAGGAGGAAGGTTTTCGCCAAGCCAATCGCGGGCGCGATCACAGTCGCATCGCCCAGGACAGCTATCTCATCGAAGCCGTCCGCCAGGAGGTGGATCGCTTGCTCAATGACGACCAGAAGGACGCAGGTGGTTTTGAGATTTACACCACTTTTGACTTCGATCTTCAGGCAGCCGCCGAGGCCGCAGTGGAGAAACGATTGGAGGAACTGGAAGGACAGCGCGGTTATCCGCATCCGACCTTGGCATCGTTCGGGCCGCGCTTTGAAACCCAGCCGACTTTGGAGCCCGACTATCTTCAGGCCGCAGTCAGTGTGATCGATAATCAATCAGGTGCGGTGAGAGCGCTGGTGGGAGGACGAAATTTTTCGCACAGCAAATTCAATCGGGCGACCCAGGCGCGGCGGCAGCTGGGCTCGGTCTTCAAGCCGTTGGTCTACGCGACCGCGTTCGAGACGGGCTTGTTTCCCGGCAGTTTCATCAGCGACGATGCCATTCGCGTGGGAGAAATTCGCTGGTTCCGTGATCAGTGGAGCCCGGATAATTCGGACGGTCAGTTTCTCGGTCTGCAGCCCGCTTCGCGAGGTCTGATCGAGTCGCGCAACACCATGAGTGTCCGCATCGGTGAACGCGCCGGGATTGAAGCAGTACTGGCGATGATCGAGCACGCTGGTCTCGACGATCGGGACAATATCGAGCGGACACCACAGATCTACATCGGCAATCTGGGAGCGACCTTGAACAGCTTGGTGAGCGCCTACTCCGCCTTCCCCAACGATGGCTATCGCTACGAGCCTTTCTTTATTGAGCGCATCGAAACCCGTGAGCATGGCATTCTCTATGAACCCAAAGCCGCCGGGTATCGAGTCGTCTCCCCCGGGGCGGCCTGGCTGGTGCGGGGCATCATGCAACAGGCGCTGGAAGAAGGCGGCACCGGCGCCTCGGTCAGAAAGCTCGGGTTCAAAGCGCCCGCTGGTGGCAAGACCGGAACCACCAAGAACTATCGGGACGCCTGGTTCCTCGGCTACACCAGTCGACTGACCGCCGGAGTCTGGGTGGGGATGGATCAGCCGGAGAAAATCGTCGATCAGGGCTACGGCGGTCGGCTTTCACTGCCGATCTGGACTGACATCATGAAGTCAGCTGAGGATCTCGGGTATGAATTCGACGAACTGCCGGGCGCCGACGACCTGATGAAAGTCGAGCTCTGTCGCTACTCCGGAAAATTGGCGGGAGACACCTGCCGACGACTCGGTGGTGCCTATGAGGAAACCGTGCCTCAGCCGATGATTCCGCGATCGATTTGCGAGGATCACAATCGCGTTCAGCTGGATCGCTCACCGGCCACGACCGACTCATCAAATTCCGGATTTCTGAACAAAGTGCGCGGTTGGTTTGGCGGCGACTGATTTGAGGTAAGCCATCGATCGCGAGAGTCACTACAAAGCCGTCGCGAGATTGTAATCGTCGTTGACCCTCGATCTGGGCGAAAAAAGGTGGCATATTCCTTTGGTAGATTCGTCTACCACCATTGAAATCACGTCGCGGTCCCGTGCGGACTGCGACCGACAGACCCCAAACCCCACCGATTCCATGGACATCCTCAATCAACTCGCCGTCGCGCTTGGTTTTGCGACTCTCGCCGGTCTGAATCTCTATCTGACCGTTTTCATCACCGGGCTGGCCATCCGCATGGATTGGGTGCAGCTCAGTTCGCAGTATGATCAACTCGGGATCCTGGGTTCCGATGCCGTCCTGATCGCGGCGGGAATCTTCTTCGCGCTGGAGTTTTTCTCCGACAAAATTCCGTGGGTCGATTCCCTCTGGGATGGCATTCACACCCTGATCCGCCCGGTAGGTGGTGGCCTGCTCGCGATCCAGACGCTCGGCACCACCGAGCCGGCTTTCGATGTGGTCATCGGGCTGCTGGCCGGAAGCACCACGCTACTGACTCACGGCTTCAAAGCGGGCACTCGACTGGCAGTCAATACTTCTCCGGAGCCGTTTTCCAACATCGTGGTCAGCACGGCCGAAGATGTCGCCGTCGTCGGAGGGCTCGCCCTGATGGCGTGGAATCCTCTGGTCGCTGCCGTCGTGTTTCTCGCGTTCCTGGGATTTGTCCTCTATGCCACTCCCCGATTGTTTCGTCGGTCCAAGGCCTTCCTCTGGCTGGCCACGAACAAACTGGGATCGTTTTTCCGCGGCGGACGTGCCGACGACGAGGAAGCGCTGCGCCTCTACGCCCGACTGAGTTCCGATGACGATCTCGCCTTGGCTGATGCCTTGGGTGGCGGTCTCGTCGAGAGCGATTGGTCGGCCAAAGTGCTCGCCGCCAAGACCAAGGGATTCCGGGGAATCAACAGCTACACCTTTGGCAAAATCGTGGCTGTCTCAGGCAGCCCCGGCGTGATTCATTTCGTGGGCCGACGCTTCTTCAAGAGTTTCCACTGTCCCGTGCCGCTGGCGGACATGGCCATCACTCAGGAGCCGCGTTTCCTCAGTGAAGATGTGGTCCTCTACAGCCGTGATGGTGCCCGCAAACTCATCCTGAAGCTTCCTGCCGGTCGCCGGGTTCTCGCCGAACGCATCGTGGAAAGTCTGCTACAACTCGGTGCCGCCAAAGGTCGGGTCGAGGATGCCGCCGAGTCCGGGAAAAAGCGTCGCGAACCCGCGATCGAGATCGAGGCGGAAGTGGTGAAGGCTTAAGCTTTCTCCGAACCCTCCTTGGGAAGGTTGTCGAGGTCGGCCAAATCCTTTGATCGACCACTCGCAAGCTTGTTCTTTCGAAGATCCGCCAAAGAAATCACTGGAATCGTGATGCCATCCACGACCACATGGATGGCGTTTTCCGTGGCTTCGGAAAATTGAACTCCTGAAATCGAATTGAGGATCTCAATCTTCACAGGTTCCCGTCCCAGCCGGGTCATTCGGGTGGGGCTTAAAAATAGTTCAGCTGATAGCTCAGGAAGGTCAAAACCGAACGCTGTCAAGGTAGATACCACGCGGTCAGCATTTTCATCTGAGACGGCGATCCAGATATCAATGTCCCCAGTATATCGGGGATGTAACCATGGATTGCGACCGCGTAGCCTCCGACGAGCAGATACTCAACGCAGTGGGAATTCAGCAGATTCAAGAAGTCTCTGAAGTCTCGGGGCAGTTTCTCCATCGGGGTATTGGTAGGATCGCAAGCGCTCGAGAATCAGAAGTCGCTCATCTTGGGCTAAATCCCACCTCTCCTGTTTGTCGGCTTGATCCGCCTCATCAAAGGAGCCGAAAACGGTGATCGAGCTTCGATCAATCATGGAGTGGTCATCGATCATGGGAATACTTTTAAAATACCACATTTGATCAATCTTCGCTATCGCTTACCCGTCGCGACCTGTCGCTTCTGACTCAGTGTATCCCGCGCTCAGTCGAGCGCGCGAA
>JAGROX010000092.1:0-2690 GCA_020440025.1 Verrucomicrobiia bacterium
GGCACCGGCGAAGGTGCTGCTCGGGGTGGTGTCGGCGGCGCTGATCACCCTTCCGAGCCTCTACATCTTCAGTTGTCTCAACGGACTCGACGTCACCGCCCGCACCGTGGCTGGAGTGATGGCGGCCGCGATCTGTCTGCTGTCGCTTCTGCTGGTCGGGCTCGCGCCGGTGGCGTGGATTTTCTCCCAATCGACCAACGAGATCGCCTTCTTCGGATTCCTCGCGCTCGGCTTTTGGACTGTGGGCCTCTGGTTCGGTCTGGGCCTCGTCTTTCGGTCGGCCCGGTTGCTCGGGGTGAAACGCCGGTTTCATCTGGCCGTCTGGGCGGTGATCTTCACCGTGGTGACGCTGCAAATGAGCACCACGCTGCGCCCCATCATCGGCGAGTCGGATCGCTTCTTTGCGGAAGAGAAACGCTTCTTCCTGACTCATTGGCTCGATCATCTCGACGGAGATGGCAGCATCGAGAACAACGGCTGGCGATGATGATACCAGCGCTCAGATTCACGTTTCGCAGCGGTGCGTGGGCACCCCTGCTCGTCTTGGCCGGTCATCAATTGGTGATGAAGCTGGGTTGGAGATCTGAGGCCGATAGCTTGCTGCATTTCGCGGGTGGCCTCGCGATCACCTACTGGATTTCCCAGCTTCTCCGGCAATATGGAAATCGGATCGGCATCGGGCGGGACTCGCTCGGTTGTCGGCTCTGCGCTCTGGCTTGCGGGGTGAGCGTGGCTGCCGTCTGGGAGTTGGCCGAGTTTTTCTCAGATCAATGGCTGGGATCTGACATCCAGCGATCGCTCGGGGAAACGATGTCCGATCTCGCGTTCAGCACCATGGGCGCCTGCGTGGTCGTCATTCACGACTTCACATCCCGCCGCTCGAAAATCACCCAACCGATGACGAAGCCGGTAGCGCCGAAACCGATCAGCCAGGCCCAAGATTCGAGCACCCGAGGCCAGGGGATGTCCTGATACATCAACAGAGCCCAGGATTGCATCTTGGGCGTGATGAACCAGTGCTGGTAATCCTCGAAAATTGGCAGCGGGATTTTCGAGAGAATCCAGTCGGCCAGGATGTAGGCGATGGTGACAATGGTCGCGGCGGCAGGCTTGATTTTTAGGCAGCTCAGGGCAAAGGCGATGCCGGTGATGGGGAGGTAGGCGATGACGAAAGCGGTGATCGCGAGGAAGTAGCGGGCCAGGCCCTCATTCCATTCAAAGATGGAGATGCGCGGCATCTCGGGCGTCCAGACAAACATGCCACCTCCCCAGCCTCGCTCCAGTAAGCCGACTCCGAAGGCGGTCAATCCCACGAACCAGAACAGCCCGAGCGCGTAGATTTGGCAGGCCAGAAACTTGATTGCGAGGAGTCGGAATCGGGAGACAGGTCGAGCGAGGAGCAGTCGCAGATTTCCATCCTCGGTTTCTTTGGCCACAATGTCGCCTGTCACCAGGGCGACGAAGACAGCCCCAAGAATCAGCATGGTGAAGGACACGATCAGAAAGCCGAGGGTCAGCGCTGAGAAATAGTGTTCGAAGCCGCCCGCGACGCGCTCGATCCACTTCTCCATTCCGCGCTCGGATCGATCAAGGGTGAGCAGGACATAGATCAAAAGCTCCACCGCGAGAAACACGCCGAAGCCGATGTAGGTCCGTTTCCGGGCGAACATTCGGAACAGTTCCCAGCCGAGTTGTTTGAAGAAAAGCATCATCAGGGAAAAGCCTTGGTGTTTAGTCCTGCGACGCGGGTTGGTGACTCACCGAGAGGTAGAGATCTTCGAGAGTCGATTCCATGCGGACGAATTGGCGGACGCGAACACCACCACTGACGAGGGCGCCGAGGAAATCGGAAGAATCGAGATCGCCGGGCAAAGAGAAAAGGTCGTCCTCGCCGCCAGAAGTAATGCTCAGGGTGCTTGCGATTTCCCGGGCCTTGACCAGGTCCTCGGGTGGATGAGTTTCGAGCCGGTAGAGCTGTCCTTCGCTGACGAGGCCACGAGTGCCGCCTTCGTAGACCTTGCGCCCGCCCTTGATGATGGCGACCCGGTCGCAGACTTGTTCCACTTCACCGAGCAGGTGGGAGCTGAGCAACACGGTCAGGCCGAAATCCTTGCGCAGCTCGAAGAGGCTTTCACGAAATTCCACGATGCCCTCGGGATCGAGTCCGTCGGTCGGTTCGTCGAGAATAAGAACCTTGGGTCGGGGCAGCAGGGCCTGGGCCAGGGCGAGGCGTTGGCGCATGCCGTGACTGTAGGTGCCGACACGATGCTTGATGCGTTTGCCGAGGCCGACCCACTCGACCGTCTCCATCATGGTTTCGTGATCGACGCCACCGGAGAACGAGGTGAGCACCTTCAGGTTTTGCCAACCGCTCAGGTATTCGTAAAACGAGGGAGCCTCAAAGATGGCACCGACCTGTCGGAGCGCCGCTTCGCGTTCCCGCTGCACCGATTTGTCGCCGATCATCACCTCGCCACTGTCGGGATAGACCATGCCGAGGAGGATGCCGAGCGCGGTGCTTTTCCCGGCTCCGTTGTGGCCGAGAAGCCCGTAGATTTCTCCTTCCTTCACGGAAAAACTCACATCGTCCAGAGCAGCCGGGGCGTTGCGATCGAAACGTTTCTTGAGTCCGGTGACGGTGATCATGGATCGACGATGAACTTCAGTTCCTTGGTCACGTGACCGTCGAC
>JAGROX010000092.1:2747-18672 GCA_020440025.1 Verrucomicrobiia bacterium
AGGGGAATGCCGGCGGAGTTTTTTGAGATTCCGAGGAAATCGATCGCCGAAATGTCCTGGCCATTGAGGGTGCTGTTCCAGAAGTAGCTGGTGCCCGTGGTCTCGTAGATTTTCTCGTGATCGCCGGGGCAGTGGAAACAGATGACGTCGTTGAGATAGGGGAGTAGTTCTGTGTCGATGGCGGGGACGTCATCGGTGACGCTTTCCCGAGCCGGAACCAGTTCGGGCAGCTTCATTCCGTGATCGGCGAGATAGGCGGTCAGCGAAATGCCGATCTGTCGAAGATTGGAGACACAATGAGTCGACTGGCTCAGCGCCTTGATCCGTCGATAACCGGGAAACGCCAAGCTGGCCAGCACCCCGATGATCGCTGCGACCACGATGACTTCCGTCAGGGTGAAGCCGGAGCGATGCGATTTGCGGTGGGGGTTCATGGTCTCGGTCGGAAAGGAAACACGGGAGTGCGTCAGCGCGGGGGACGAGGACCACGGCCTCCGCCACCGAGATTGATCTGCATCTGCTCCAGCACCGGGGCCAGATCGAGCTTGGTGTCGGCGTTGGCTTCTTTGAAATAGGCGCGGAGCCCTTCGTTGATGATCTTTTCCGCCATCTCGGGATCGGACTCCTCCAAGCGATCCAGGCCCTGACGTTGTTCGCCATCGCGACGCATCTGGTTGAGGGTTCGCTCGACGATCCGTTGGCGCTCGTCGCGCTCCATCTCGTTGAACGACTGCATCATTTGGTCGAAGGCCTTGCCGATGCGTTTCTCCATGAAAAAGCGCTGCTCTTCCTCGGACATGGTTTCGAAAAACTCGCGCCGGGGATCGGTGTCGTTCTCCTGCATCATGCGACGGACCTCTTCCGGTGGCAGTTGATTGAGCATGTCGGCGATTCGGCCGATCACCTTGCGCCGTTCGTCGGGATCCTCGATTTCCGTGAGCGGATGCTCATCCACGTAGGCGACGAGTTTTTCCGGGGTCGGCGTCTTGGATCGAGCGATGCTGAGTCCGATCCAGACCAAGCCCCAGAGCACGACGAGGATGGCGGCGGCTTTGACCAACAGAGCATTGCGGGAAGAAAACATGTGGGGCAGGCTTCGGGGAACGTGGCGACCGACCACGGGTTCGCGGAGGTCACTCTTAAAGACTACGTTGGTCGCGAGTTGGTTACACGAGAAAAAACGCAACCACGTCCCCAAGTTCGATCAACTCTCCGGCGGAGTCACAGGTTTCGGTGCCCGGCGGAATTTCGCTTTGAGTTCTGCTACCGAAGTCACCCGGGTGACGAGAATGAGAACGAGGTAGATCACAAACCCCGCTCCAGACACCGCCAGCACCGAAACGATCCGGACCAATCTGCCTTCGGCAAAAAGCCAGGGTTCCGCGAATTCGCCGATCCCCCAAAGTGCGGCCCCCATGAGAGCGCTCGAAAGCACCATCCGGGCCGTTCGGCTGGTGAAGCCTTTTGACATCTCGATGAAGCCGAGTTTTCGCAATCCCACCGTGAGGAGGATCACATTCACCCAACCGGCGATCGAGGTGGCAAGCGCACAGCCCACGTGTCTCATCAGCAGGAACAGGGGCACGCAGAGCACGATATTGGTGATGGCAGTGATGATGGTGAAACGCATGGGCGTCTTCGTGTCCTCGCGGGCGAAATAGCCGGGCTGCAGTACCCGGATGAGAATGTAGGCCGGAGAGCCGATGGCAAAGGCCATCAGGGCGAGTCCGGTCTGATGCACGTCCTCGGCATTGAACTGACCACTTCGAAAGAGCCCGTTGATGATGGCCTCGGGAATGACGATCAGGGCGACCATGGCGGGCAAGCTGATGAGGAGGGAAAACTCGATTCCCTGGGCCATGCTGCGTCGCGCCAGAGTCTCGCGTCCGCCGCGGAGATGACGGGAGATTTCCGGCAGCAAAACCACGCTGAAAGCGATCCCGATGATGCCGAGGGGCAGTTGATTCACCCGGTCGGCATTGTAGATCAGCATCTGGGCGCCCTCCTGAAATGAGGCGACTGACTGGCCGACGATGAGATTCAGTTGCTGAATCCCGGCGCTGACCAATCCTGGAACCATGAGCAGCCCGAGCTGTTTCATGTCGCCATCGATACGGGGTTTCATCGGCCTGAGCTTTGCTCCATTTCGCCGAGCGGCGACGATGACGATGCCGAGTTGGATCACGCCGGCGATGGCCACGCACCAGGACAGCACGTATTCCGCGTGGCCGATCCGGGTGGCCACCAAGGTCAGTCCGGCGATGAACACCACGTTCAGCATGATGTAGGCGATCGCTGGCGGGGCGAAACTTCGCCGACTGTTGAGGATGCCGCTGAAGGCCGCCATGAGGCAGACGAAAACCAGGTAGACGACGGTGATTCGCGAGAGATCGACCGCGAGTGCATAGCGCTCCGCATCAAAACCCATGGCCATCACCTTGGTGATCGGGCCCATGAAAATGAACGCGAGCACGAAGATGCCCGCCAGGATGACAAACATCAGCGACAGCGTTTTCGATCCGAAACGATCCGCGCCCTCGTCGCCCTGTTCCTCCAGCCGCCGACTGTACATCGGGACGAAGGCGGAATTGAACGCGCCCTCGCCAAAGACCCGGCGAAACAGATTGGGAAATCGAAAGGCAGCGACCCAGGCATCGGCGGCGGCCCCGGTGCCGAGGTAGTGCGACACCATCATGTCGCGAACCATGCCGAGAATCCGACTGACCAAGGTCAGCCCGCTGATGGTAAACAGGGAGCGAAGCATCGACGGAAAGGAAGGTGGAAAGGACGAAACGAAACTTAACAGGGTTGAGTCCCCGACCTAACAGGGTTGAGTCGGGTCATACGCCCGATTTCGCGGCGGCCTTTCGCAATCTTTCCATGATGGCGGCACCGACACCGCGATCGGGCACGGGTTCGGCGATGATTTCGTCGATGTCCTCCAACTTGTCCAGCTGTCGCAGCAGGTGAAAAAAGCGAATGCCGGCCTCGGGCAGTTTGCCGGACCCCGGACTGAGCACGAGCGTTTCCGCCCAGTCGGTCAGTTTCAAGTAGCCGTCCTTTTTGTCGCCGCGATAACTCAGCAGCGCGTAGCGTCGTCCAGGCTCGGGTCGGAAATCGTCAGGCGAAGACAAAATACGCAGTGGCGTGGTCGGCGCGTAGTGATTTGCCAACATGCCGGGAGCTTCGGGGGCATTCGCTTCGACGGCTTCGTTGTGAGCCTCGGTCACGATCTTGCCAAATTTCTTGAGGTCTTCCGCGGTGATGGGACCGGCGCGTAGAATGTGAATGAATGGTTTGGGGCCGCGGGCTTTCTCCAACCGAATGATGGTGGATTCCAGGCCGCGGGCACAGGCACCGCCATCGACAATCAGCGGAATGCGGCCATCGAGTTCCTCACTGACCGCCGTCGCCGAAGTGGGGCTGATGCGGCCAAAGCGATTCGCGCTCGGGGCGGCGATGGGTTGATCGAGAGCGGTGATGATCTTTTTGAAAATCTCGTGATCACTCATTCTCACCGCCACGGTCGGCAGTCCGGCGGTGACTATGTCGGGCACGGCGTCGGTTTTTGGCAGCACCAGGGTGAGTGGCCCGGGCCAGAAGGCTTTGATCAGGGCATCGATCACTTCCCTCAGATCGTCGGGAACGACAGCCACCTTGGGGAGCCATTTGAGATTGGGCAGATGAACGATGAGGGGATCGAACGCCGGACGTTCTTTGGCTTCGAAGATTTTGGCCACTGCCGTCGAATCAAACGCGTCAGCCGCTAATCCGTAGACGGTTTCCGTAGGCAGAGCCACGATGTCGCCGCCTCGCAGCAGGAGCACGGCGTCATTGATCGCTCCCTTGGTGGTGCGGACGGATTCGGTGTAGGCGATCTCAGTGTACATGTGAGAGAAAAAGGGAGAGCACGAAGCGCACAAGGTAGGCGGGATGCGGCCGATGTCATCCGAATCCCTCGGTGATGGTTTGGACGAAAAATTGTCAATTTGGCAAGGATCGGGCTTTGCAAGAGAAGGATGCGTTTTCTATGGTGAAAACTGGAAAGGAGACGACACGAAGGCATGGCACAGGCGACAGCAGCAGAAAACGCGAGTGACACTCCACCCAATCAGGGACGGCGTCGTAACCTGGTGCTCATCGGTTTCATGGGCACCGGCAAGAGCAGCGTGGGCCGTCGCGTGGCCGAGAGTCTTGGGTTCCAGTTTGTCGATACCGATCAGATGGTGATCAAATATGCGGGCAAATCGATCGCCCAGATTTTTGCCGACGAAGGCGAGGAGCGGTTTCGCGAACTGGAGACGGAGGCGCTCCGCCGCTGCACCCTGGCGGATGGCCAGGTCATCGCCACCGGCGGCGGCATCGTGACTCAGCCCAGAAATCATGGCTTGCTCCAGTTGGCGGGACACGTGGTCTGGCTCACCGCGAAGCCGGACACGGTGCTGGACCGAGTTTCGAGAAATCACGATCGACCACTCCTCCAAACGGACGATCCGCTGGCCACGATTCGCGATCTCTATGCCTCCCGGGTCGAACTGTATCGAGCCTGCGCTGCCGAGGAAATCGACACTACGAACTTGTCGCTGGAGGAAACGGCGCACGGCCTCTCGGAATCGGCGCGGATTGCGTTGGGTTAGCAGGAAGTGAATCGGGTCTTGAGCCGAAGGACGATTTCCGCGAATCTTGGGGAAATCTATGAAACGCGTTTCCTTCTCGCTCCTATGCTTTTCCTTTCTTCTCGTCACCGTCGTGTCGGCTCAGGAAACGAGTCCGCTGCCCGAGTTGGCGGCTCCGGGGGCGACTCTGGAAAAACTGGCCGGTGATTTCAAGTTCACCGAGGGGCCCGCCGTCGACTCAGCGGGAAATGTTTATTTCACTGACCAACCCAACGACCGTATTCTCAAATGGAGCGTCGATGGAAAACTGACGACCTTTCTCCAACCCGCCGGACGATCAAACGGGCTCTACTTTGATGCCGAGGGGGCGCTATGGGCCTGTGCTGATGAAAAGAATCAACTATGGAAAATCGACGTCGCCTCGGGGGAGGCCGAGGTGGTGCTGGAGGGACGCGACGGGAAGCTTTTCAACGGTCCCAACGATCTCTGGATCGCGCCGGATGGCGGGGTGTTTTTTACCGACCCGCTCTACAAGCGTCCCTACTGGACTCATCGTGATGGCGAGCCGCAGTTGCCACGAGCGCTCTATCGCTTGAGCCCGGATCGACAGCTTGCCGTCGCGGATCCCGACGTGACCCAACCGAACGGGATCGTGGGGACTCCCGACGGCAAGCGGCTCTACTTTGCCGATCCCGGGGCGAAGAAGACCTACGTCTGCGACATCGCCGCCGACGGCAAGCTGACGAATCGACGCCTTTTTTGCGAGCAAGGGTCGGATGGCATGACGCTGGACGCCGAGGGCAATGTCTATCTGACCGGGAAGGGGGTGCAGATTTTCAGCCCGGCCGGAGAAAAGATCGGACAGATCGACGTGCCCGAAAAGTGGACGGCGAATGTCTGTTTTGGTGGGGCCGACCGGCAAACGCTGTTCATCACGGCGAGCACCGGATTCTATGCGCTGAAGATGAAAGTGAAAGGCGCCACCACCGCTCCATGAAAACGATGACGAGGGCCGTCCGCCAACTTTTCTGGAGCCTGCTCATTGCCGGTAGTGCGATAGGGGCCGAGGAAAAGCCAAACTTCGTGGTCATCATGGTCGATGACATGGGATATGCGGGGGTGAGTTGTTTTGGAAATCCCTATTTCAAGACGCCGGAGATCGATCGGCTCGCGGCGGAGGGAATGCGGCTCACCGATTTTCACTCCTCGGGCACCGTTTGCTCGCCGACGCGAGCGGGACTGCTGACGGGACGCTACCAGCAACGGGCCGGGATAGAGGCGGTGATTCATCCGCACGCGGATCATCCGGAACATCGCAAAGGGTTGCAGAGGGTCGAGACGACATTTGGCGAGAGCCTGAAGTCAGCGGGCTACGCCACGGGATTGATCGGCAAATGGCATCAGGGATATCCGCAGAACTCGCAAGATTATCATCCGCAGAATCATGGGTTCGACGAGTTTATCGGTTATCACAGTGGCAACATCGATTTCATCAGTCACGTGGGTGATCACGATAAGCACGACTGGTGGCATGGTCGGGAGGAAACGGAAGAGCCGGGTTACGCGACCCACCTGATCAATGAACACGCGGACGATTTCATTCGTCGGCATCGCGATGAGCCCTTTTGCCTGTATGTCGCTCATTTGGCGGTCCACAATCCGATTCAAGTGCCGGGCGATCCGATTCGGCGGACGGAGGGCGAGTGGAAACGTTGGGAGCCCGCCAACGAGGCCGAGAGGATCGAGAAATTTCGCGGGATGACCTTGCCGATTGATGACGGCGTAGGACAGATCCGGCGGACGCTGATCGAACTCGGCCTTGATGAGAAGACACTGGTCCTGTTTTTCTCCGACAACGGCCCTGCGCGTGATTTGCCGAGTGGCAGTCCCGCGCTTCGTGGCGGCAAAGGTTCGGTTTACGAGGGCGGTCACAAGGTTCCCTTCATCGCTTGGTGGCCTGGGCAAATCAAGGCGGGGAGCGAGAGCGAGGTGCCAGGGATGACACTGGATGTGATGCCGACATTGTTGAAACTCGCGCAGGTAGAGTGGTCAACGGACCGTCCTCTGGATGGCATTGATCTCTCGCCGATACTTTTCCAACAGAAAGTCCCCCCGAAAGCTCGACCACTTTTCTGGGCATCCCTCAGCAACGGTGGCTCACGTTCCGAGGCGATGCGGGAAGGACCGTGGAAACTGGTGGTGAATCATTTTAAGGCAAAGCCCGGAACTTTCGATAATGAAAGCGTGGAGCTGTATCGACTCGACCGAGATCCAAGCGAAGAAAAGAATCTCTTCGCCGAGGAATCCGAGACCGCCAAGGAGATGCTAGTTCGGCTGAAAGCGTGGTATGCCGATACTCAGGCGACCGCGACGCCGCAGTTGGGCGGGTGGTAGAGCCGGGTGGATGTGGCGTCCGTCAAGGCCTTGCGATTTGCAGGCATGGTGAGACCTAAAACCTTGCCGATTGCAAGGATAGGCTGCCGAAAGGATCGGAGCCGTCAAGCTGCTTATCTTGATTAACTTCCTTAAGGCTAGTTGGTTGCATGGTGTGTTTTCTGTTTGGCATGGCAAATGCGTTTCTAGATCGTTGAAACGAAAGCCGGCCTTGCCGCTGAAAGGGCAAACCCCGACAAGCCATTTTTAGAAAGCAACTTCCTCGAACGAAAACGTTGTCTTTCCTTTGAGGGGGCAATTGAACCAGTTCAAACGATAACACCAACCAACATTACCACCATGTTACACTACGCCATCATCTTCCTAATCGTTGCACTCGTTGCTGGAGCACTCGGTTTCAGTGGAATCATGGGTGCCGCCACGAACATTGCTTGGATTCTCTTCGTGATCTTCCTGATTCTGTTCGTCATCGGTCTCATCACCGGACGTCGTCGGGTCTGAATCTTCCGAAGGTAGTCTCCAGCCTCTGACGGGCAAATTAAACATGTCTAGAACCGTTCTTCGGTTTACTCCCAAACGATCCAAAACCATGAGATTGAATTCCAAAATCACTCCCAGCCTTCTCCTTCCTACCGTTTTCGCCGCAGGCTTGGTCCTGAGTTCCTGCGAAGAGAAATCCGGCGTTGAAAAAGCCGCCGACGAAGTTGGCGATGCCATCGAGGAGGTTGCTGACGAAGTGGACGATGCGGCCGATTCCTGAAAGCCGCGACATTAGTCGCCTCTCCAGGTGCCGACCTTCCGGCAATTCTTCCATCGGAGAACCTCTCCCGGCCTAGGTCGGCACCTTCCCCATTTTTCCCAAACCATCGATACCAATTATGAATGCAAACCACACCGCCCAAATCGCAGAAACGATTGAAACAGGAATGACTGAATCTGATCGTGAGGGTGCAATTGCCGTCTTGGCTGAAGCGCTCTCCAATCAGCATGTGCTCTACCTCAAAACCCGCAATTTCCACTGGAACCTGAAAGGAGCCCGATTCAACAGTCTCCACGGGTTCTTCGAAGAGCAATACGGGAAACTGGAGATCGCAATCGACGCCACCGCTGAACGTATCCGCATGCTCGGTGGCGTGGCGCCCGGCTCGATGGCCGAATTCCTCGGTGGAGCCACGTTAACCGAATCCCCTGGAGCGATCATCAGTGGCGAAGAGGCCGTTGCTGCTTTGCTGAAGGATCACAACGCGATCATTCGCGACTTGAGGAAACAGATCCCTCGCTGTGAAACAGATTTCAACGATGTAGGGACCGCCGATTTTCTGACGGCCCAGTTGCAGGCTCACGAAGAAGTGGCGTGGATGTTGCGCAGCCTTCTAGAATAGTCCGGGAAGAGCCCGCTTGGGGGGGTATTTCGCCCCCGCTTGATTCAAAGAAACCTCACCAACCTGACGCGTTGCTGGGGTTTTTCTTTCTTCACCACTACCGAATCTCAAGGAGGGGTTCCTAGAGAGATTGAATGGAGGTCGAATCAGCTCTCCTGGTAGGCTAGAAAGTCGAGCAAGTTCGCGGCATTGTAGAAAGCCGAACTTGCCAGCGCGGGAAAGTCTTCATTTTGTCCCTCGTGACAGGCTTGCAGGTGTTCTGCGAGAGTGAGCCAGAGACTGGCATCGCTACCCCGTTCGAGATCCGTTTCCTTCAGAAGGGAAATGGCTTCCTCTCTGCGGCGGCGTCGGAGTAGGCAACGAGCTTTGGCTAGCGCCGTATTGACCGTTACCGGTTGGCTGTTCTCGAGGGTGTTGACGTCAGGGGAATCGGATACCGGAGCGTGAGCTTGTTCTTCACCCAGGATTTTTGTGATAGCCCCCCGTATTTCGTTTGGCGTGACTGGCTTTTTCAGAAAATCCACGACACCGAGATCGATTGCCTCAACCGCTGTGGGGGAATCGATGTAGGCGCTGGCAATGGCGATCGGAATCTGTCGCCCGGCAGCGGTTAATTTCCGGACGACGGTCATGCCGTCTGCTCCCGGCATGCGAAGGTCTAGAATCGCTGCGTCTGGAAGATCGCTCTCAGGCGATTCTACCAACCGGGCAATCGCTGCATCTCCGTCCTCGGCGGTCTCGACTTCAAATCCTACAGTCATCAGTGAATATTCGATTCCGAGCCGGATCGTGGGTTCGTCTTCCGCAACGAAAATGAGGGCCGGGGAATCATCACTTTCTTGGTGGCGTGATTCGGGGGAGGAGGAATGGGAGGGCGTCTTCATTGATTGAGTGGGAGATCAAAATAGAATTCCGTGGGTTCGTTTGGAGAGCTGATCACGCCGATGCGACCGTCGTGGGCGTGAATGATCTCCCGGCAAATCGAGAGACCAATTCCGGAGCCTTTGGTCTTTTCTCCGCGAGCGCGATAGAAGCGCTCGAAGATTCGGTCCTGTTCGGCGGGAGGAACTCCGTTGCCGTGATCGATCACGGAAAAGCGGATGTAACTGGGGCCGAGTTTGCGGGCTGCGAGAATGATGGGTTCGGTCTCAACATTGTGCTTGAGTGCATTGGACAGGAAATTGGTCAGCACTCTGATGATCTGGTGTCGATCCGCGGGGACATGGGGTAGATTCCCCTCGATCTGGATTTTCAGCTCGGTATCCTTGGAAGCCAAGTGGGTGGAAAAATCGGTGGCGACCTCGTTGGCGAGTTCTTCGGGTTTGGTGGGCTGCCTCTCCAAATGTGCTGCGCCGCGTTCCATGCGGGACAACTGAAGAAGATTCTCCAAAGTCCTGAGAAGGCGTTCACAATCATTGTTGGCGGAGTCGACCATGCGTTCCTGAGTGGGGTTGAGCTCTCCCGTTTTCTGCTCGGCGAGCAGATGGAGAATCATCCTGATGCTGGTTAGTGGGGTTTTGATCTCATGACTGATCGTGCCAATGAGGTTGCTCTTCATGTCGTCCATCCAGCGAAACCGGCTGACATCAATGATCACTACGGCCCATCCCTGAAACCCCTCTTCTTCGCTGCCAATTTGGAAAATACGGGGCAGATACCAGAATTCATTCTCTTCGACCCGCAGGAGCATCGCTTCGCTGATATCATCGGGAAGGTGGTCCTGGCGGTTCTTGTGGGCTTCCTCAAAACGGACGGCCACCTTTTCTGGTAGTGCATCGGTGGTTCCGAGTTTGCTCATCAACTCTTGAGCCTCAGGATTGGCATGGGAGAGTTTGCCCTCATGGTTGAGGAAAAAAATGGGATGGGGGAATCCCGTCATGATAGCGTGATATTCCTGCGTCAGTTTCAATATCTCGTGATCTTTCTCGCTCTGCTGAAGCTGCAAAGCGGCCGCCATGTCGTTGAAGGCCGAGGCGACGCGTCCCACCTCGTCTTTCGATTTCACGGGGACCGTGCTTTCGAAGTTTTTCTTCTGCACTTCGCGAAGGGAGATCGTGAGTTGTTCTACGGGACGGATTACCGATCGTCCAATCTGGATGTAAAGGAATGCCATCAGCACCAGAGCGCCAATCATCGAGGTTAACAGGAACCGGATCGACTGCTTGGCGTCGATGATGGCGGAGGCTCCTTCTGATTTGATGTTGAAGCGAAAATACTGGAGTAACTTCTCGGCCGATTCCTCGATCTGGCTGTTGGCTTTGAGGATCTGTCCTTCATAGGCAAGACGAGCTGACGGGGTAAGCGTTTTGGCAGCGTGAAGTTTTTCGAACTGATTCAAAAAATGGTCGAGATGTCCTGCCAGAGCTTCGGCTTCGGCCGCTGCCTTCATTCCCTCTGGAGAGTCTTCGACTTCCTGACGAAGCTTCTCCAATGGTCGGCGATAGGCTTCGCGGTAGGTAGGAAGTAGGGACGCGTCAGGCAGCGAGGTGGATTCACCCGTTTCGGCAATGATGGCGAAGTATTCGTTGGCCAGTCGACTTGCGAACAAGGGCAAGTCTTTGACCACATTGATCGCATCGAGATCCTCGGCCAGGATCTGATCGATTTTGGTAATGTGAGTTCGCAAGAGTGAGACACTAAACAACGCCATCGCCACCGTCAGGGTGGCGATCATCAGGAGACCGATCAGAAATTTCAGTTTCAGCATGGAGAGCAGAAAGAGGGGCCTCTATTTGAGTCCGAGGCGCTTTCGTTTTCGATAGAGAGTGGCTTGGTCGATTCCGAGGATCTCGGCAGCAGTTTGCATGGTATCGGAGTAGTCCAGTACCCGCCTGAGATGCTCTTCCTCCAGTTCTTCCAAAGTGAAATGGCCGCCGAGGGCAACTCCGGCGTGGCTTGATGGGCTGCCATGATTGAGAGAGGAGGCTCCGGGAAGGTCGGCGGGTTCCACCTTGTCACTGCGACAGAGGATGGATGCCCGCTCAATGGCGTTTCGCAATTCCCGAAGATTGCCTGGCCATTCGTAGCCATTGATGCTGGCGAGCGCGGCCGAAGAGAATCCCTTGAGTTGGTGTCCTGTCTGGCGATTAAAAAAATCGAGGAAGTCGATGGCGAATCGCTGGAGATCCTTGGGACGCTCCCTGAGCGGCGGCATATCCACCGAGATCACATTGAGTCGGTAGTAGAGATCTTCGCGGAATTCTCCGGCATCGACATCGGCTTTGAGATCGCGATTGGTCGCGGCGATGACACGAACGTCGGCCTGTCTCGTGACAGTTTCTCCGACTCGCTCGTATTCGCGCTCCTGAAGTAGGCGAAGAAGCTTTGGCTGAATGTCGAGGGGGAGTTCGCCAATTTCATCGAGAAACAAGGTGCCACCGTTGGCCGCGTGAACTTTGCCCCACTTGTCTTTGATCGCACCAGTGAAGGCTCCTTTGGTGTGCCCAAAAAGCTCGCTCTCCAATAGGTCTTTGGAAAGACTGGGGCAGTGAACCGTCACAAAAGGTTGGTCCCGCAAATGGCTGCGCTGGTGAATCGCCCGTGCCACCACGCTCTTTCCTGTGCCACTTTCGCCAAGGATGAGAATCGACGCCGGGGTGGGCGCAGCACGGAACAACACATCGTATGCGGCATGCATTGCGGGATCGTCCGACTCAAAGCGGGGTTCTGGCGATCTGCTATCCAGTTCGATTTCCAACTCTTCGATGCGTTCTCGCAACTGGCGTTGCTTCTGCACTCTCGCGAGCAGTCCTCTCAATTGTTCGGGTGTGAAGGGCTTCTCCAGATAATCGAACGCCCCCAGTTGAATGGCTTTTACCGCCGTATCGATACTGGCGTAGGCAGTGAAGACCACCACGGTCACCTGAGGAAATCGTTTTTGGATTTCCTGTAGAACATCGAGACCGTTCTCATCGCCCAGCCGCAGATCCAAGAGGACCAGATCAAAAGGCTCGTCCTTGAGGCGAAGCTGACACACCCGACCGCTGTCAGCGGTCTCGGCATAGTGACCCTCGGCTTCCAAGGCGATCATCGTGGTATCACGAATCGATTTTTCGTCGTCTACGATCAGGATGTCCATGAAGTCAAAGTGGTGTTCGGTCAGAAAGGGAAAAACCCGTCTGTTAACGCAAGGTTGATGCCGAGATTGATGCTGAAACTCGTTACTCTCAGAGTTTCAGTCGGTTAATCTCTATGAGTGCGGTCAAAGGCTTCGTGATGACACCCGCCTCCTTCGGGCACAATGCACGATCTTACTCTCATTTTCGTGCGAAATGCAAAACCGGAGAACCGCAGATCATTTCCAACCGCGTTAGTTGCGATCTGCAATCTGGACGGGCTTCTTAGCGTGCAATTCGTCCGGAATCGGCATCTTTGATGCTGATGGGGAATGAGAGAGAATCTTTCTAATCACCTAATGATGAATGGTTAAGGCTGGATGTCGATTGCGGTGGCACAGGAACTGCAAATGAAGGGTGATAGCTGGAAACGCCAGCCGACTTTCTGCGGAGAGTCCTCACCTTCATTCCCTAACAAACCATGAAAGAAGAAAAAGCAGATATCTTACGCATCATCCTCGCCATCCTCCTGCCCCCAGTCGGTGTGTTCATGCAGGTTGGTCTTGGTCTCCAATTCTGGCTCAATATCGTATTGACCTTGCTCGGTTACCTTCCGGGTATCGTTCACGCCGTCTACATCATTCTCACCCGCAAGTCAGGGCGCATCACTGCCTGATTCAGCCAATGGTACTCTGACTCCGTCGACGGGCGCACCCGTCGACGGAGTCCAGACAGATCGGGTGCAATACCCACTCCGAATGTCCTGCAATTTCGACGTGAAATCCCTTCCATTCATTGCCCTCACGATCGCGCTCATCTCAGGATTTCTGGGGATCATCGATTGGTTTCGTCCCGCGACCCCATTTCTGTCCGCGATGGCGATCGTTTTCTTGATCCTCGCCATCGGGGCGGCTGGCGTGCATCGACTGCAGAATTGGAGATGATTTCCTTCCAAGTGTCTGGATGAAATCGCCGAAGTAGGCCTTCCGGCTTTCAGATGTCGGAACCTCAGTTGGTTTCCGCCGCGAGACGAATGGCTTCGAGTTCCTCCCAGCGAGCATAGAGCGCTTTGATCGCGGCCTGTTTTGATTCCAGTTCGGTGTGCAGATCGCCGATGGAAGCGGAGTTCTCGATATAGAACTGAGGGTCGTTGAGTTTGGCTTCCAGTTCGGCGGCCACGGCTTCCGCTTGGAGGATGGTTTCTTCCATGCTCTCCAGTTCGCGTTCCTCTTTCCACTTCAGCTTGCGCGGCTTTTCGGCTTCGGGCTCATCTCGGTTTCGCTTCTTTTTCGACGCCTTGGGTGTAGCGGCGATGCGGGCAGCCTCGCGCTCCTTCTTTTTTTGAAGGTAGTAGGAATAGTTGCCTTCGTTGACGGAGACATCGCCCTTTCCGTCGAACACGATGACCCGGTCGCAGACGCGATCAAGAAACCATCGGTCGTGGCTGACCACGAGGGAACTGCCGCCGAAGTTGATCAGCGCCTCCTCCAACACGCGAAGCGTTTGCAGGTCGAGATCGTTGGTCGGTTCATCGAGCACGAGAAAGTTGCCGCCACGTCTGAGGATCTTCGCCAGGAGCACCCGATTCTTTTCGCCGCCCGAGAGATTGCCGATGCGGTCGTTGATGCGTTCGTCGGAGAAAAGGAATCGTTTCAGGTAGCCGCGGACGGAAATGGTCTCTTCGCCAAACTTCACGAAATCCACATTCTGCGAGACTTCGTCGAGCACGCTTTTGTCCTCGTCGAGTTCGAGGCGGGTCTGGTCGACGTAGTTGAACTCGGTGCGTTTGCCGATGGTCACGGAGCCCTCCGTCGGTTCCAGTTTGCCCATGATGAGTTGCAACATGGTGGTTTTGCCTACCCCGTTGGGACCGACGACCCCGACGCATTCGCCGGCTTTGAATTCGAGATTCAGCCCGAGAAACAGCGGATCGCGGTCATAGAGGAAACCGACTTCCACCAGATCCACGACCACGTTGGCGAGTTTCGGCGGTGGCGGGATCACCAGTTCCATGTCGAGATCTTTGTCGGGCGCCTTCTGCGCTTTCACCGCGTAGAAATTGTCGAGTCGACTCCGCTGCTTGGTGCCGCGGGCTTTGACTCCGGCGCGGACCCAGTCGATCTCGCGGCTGAGGAAACGTTGCCGTTTGTGTTCGGCGGCCTGCTCGCGTTCCTGGCGTTCGTCCTTGGCGATGAGGTAATCGCTGTAGTTGCCTTCGTGTGAAAAGAACCGTCCATCCGAGAGCTCGACGATGCGGGTGGCGATGCGGTCGAGAAAGTAGCGATCATGGGTCACGAACAGGCAGGCACCGCTCATGTTCGCGAGATAGCCTTCCAGCCAGGCGATGGCTTCGGCGTCGAGATGATTGGTCGGTTCGTCGAGCAACAGGAGGTCGGGCTGGCCCACCAGAGCCTGACACAGGCCGACTCGACGCTTCTCGCCTCCTGAGAGGTGCCGCACGATCCGGTCTGCTGGAGGCGCGGAAAGTTCCCGCATCAGGATCTCGATTCGCGATTCCAGATTCCAGCCGTCGGCGTGATCGATGGCGACTTGAAGCCGATCCATTTCGGACGGGCTGAGGTTCTCCGCTGTTTCGTATCGTTCGATCATGGCGGACAACTCGGCCGCGCCAGCGCGAATGTTGGTCTCGACGGTTTCGTCGTCGTTGAGTTGAAATTCCTGCGGCAGATAGCCGATGGCGAGGCCCTGCTTTTTTGAAAGCGTGCCGTCATCCGCCGCCTCGGCTCCCGCCACGATGCGGAGAAAGCTGGATTTGCCGCAGCCGTTGCGTCCGACAAGACCGACCTTTTCCCCCTCGTAGATGGCGAGAGTGGCATTGTCGAGAACCGCTTGGTTGCCGAAGGACAACCGCAGTTCAGATGCCGAGAGCACCGCGTCGTTTTGGATGGAAGGGTTTGCCATGAGAGAAAAGAGAGGGGCGGCGAAGATAGTGCAGCGCTGTCCGGACTCAACCCAGAAGGCTCGCTCGGGGAAAGGGCCGCAGATAGGGATTCGCCACCGAAAAAGTCAGCGCTATCTTTGCCGCCACCTTTCGATTCCTGACCATGCGAAAACTCACACACTCTCTCTGGCTTGCCTTTACTTTCCTGGGCCTCTCTTCGGTTCTGGCCGAGGACACCAAGCCCAAGGAATATCCCTTCGGTCCCGACTCAGAGCGCAAGGAAGGCGTTCCTCAGGGAAAGGTGACGAAGCATGTGTGGAAGAGTACCGTCTTTCCCGGCACCATTCGCGAGTACTTTGTCTACGTGCCTGCTCAATATGATGCGGCCGGTTCCGACAAGGCGGCGGTGATGGTGTTTCAGGATGGGCATGCCTATGTTGGGGAGACGGGACAGGTGCGGGCGACGGTGGTTTTCGATAATCTCATTGACGCCGGCGAGATGCCTTTGACGATTGGCATTTTCATTAATCCGGGATGGTTTGCGGAAACGCTGGAATCCCCTCAGGGATGGAAAGC
>JAGROX010000093.1 GCA_020440025.1 Verrucomicrobiia bacterium
TCCTTCGAGTTCGCCTCGGGACGTGATCGCCATCTCAAAGGAGTGGGAATCCAGCGGATGCTTCTGGATCAGGTCATTCTTGATCGAGCCTCCAATCTCCCGCCGGTCTCCTCCTATTTGGAAACTTCCGCGACTCAGATCGAGCGGAGTGGACCGGGCTTCGCGCTCTCTCTTTCATCCGGCGACCAGATCACGGCGCGCCATCTGGTATTGGCCGACGGCGCCAACTCCAAAACGGCCTCCAAACTGGGTGTCCCGGTTCGGCGAAAGGCTCCACCTCTCTGGGGAATCAGCTTTATTCTGGAAGGCACCTTCCATCAAACCACCGGTGAAGTCCTCGTTCTGCTGAAGGACGGTTTCGAGATCAACTGCACGCCAGTCAGTAAGAATCGACTCAACATTACCTTTCTCTCAAGTCGGGAGCAGGTAAAACCGCTTCAAGACCCGGGGTTCCGAGACCGGCTCTTGGCCGAGGCTGCGGAAAAATCGTTCTTCACGGGAAAGCCCATCGAAAAACCGCTCCAGGTCGGCCCCGTCAGTGCCGCGAGACGCCCTTACGTTCACGATGGCATCATGCTCGTCGGCGATGCCGCGGAGAATCTGGATCCCGTGGCAGGAATGGGCATGACCCATGGCATTCTCATGGCCGAGATCGCGGCTCAGTCGCTCCTGTCGATCAGTCAGGGAGGCAAGTCACCCGAATCCGCCTTTTCTCAATACTCAATCCTCGCAGAAAGAATGAGTCGGCCCTATCGTGGGTTCACTCGCCTGACCGCTTCGCTGCTGAGAAGTCCTGCGCGACGAATTTTACTCCCTCCACTCTCCTCGACTTTCCTTCCCGGCATGATCCGCTCAGCTCTGGATGATGCCCCTTCCGAAATTCCACTGGCAGCGTCCCTGCCACGGCAGTTTCTGAGTTTGGTTGGTGCTTGAGGGCTCTGGTCGGTCACGACTCGCCTCTTTTCTCTCCTCCCTCCAACCAACCATCGTCCTTCCTCCGCACCATCGTGGCATTCATCCGGCATCTCGAAACACTCGTCCCCGATCCCTGTTATTCACAGAGCTTCGCCTGCGAGATCATGATAGATCGATCAGGAACTGACCGCGCCAAGCGCTACATCAAAAAGGTCTATTCTGAATCAGGCATCGCGACCCGGCACAGCGTTCTCACTGATTTCAAAGACGAAACAACGCCTCCTCGGTTGTTTCGCCAAGCTGATGGCTCGTTTCGTGAGCCTTCCACGGGGGAACGAAATGCGGTCTATGTCGAGGAAGCCAGGCGACTGATTCCCGAGATCGCCCGACGCACGGTCGCCAATTGCCCCGGCATTTCAGCCGAGGAAATCACCCACGTCATCACCGTCTCCTGCACCGGTTTTTTCAATCCCGGGCCCGACCTGCTCGTCATCGACGCCCTCGATCTCGCCCCCTCAGTGCAGCGCTATCACCTGGGTTTCATGGGATGCTACGCCGCCTTTCCCGCCCTGAAAATGGCGGAGCAATTCTGCCAGGCGGATCCCTCGGCCGTGGTGTTGGTGGTTTGCCTCGAACTCTGCTCCCTACACATGCAGAGCAGGGACGATCTCGATTCCATCGTCGCCAACTCGGTCTTTGCCGACGGGGCCGCGGCGGCTGTGATTTCTGCCAAGCCGCCAGCCAAAGGCGAACGCGGCTATTCGCTGTCTCGATTTGCCTCCAGTCTCGCCCGGGAAGGTGCCAGCGACATGGCCTGGGACATCGGCGACGAAGGCTTCAACATCGTTCTTTCCAAATATGTCGCCAGGATCATCGGAGCAGGCATCAAAGACATTGTCGACGACGTATTCTCCGGCAGTGGCCGGGCGGTCGCCGACATTCGCAAATGGGCCATCCATCCCGGTGGCCGAGCGATCCTGGACAAGATCGGAACCAGCCTCGAACTGCAACCGGATCAGATCGAGGCTTCCCGAGCGACCTTGGCCCGCTATGGGAACATGAGCAGCGCGACCATTCTCTTTGTGCTGGCCGAGATCCTCGGAAATCACGCGACCCAGGACGGAGACAGCATCTGCGCCATGGCCTTCGGGCCGGGACTCACGATTGAAACCGCCATTCTCGATGCCGTGGTTTCTTGAGCGAGGGCGCACGCCCTTTCTGATCGTTCTGGGAGGCATCACGCTTTTCCTGGGGTTTCACTGTCTTCACCTCAAGGTCGATCAGGACAACCGCTCCATGGACGCGGATAACGCGGAGCAAAAAGCGATCGAGTCCGAGTTTCGACAGGTGTTTCACGAAAACGACGCCATTTTCGTGGCCGTCAGCGGAACGAAACTCCTCGAAGGGGACGGCCCAGCCCTCATCCGGGATCTCGTCGATCAATTTGCCGCCCTCAAAGGCGTTCGCCGCGTCTCCAGCCTCGTCGACAGCGATTTCATCGTCTCGCCCTATCAGAATGGACTCCTCATTTCGGAAGACGAAAGCATGACAGGTATCCGCCTCGTGCTGGAGGAGTTCACTGACAACGGCGAAACGCTCACGGGAATCATCGAGAGTGTGGAATCCATCGCCGCTGCCCATTCCAATGACGCAACCAGAATCGCCGTCACCGGATTGCCGGTTCAGAAATACGAAGTCGGAAAATTGGTTCGCAGAGATCAGCGCATGTTCGCTCCGCTCTCGCTGCTCATCCTTGGTGGCGTGCTGCTTTTCATCACCCGACGATTCTCGGGCATGGTGTTTCCGCTCCTGGTCTCGGTGATCACGATCTGTTGGACCCTCGGGATCTACTCCTGGATGGGACACACGCTGAACATGATCACCTCACTGTTGCCGCCGGTGATCATGACCTTGTCGGTCGCCACCACCATCCACATCTATCTCGATTGGCTGCGCAGCACCGAAGAAGATCGATTTCGCCGTATCACGGGAGCGGTCAGACATCTCTACAAGCCCTGTCTCTTTGCCTCACTCACCACCGCCATCGGGTTTCTCAGCCTGCTGCTGAGTCACACGCCCGCGGTCCGACATTTCGGGATCTTTGCCGCGTTAGGGGTTGGGATTTCGTATTTCCTCGGCGTCATCGGGCTCGCCGTGGGGCTGTCTTTTCTGAAACCTCCACATTCGGATCATTTCCACACCACCCAGAGCGGATCATTTCTCGATCGACTGCTTCAGGCCACTGGTAATCTCTCGGTGAATCATCCGTGGAAAATCGTAATCCTCACCTTTCTCGTGACCGCAGTCGGGGTGATCGGATTTCAACGAATCGAAAGCGATACCGATCTCCTCCATTTCCTTGGAGACGACTCTGCGCTGGTGCAGGACACCGAATTCATCGACCAACACCTCGCCGGAGTCTCGACCATCGAACTCCTCGTCAAAAAAGCCGACGGAACCCCGATGGAATCCACCGCTCCCATCGCCTCGTTTCAGGGAGCCCTTGGCAAAATCGCCCACGTCAGGCACACCCTCAGCCTTGCCGACCTCCTCCCCGAAGAAGCGATCGCGGCCCAGGAAAATGGGATCCCACTGGCAGACATCGTCGCGGGTGTCGATGTCAGCGAATACCTCAGCGACGATCTGGAAAAACTCCGCATCACCGTCAGCACCGATTCCATCGGAACCCAAAAAGGCACCGCTCTTGTCGATGCCCTTCGCGACACCGCCCGGACGACTCTCGGCGACGCCTTCGTGGTTCAGCCGGTTGGTGGATTCTACCGTGTCATTGTCGAGTCCAACCAATTGGTCATCTCCCAGGTCAAGAGCTTCGCCATCGCGCTTGCCTTGATTCTGCTCGCCATCGGCATCGTCTTTCGCTCCTTTGTCTACACCCTGCTGGCCATCGTTCCCAATGTCGTGCCCCTGCTGCTGACGGCCGCCGTCATGGGATTCACCGGTATCGCGCTGAGCACTGGCACCGCCATGATCGCCAGCGTCGTCATCGGAATCGCGGTCGACGACACCATTCATTACCTAGCCGCCTACCGGCGAACCGTCCGTCATCATCGGAACGAAGCCATCCGCCACACCACCCGATCCACCGGTTTTGTGCTGCTGTCGACCACCATGGCTCTGTCCGCCGGATTCTGGGTCGCCCTCTTTGGCAGCTTTCAGCCCACCATCTACTTCGCCTTTCTCACCGGAATGACGATGTGGTTCGCGCTCGTCTGCGATCTCCTCGTGCTCCCCGCCTTTCTCCGACTGGCTTCGCCCAACGAACGTGCCCACCAGACTCCCGCCACGCCATGAAGACTGAAAAATTCTCACTCCGCGCTCAGGATCATCTCGGCACCAGCGACGGGAAAAAACATTTCAACGAGAAGCACTTCGCCGAGTCCGCACCACGCTATGACATCGCCACCCGGGCACTGTCCTTCGGTCAGGATGCGGCATGGAAACGCAAACTCATCGCCAGTTTGCCCGCAATCGCCGCTCCCGTGTGTGTTGATGTCGCCTGTGGTACCGGTGACGTGACCTTTCTCCTCGCGGAACGCTATGGCGACGGGGAGTTCATCGGGGTCGACCTGACTCAGGAAATGATCGACCTGGCGAACCAACGCAACCAACTCCCCACCGTGCGCTTTGAGTGCGGCGAAATGAGCCAACTGACGATGCCTGACGCTTCTGTCGACATTCTCACCGGCAGCTATGCCATTCGCAATGCACCCGATCTTCGGGAAGCCCTTGCCGAGTTTCGCCGCGTCCTCAAACCCGGCGGCACCCTCGCCTTTCTCGACTTCTCCAAGCCAGATTCGGCCTTCTTTCAGGGCATCCAGTTTCAGTTGCTCCGATTCTGGGGAGGACTCTGGGGACTGCTCCTCCATGGAAATCCCGAGGTCCATGGGTATATTTCCAAGAGCTTGCGAACCTACCCCGATGCCAAAACCCTCGAGGCCACCTTTGTGGAATGCGGGTTCGAGATCCGTTCCAGCAAAAAACACTTTGGCGGCATGATGATGCAGTATCTCCTCAGCGCCTGAACTATTCTACGTTCTAACACATTTCTCATGAAAACCCTGACCGCCCTTCTCATCGCCGTCGCTAGCCTCTACCTGGCAGATTCCGCAAATGCTCAGACTTCCCAATGGAGCGGCACCTGCCATGTCACCTTTGGCGGAAAATCCACGCTCCATGACTTCGAGGGCACCGTCGACAGCGAGCCATTCATCGTGACCATCACCGGCATCGACAATCCCGCCAACGCCAAGGCATCCAGCGTCGTCACCGTGAAAGCAGACAACATGGATACCGACAACGACAAGCGGGATACCGAGATGTACAAGACCCTCGACACCACCACCTACCCGGAGATCAAAGTCTCCATTGCCGACCTCACCGCAGCGGCTACCAAGCCCAAAACAGGCGGCACATTCCCTCAGCCCACCGTCATTCCCTTCACCCTCGACATCAAAGGCAAGACTCTGCCACTCACCGGCAGCGTCTCCGACTGGACCTACGCCGAGGATAAAATCAGCTTCACCGTCTCCTTCCCAGTGTCCCTGAAAGACGCCGACATCAAGCCGCCCTCGGTGCTCGGATTGATTAAGGTCAAGGACGAGATCACCGTCCAGGGAAAGCTCAGCCTGACTCGGAAATAAGGCTCTCAGTCCCCTGAGAAGGCGTTTCCGATTGGCATCGATTTCCTTGCACTCGGCCGGGAAAGCCAGAACTTAGCGGTCTTCACCGATCCGCCTTTCCGGCCCTCTCTCCCTGCCCCTGATGAAAACACTCACCATCGGACTCACCCAATCCGCCGCCGTCAGCGATCCGGCGGCCAATCTCGACACCGCCGAACGCCTCACCCGCGAGGCCGCCTCCAAGGGAGCCCAGATCATCTGCCTGCAGGAGATGTGCTCCACGCTCTACTTCTGCCGCCGCGAAGATCCTGACCATTTTGATCTCGCCGAAGCCATTCCCGGCAACACCACCGCGCGATTCGCCAGCGTCGCCAAGGAACTCGGGGTCGTCATCGTGCTCCCCCTCTTCGAAGAACGCGCCACCGGGCTCTATCACAACACCGCCGCCGTTCTCGATGCCGACGGCCGCTATCTCGGGAAATATCGCAAGATGCACATCCCCGAAGACCCTGGCTTTCACGAGAAATTCTACTTCACCCCCGGCGATCTCGGTTATCGTGTCTGGGAAACCGCCTGCGGCAAGATCGGCGTCCTCATCTGCTGGGATCAGTGGTATCCCGAGGCAGCCCGACTCACCGCCATGCAGGGCGCGAACGTCCTTTTCTACCCTACCGCCATCGGCTGGCTGGCCGAGGAACCCGCGTCCATCGGCGCCTCCCAGCACAATGCCTGGGAAACGGTGCAGCGGGGTCACGCCGTCGCCAACGGCTGCTACGTCGCCGCCGCCAATCGCATCGGCACCGAGGGCGACACCAAATTCTGGGGCCAGTCATTCGTCGCCAATCCCTACGGCGAAATCATCGGCAAAGCGCCCGTCGATCAGGAATCTTCTCTCATCGTCGATCTCGACCTCGAGCAACTCCAGGAGTTCCGCCGCATCTGGCCCTTCTTCCGCGATCGCCGCATCGACAGCTACGCGCCCATCACCCAGCGCTGGTTGGACAGCCAATCCTGAGTCAGCCAATTTCTCCTCTCTCCTCTATTCCCTCTCCTTTCCCACATGCCCCTTCCCTCCCCGACTCCCGCCGCCCTCGGCTACCGCATGCCCGCCGAATGGGAGCCGCAGGAAGCCCTCTGGCTTTCCTGGCCCCCGAACAACCCCGAATTTTGGCCCGAGTCCCGGGAGGCGGTGCAGGATGCTTTCTCCAAAATCGCCGCTGCCATCAGCCGTGTTGAAATTGTCCGCATCAATGCCCACGAAAGCCTCCACGACGAGATTCGCCGTCTCCTCGCCAGTGCCGATGCCGAGGCCGATCACGTCGAATTATTTGCCCACCCCAATGACGACGTCTGGTGCCGCGATCACGGCCCGCTTTTCGTGAAACATCGCGAGACCGGCGAGATCGCCGCGACCAACTGGGGATTCAACGGCTGGGGTGACAAATTCCTCCCCTATGATCTCGACAACCAGATTCCCGAGCGCATCGCCACCGCCCTCGGCATGACCCGATTCGATGCCGACATGATTCTCGAAGGCGGCTCCATCGAGATGAACAGCCACGGTCAACTTCTCACCACCGAAGCCGTGCTCCTGAATCCCAACCGCAATCCCGATCTCTCCCGCAGCGAGATCGAATGGCGACTCAGGGAAATGCTCGGTGCCACCGAGATCATCTGGCTCGGTTCCGGCATTGAAGGCGACGACACCGACGGCCACATCGACGATCTCGCCCGTTTTACCGACGATGGCACCCTCGTCATCTCGTGGGAAAAAGACGACAAGAATCCCAATTCCGGTCCCCTCCACGAAAACCGCGAACGCCTCCGGGATTTCCGCCTGCCCGATGGCGGACGCCCCCAGATCATCGAGATCGACCTCCCCGAAGCCTGCGAAGTCCCCGGCTGGCGCCTGCCAGTGTTGCCCGCCAGCTACGTGAATTTCCTCATCCTCAATCAGGCCGTCCTCGTCCCCGTCTTCGGTCAAAAGCGCCGCGACATGATGGCCACCGGCATTCTCGGTGAACTCTTCCCCGGCCGAGAAATCGTCCCCATCAACGCCCTCGACATCGTCCGCGAAGGCGGCGCCATTCATTGCATCTCCCAGCAGCAACCCGCGCGAGGCTGAGGGAGGGAAGGAGGGAGGAATTGGGAATC
>JAGROX010000094.1:0-22396 GCA_020440025.1 Verrucomicrobiia bacterium
TCCACTTTCATCGGTGCCGCGCTTCCCATGCTCGCCCGCGCGGCCCGACTGGATCCCGCCGTGGTTGCCTCCCCAGCCATCACCACCTTGGTCGATGTGTCAGGGATGATCATCTACTTTACCTTGGCGCGAATGCTTTTGGCTTTCTGAGAAGGGCCAAATCGTTCATGCTGATTGGCGAAAGCAAGCCCGCGTTTTGGTTTCAATTTTCATTATGGAAATTATATGCTATTCTTAGGGCTTGCTCTGCCTCCCCAAAGCGGACGGCACTTCGCTGAGTTGAAATGTGTATTCGTCCTCCAACGTATCTCATTGGTATCGCCCTGATTGCCTCCGCAATCATTTGGGCGGGACTGAGACTGGGTCCCGAGTTACAGCGGAATAGCGAAGTTCCTGCACCGGTCGTCATCCAGACCTTTGAGGAAAAACCGAGAGCCCAGACAGTTGCCGCCGAAGAGCGAATCCCGACCGATTCAAGTTCGTCGATTGCTGAGGGATCTGAGGCAGCCCTTCCTGCCTTTCGTCTTTGGATTGATGAATGGGCTCATCACCCCAGCCCCCAGTTGCTCGCAAAGGGCGTGAAACTCGCAGCGGAAAGGAAGACGGTCTTTTACGATCTCATCGCGACCGATCCCAAAGCCGCGCTGGAGGCGTCCATCGATTTCTCCACTCGCCATCAACTGCCTGCTGAAGTCACCCGGTTGCTGGAAACTCCGGTGGACGGGAACGGAGACCTCGAATTTCTCGCTGCCGCCCCGGGTCCCGGCGGCCCTGTGCCTCGCCGAGCGATGTGGAGGACCGCCACGGTCAACGGAGTCACCTACGATGCCTACGTGACCAAAACCCGCGCGGCAGAGAACACTCACCTGGGAATTCCGATCAGCGGAGTTGCCATCGACGATCGAATCGCCATCCGGGACTCGGCCACCAGAAAACTCGCGGCGGGCGAGCCGAAGCCACCGGGACCGCCGACGACCGTCGCCATGGAGAACCACATCGCAGAGCCCATCATCGGTGGCTCTGCTCCACTCCTCCGTCGCGGAGCCACTCTGATCCAGACCTGCTGTGGTGAGCATGCCGCCATGATGCTCAACCTGCCTGAACCCGAGTGGCCCGTGGCTGCCTGGGGTGACGCCGGAGCCTCCCCACCGTCGGCCGGTAGTTCCGTGGCCGCGTCCTCGTGGACTGAGGGAACAAAACGCATGCTGGCAATTCTCGTCGATTTCTCCGACAGGCCCGGCGCCCCCCAAACCAGTGGCGGAACGGTGATGACTGCGTCTCACATCGCCGATCGGATCAATGATGAGGCCCACTATTTCTTCGATGAAAACTCATTCGGAAAAACGGGCCTGACGATGACCACGAGTGATGTCACTCCGGTTCTTCGCCTTTCTCGCACCGCCCAATCCTACGCCATCAACGATGACAGCACCGACATGCGAATCGAAGCGACAGCGCTGGCCGAAGCCCAAGGCTACCTCTTCGAAAACTATGACCGCGTGTTTCTCGTTTTTTCCGATCTCGGACCGGGACAGATTCCCGGGTCACAGTTCACTTTTGGTGGCTTGGGTCAGATTGGTGACAAGTTCATGTGGATGAATGGAAGTTTCAGTCTCGGCTTGGTCACTCACGAGCTTGGCCACACCTATGGACTAAGACACGCCAGTCGCTGGCAGATCCCCGGTGGGAGTTCAGACCCCGTGGATCCCGCCGGCACCGTGGCGGAGTACGGCGATGAGTTTGATCGCATGGGAAACGGAGCCAGTGGGCACCCGCTTCACCCGGATCACTACAATCCCTTTTTTCTCAATCAGTTGAACTGGCTGCCCGATCAGGCCATCAGCGACATCGCCACCGGCGGCACCTACCGCGTTTATCGATTTGATCACAAGAATGCCAACCTAGCGACGAGCCGGGCGCTGAAGATCGACCGAGCGAACGGTCAACATTACTGGCTCAGCTACCGAAGAAAGTATGACGGCGATGCCACTCGCGGGGACATCAGTGATGGCGCCTACTTGATCTGGGAGGACACGATCACCCCGGGTCGCTCAAACCTGATCGACATCGATACGCCGGGGACGAACCCTTTTGACGCTTCTCTCAATGTTGGCAACAGCTTCGACGATGCGGCGGCAGGAATTACTTTCACCGTCGACGCTGCCGGGGGCAGTGGTGCCGATGAGTATCTGGATGTCACCATCGCCTTTGATCCCCGAATCCTGCTGACCACTACGAGACTCGATGTGGATGAGCAGGCAGGAAATGCCATCCTCACCCTTACCCGCACCGGCAACGCCACCGGACTTGTCAATGTGACTTGGTCCACCGCAAATGGAACCGCGACAGCGGGATCCGACTACACCGCTTCCAGCGGGACATTGACCTGGCCGGATGGAGACGACACCGATCGAACCATCACGGTGCCCATCGTCGGCGATGCAGTCCAGGAAGGCACGGAGACCTTTCTGGTCAATCTCACCGGCATCACCGGCGGCGTTATCGTAGGCGAAACATCGGCCACCATCAGCCTGGCGGAGCCGGGATCGCCGGACACCGAGTTTTCCCATGAATGGTTCAACTACTCGGGATCCGCCGATGAAATGGTGATCCAGCCCGATGGCAGGATTGCCATGGTAGGGAGTTCGGTGGGACTGGGAAGCAGTACCGTGAACGGGTTGGCTCGACTCTTTAGCGATGGATCGACCGATCAGGCATTCATCGATCAGGGCCCCGGCGCCAACGTGCGTCCCATCCGAACCATCGCCCGACAGGCAGACGGAAAGCTGGTGGTCGCAGGAAATTTCACCTCACTGCGAGGCGCCTCCATCAACCGGGTGGCCCGGTTGAATGCCGACGGAAGTCTGGATTCCAACTTCAATCCTGGAACCGGTCCCAACGACTCGGTCAACGGCGTGGCCATTCAGCCGGATGGAAAAATCGTGATCGTTGGATATTTCACCACCGTCAATGGGGTTGCCCGGGACGGGATTGCTCGCTTGAATCGAGATGGGAGTCTGGACACCAACTTCTTTACCTCGTCGCCAGCATTCACGACGGCGATCGATCCCGAAACCGTGACCCTTCAGCCCGACGGAAAAGTATTGGTCGGAGGATTTCTCTATGGGGAGTGGAACAAGATCTTTGACGGATTCAGCAACGGAATCTGGCGACTGACCACCGACGGAACGCTGGACACCACCTTTGACATCGGATACGGCGCCCACACCTCAAGCCAGAACAACGCCCTTCGCATCGTGTCGACGATTGCGGTGCAACCCGACGGAAAAGTGATCATCGGCGGCCAGTTCACCGGCTTCGACAACAGCCCGAATCCCCATATCGTTCGTCTGAATTCAAACGGCAGCGTCGATGGTTCATTCCGGACCTCGATTGGTTCCGGTCCGACTGGCGATGTCGAGGATATCCTCATTCAGAATGATGGAAAAATTCTGCTGGGAGGAAGATTCAAGTCTTTCAACAGCAACCCCATTTTCTACCTCGCCCGCCTGCAGGCTTCCGGTGTCTTTGATGGCACGTTCGACGCCGGGCTCACGGAAGTCGTTCCCGACAGCGATCCTTCTTTCGACAACTCCGTGCTCGCGCTCGCTCTGCAACCCGACGGAAAAATCCTGATCGGTCAGAACTCGTACGGCGATGGCCAGCGAGCCGTTGCCCGAGTTTTCAGCGCCCTACCTGGTCTGGCGGGAACGGTTGAGTTCACCGGAGGAACCTTCAGCGATCTCGAAGGCAACAATGCCAACCTCACGGTCAGGCGCGTGGGCGGCAGCTTTGGCGCTGTATCCATCAGCTACGCGACGATCGATAGCACCGCCACAGAAGGAGCGGACTACACCGCGACCACCGGTGTGCTGACGTGGGCTGATGGCGATAGTGGCGTGAAAACGATCGCGGTACCTCTCTCCAGCGACGGAACGATCGAACCTGTTGAAACTTTCACCGTCCAGCTAGGAATTCCGATCGGCGGAGTCAGTCTCGGTAGTCAGGCAGTGGCTCAAGTATCGATCTCCGACGCCCCGACGACCACCCTCGACCCGCTCACGAAATCGATCGACTACCAGGCACAATCCTATTCCATCAGCCTCACATCAGTGGGGTCGTGGTCTGTTACGGAAACACTCGACTGGGTCACGGTTGATCCCTCCAGCAGCAGTGGGAATGCCAGCCTCACAGTGACGGTGAGCGCCAATCCCAACACGAGTTCTCGAAGCGGAAACATTACGATCGATGGACAGGTTCACGCGTTGACCCAGACGGGCGCTCCCGCCTTCACCTCCATCAACCCGACGACCAAGATGGTGTCTGCCAGCGCCCAGACCTATGAGATCGCCGTGACCTCAAATACTTCGTGGTCTGTCAGCGAAGCGCTGACTTGGGCCTCCGTGACGCCCAGTTCTGGAACCGGAAATGACTCAGTGACCGTGACCGTCCTGGCCAACCCCACCACCAGCTCGCGCAACGGCACCATCACCATTGGTGGTCAGTCCCATGATCTGACTCAACAGGGCGAAGCACCGACCACTTCCATCAATCCCATTTCCAAAACGGCAACATCGGCCGCACAAAGCTACACGATCGCGGTGACCTCGAATACCAGCTGGTCAGCCAGCGAGTCACTGCCCTGGGCTTCGGTGACGCCGACTTCGGGGAACGGAAATGGTTCGATCAGCGTCACCTTGGCCGAGAACTCATCGACGTCATCTCGAGCTGGCAGCATTTCCATTGGCGGACAAACCCACAACCTCACCCAACAAGGCGCGCCTCTGACGACGACGATCACCCCGCCTTCAAAATCGGTCGGGACAGCCGCCCAGAGCTACGACATCACGGTCACTTCGAATACCAATTGGACAGCGTCCGAGTCGCTTTCCTGGGCATCGCTTTCACCCGCTTCGGGAACTGGCAACGACACGGTAACGGTGACCGTAACCGAAAACACGGTCGTGGCGGAGCGAAATGGGACCATCACGATCGGTGGACAATCCCATCAGCTTTCCCAACAGGGAGTGCCGCCGGTGACCACGCTCAATCCGATCTCGAAAGATGTCGACCAGACCGCGCAGTCCTACACCATTTCCGTGAGTTCCAACACGACCTGGAACGTCTCGGAGTCGCTCGCATGGGCCAGCGTTTCTCCTCTTTCGGGAACTGGCAACGACAGTGTGACCGTAACCGTTTCCGAGAATACAGCGACGGCATCACGGCAAGGCACCATCACCATTGGAGGTCAGACGCACACGCTGAACCAGGAAGCGGCGCCCCCATCGACATCGATCAATCCTGAAATCAAAACCGTCTCCCCTGCCGCCCAGACCTATGACATCATCGTTACCTCCAACACCAACTGGACGGTATCGGAATCTCTGAGTTTCGCAGCGGCCAATCTCACGTCTGGAAACGGAAATACTACCATCACGATTTCTGTCGATGAAAACACCTCGGTGGACAGTCGGGGCGGCACCATTACCATCGGCGGACAAACCCATGATCTCACCCAGACGGGAGTTTCGCCCATCCTGGAAATCGATCCCAGCGAGAAACAGGTCGCGGCTGAGGCCTCCGACTACACCATCGACATCACGTCAAATACGGAGTGGACGGTGACTGAGTCGCTGCCGTGGCTGTCGGTCACTCCTACCTCGGGAAGCGGCGACGGAACGATCACCGTCAGCGTTCTGTCCAATCCTGATGTCGATACCCGCCTTGGTAGCATTGCGATTGGATCACAGACTCATGACGTCACCCAACTCGGCGTCCCAGCTTACCTGAACCTTCTTCCCTCATCCGCAGGAGTCGACGCCAGTGCCCAAAGTTATTCCGTGACCGTTTCGTCCAATGCTCCCTGGGTGGTCACAGAATCTCTCGACTGGGTTACCGTCTCACCCGCCGCCGGAAACGGAGATGACACGGTAATGGTCACCATCGCCGAAAACCTCACGACGGACGCTCGCCACGGAAGCGTGCAAATCGGAAGCCTGTTTCATGAGATCTCACAAAATGGAACCACCGAGAGAGTGCCGCTGACGCCATTGGCGGAGGCTCCCACATCCGCTTCTTTTCCCATCCTCTGGGATGACGGGCTGACAGGAATCTACGATGGGATTCTTCGCGATGCCGCCGATGGGCACCGAATCACCGGTGCCATCAGTCGCCTGATTATTTCCCGCCCCACACCTAACAGCGGGAACGGGGGCAATTTCTCCGCCACCCTTTTCCATGAGGGCAGTCGCGCGATTCTTCGAGGCACCTTCGGGGCGGACGGCTCGCTGTCAGCGTCCCTCCGCCAGCGCAACGGCACGTTCATTGATGTCGAACTTCAGCTGGAAGGGACCGGGAACCTTGGGGAAGAGATACTCGTCGGCACGATTGGGTGGAACGGGAGCCTCGCCATCGCGGAGATTCCCCGGGCACCCTATCATGTTCGGTTGAACCCATTGCCGCTCCCCGCCGACGACCCCATCAACGGAGTCGGATCGACTTTCACCCTCATCCTGCCGAGCGCCACCACGACATCCCAGGAACCGGGCGGAGATGGATGGGCGATGATGACGATCAATCGCGGGGGAACCGTTCTGACAAGGGGCGCCTTGGGGGATGGCACCCGCATCGCAGAAGCATCCTACCTCTCGGCTGTCGGAACCTTCGATCTTTTCCAAGAAATCTATCGCCCGGTCACTGGCATCGGGCGAGGGCGGTGCGGCGCTCGCCTCACGATTCGCGACCAGGCAGGCATCAGTGATTTTGACGGACTATTCCAGTGGAAGAAATACCCGGATCCACGCGACCGACGCTATCCAGATGGCTTCTCGATCGAATCTTGGGCCCTCGGTAGCGCCTTCACTCCTCCAGTCGCGGGCAGCCCCATCCTCGGAACCCTTGTCGCCCAAGACTTCAATGCCGCGCTATCGCTGAATGGAGTGGACCTCCCAGATTCCGGTGCTCCGATCACCAAGGCCCTCACCTGGCGATCCAATGACATTCTCACCTACTACGGCCCCGAACGCATCGCAGTGAGAGTTAGTCGCCGGACAGGCCAATTCGCGGGGAATTACATCGACAACTCCAGCGGAACCCGTCTGGCACTGAGAGGCGTCGCCTTTCAACGCCAAGAGATCGCGGCGGGGCATTTCCTGCAACGGGCAAGCAGCGGGGCGGCTCGTTTGCAGCCGGGCACCTCCTTCCCTTACCCCGGCAGTGAGGATCCCGGAAATCTGACTCGCATTGGTTTGCCTCCCTCCCCGGCCACCGGTCCAGCCTCCAATCCGGTGGGAAACTGGGAGTCCGCTGCCGCAGGAATCTACGGCGGCGTCCTCGCAAATTCCGGCTCGGATCCTAGCGGCGGCTTGGTGAATTTCCGCGCCACTCCCTCGGGAGCATTTACGGGTCAGCTCTGGGTAGGACGGCAAAAGTTCAACCTGAGGGGAACGTTCGATCCGGATACCGGAGACGGAACCGCCACCATCAATAGACGCAACGATGCACCGCTCATCCTGAATCTCCAGCTCGCCAGAGTTCCTGCGAGTTTGGAAGGCAACGGCTACCTGCTCACGGGAAACATCGATATCGACGGAGTCGTTTATCAGATCGATGCCCAGCGTCGCCCGGGCTCAACCGACAAAAACGGGAGCTATACCCTGGCCATTCGTTCTCCCGATGGGGTCGATGCCGCCGCAGAACCAGCCGGCGATGGCTATGGAACCGTGGTGGTCACCTCGGGAGGCGTGTGTCGCGGTTTGATGATGTTGGCAGATGGCACCAAAGCCCCACTCGCAGGTCACCTTTCATCCGAAGACGAATGGTCGATTTTTCGGCAACTCTACGGCGCCGTTCCCCGAGGGTTCATCGCAGGGAAACTGACCTTCCGCTCCCAGGTTGGCATTGGCGATCTCGATGGCGGAATTCATTGGGTTCGAGAACCCGGAACGCCCCCCAGTTCGATCTATCCTGCCGGTTTTGACCTCGTCCGTGGACTGGTGGGCAGTCGCTACACCCGCCCTGTGCCGGGCACCAGAGCCCTGGCGACCCTCTCGAATGACTTTCACAATGCCTGGATCCAGCTTTCCGGACTCGATTACTCAGGCGATGCCGCTCTTGGGATCACGACCATCGACAACGTTCTCACCTGGAATGCCGCCAATCGAGTCATCTACTACGGGCCTCAGCGACTGGTACTGAACTTCAATGTGAGAAACGGGCTCATCTCCGGACGCTATCTGGATGTTCCGAATGGCATCACCACCATTTTGGGAGGCGCCCTCTTGCAGGAGCAGGGACTGGTCTCTGGCTCCGCCCGGATCAATGGACAAAGCGGTCTGCTTTCCATCGAAGCTCGCTAGCGACTCGCCCGGGAGGCTCAATGTCTTGGGATCGGCGACCTCTGATGCCCCCGAAATCTGAATCTTGAGGGGAGGTGAGATTTTCTCCCCGGAAACTGTAACATTCGGGACGAATCCCCGTATGTATCTAATGAAGCTTGTTTTGATCACGGGCGGCGCAGTGAGTAGCTCGAGGCATATCCAGGGGGGATTAATAACTCCGCGAACCCTGCGCCGTCCGTGACTTCATCCCATCTGACATTGTCAGATCATTGGCAATCAATCACTTGCCACTCGCCACTTTCTGGCGACATCCGTCAAAAAAACTTGTCCCCTCGACGGTGCTCTGGCGAAACTTTTGCTGATTGGGGGCGTTTAAGATGGCGTCTCTTTGTCGCCCATCGATCTTTTCCTTTTTCCAGAGGACCACATTTCATGGCTCACGCCCTTGCTCTCCCATCCAACATCGCGTCACCAAAGCCCCACTTTTGGTTGGCCATGATGGGATGTCTGATCATATCGGGATTTAGCCAGGGTCAGGACGAAGCCAACCAAGCACCGGTCTTTACGGAAAATGGACTTCCCTCCCCCATCGCGGCAGATGCCTTTTCTATGTTGATGGAGAATTCTCCGTTCACCCGGTCTCTAAATCTCTCCGACCGACTCATTCTGACGGGGATCGCCTCCATGGATGGCAAAAAAGTGGCCACCCTGATGAATCGGGAAACCAAGGAGACCTACGTGGTGTCCGAAGAACCGAATCCCCAGGGCTGGAAGATGGTCGAGGTGGATGGCAACGATGACTTGGAAAAGGTGGCCGCCAAGATTTCGATCGCGGGTGGCGAAGTCGTGACCGTGCGCTACGACGAGTGGTCGCTCAAACCCGGAGAAGCCAAGCCAGCTTCGGGAGGTGGCGGCGAAATCCGGGAAGGAGAACGCCGATCAAGAGACCACGGAGGCCGAGGGCCCTCACCTGAAATGCGTGAAAAGATGATGGCACTCTCCGAGGACCAACGTCGCAAAGTCTTTGAATACATGATGAAAAAGCGGTCCGAGATCCCCGACATGAGTGAAGAGGATCGCGGTAAGCTTTTCCAGAAAGCCCTGGAACGTGCTGGTAAATCGAAGTGATTTTTTTCGAAATTTGCCAACCGCAGCTTGTGACTTTCCCTCTTTACGTATAAGCCTTTTCTCTCTCTATCTGCTTGCAGGTCCGAGAGATCCGAAACACAACATGAAAACACAGACTGGCGAAACGCCTCGTCCCCGCGACGAGGCGACCGGAACCCTTGTCCCATCTACCAAACTCTGGCTGATGGTGTTCCTCCTTTTTTCGGGATCAATCGTACCCTTATTGGCTCAGGATGACCCTGCTGCCAGCGATGCCAGCGACCGCTTTCGGCTCCTCGCTCAAGCACAGAGAGCTGCTGCCGACGCCCAGGCACCGGCACAGGACGCGGCAACTGATGCAGCCCCGGCTACCCCCGCTCCGGCGGCACCTGCCACTCCCGATGCGGCGGCTCCGGCGGCGCCCGCAACGCCAGACGCGACCGCGCCGACCCCTGCCCCTGCGGCACCTGGCGCGCCTGCCGCTGGCGATGGACAACAACGCCCCGGTTTTGGACAAGGTCGTCGACCCGGAGGTTTTGGTGGGCCTGGAGGAGGTGCTGGATTCGGCCCCACCGGCGGCGCTCCCGGAGGTGCGGAAGGTGCCACCGGCATGATCCAGGGACCAAGCGGTCGAGTGACCCTTCAGTTTCCGCTGAATCCCGTGTCGGATCTGCTGAATATTTACGAGCGCCTCGTCGGGAAGACCATCATCAAGGATACCACGGTATTTGACGGCCCCCAGATCAGCTTGGTGACCCCCACCGATGTCGATCGTGACGAAGCGATTCGACTGATCGAGGCCACCCTACTCGTGAACGGCTACGTCATTGTCGCCGAGCCCGACCAGAAAAGCGTAAAGGTGCTCTTCGGAGGCCAACGCCAAGGCGGTCAAAGCGCATCATTCAGCGAAGGGATCGTCATTTATACTGCCGACAGTCCGCTGCCGGCCGGTGAGACCCTGATCGGTTACTTCATGGAGCTGGAGCACATCTCGTCCGAGACCGCCGCCACGCTGTTTGGCAATCACGTCGTATTGAACGAGTTCGGCCGCATCACCCCGGTTTCCACTCCCAGCGGTCTCCTCATCACCGAGAGCAGCAGCATCATTCGACAGTTGATTCAGTTGAAAAAGATCATCGATGTCGCAGCGGAAGATGCGCCCCTGCTCACCGATTTCATTCAACTGGACTATGCCGAGGCCAACATTGTTGCCCAGATCATTCAGGCGACCATGGATGCCCGGATGGAAGAGCGCCAGCGTCAGAGCGAAAGCGGGCGGACGATCTCGGGAAAGTCGACCAAGGAACCCGCGGACAAGGCCAAAACGGAGAAATCCGACAGCAACAACAAGAACGCCGACTCCGGGATCGGCACAGCCGACATGCCCGCCGCGCAGTTGATCCCCGATGACCGACTCAATCGCATCATGGTCGTCGCCGCCCCAACCGATCTTGCCTACGTGCTGGATATGATCAAGGAATTCGATCAACCGCTGGCCAACCCCAGCCCGGTCGAACGCGCTCTCAACTACGTCAAAGCCAACGACATCCTCCCGGTGATCGTGGATGTCCTCCAAGACACGGGAACGGGACAGACGCAACTCCCCGGCGGGCGACAGATCGACAGCCGCCCCACACCGGCCACTTCCTCTCAGCTCGCCACCTTGACTGGCGTGAGCAACAACCAGAATCAGCAGAATCGAAACAACCAAAGCGCCACGGGATCCACCGGAGAAGTTGGAGGCAGAGCCGATCAAATCGCCTATCCCATTGATGAAGTTGCTCCGATCTCCGTCCTCGTCGGCAAGACCAGACTTATCGCGGACCGCCAGAGCAATGCGATTATCGTGATTGGCTCGAAAGAAAATCAGGACATCGTCCAGGACATCATTGACCGACTCGATCGTCGCCCGGTGCAGGTCTATCTCGCTACCGTGATCGGAGAACTGACCCTGACCGATGACCGGGAACTCGGGATCGATTACCTGCAAAAGTACACCCAGTTCAGCGGAAGCGATCCCTCCCAAGGGGGAATCGCCAGCAGTCTCATCAACAGTCGCACCGACATCATCGGAACCGCAACCAACCCGGGTAACATCGGTGACTTGCGGGACAACCTCATTTCCACCGCCTTTGGTCCAGCGTCTGGATTGAATGTCTATGGCCAGATCGGCGAGTCGCTCGATGTCATCATCAACGCCTTGGAGAGCACTCAGAACTTCAAGATTCTCTCTCGCCCCGTTGTCTATACCCAGAACGGAAAACGCGCCGAGATCACCAGCGGCCAGGAAGTTCCCTATCCCGAAACCACCCAGAGCGACACCACCAACGTCAACTCAGTGCGTTCCACCGTAGCCTACAAGGATGTCGTGCTGAAGCTCGAAGTGCTGCCAACGATCAACGAAGCCAACGAGGTGACCCTCGACATCGTGCAGATCAACGACCGCGTCGTCGGCTCGCAGCTCGTCGACCAGAACCTCATCCCCGTCATCGGCAAACAGGAACTGAACACCACCGTGACCATCCCCAACCGGGCAACCATCGTGTTGGGCGGTCTCATCTCGGAGCGCGACGAACTGACGGACGCTGGATTTCCTTTCTTGAAAAACATCCCCATTCTCGGCAATGCCGTCAAAAATACCAAGACCACCAAGGCACGGACCGAGTTGATGATTTTCATTCAACCCATCGTGGTTCGTGAGGACGAGGATGCCTTCACTTCCAGTCACGACGAAGACCTCCGCTCCGAAATTGGTGAAGAGGCCGCCCAGTCCTTCCCGGAACCCGGAACTCCCACCCTGCTGAATCAAATAGAAGTACAGCAAAACGCCGCCGACAGACAAAAGGGAATCATCGGTCGCATTGGACGCGGTATTTTTGGAGAAAGAGAGCGTGAAACGACCAATCCGGACACCATCGAACTGCCGGTTCAGGATTCCCCTCCCGCCTCCAGTTCCTCGGCTCCGACGCCAATTCGTAGAAAGCGCTAGAGCACCTGGGAGTCGATCGAAATGCCCTACGGGTTCAGGCCGATTGCAGCCCTGAATTGAGATGCGACACTGGTGGTCCCATGATCGCCAGCCATCGACTTTTCACTCACTTCCTTGTTTATGCGTTCGCCTCCCTCGGGTTGGCACCCCTGAGCGCTCAGGAGAAAACTGAAGCCCCAGTCTGGGATACC
Source organism: Verrucomicrobiia bacterium (assembly GCA_020440025.1). Taxonomy (GTDB): domain Bacteria; phylum Verrucomicrobiota; class Verrucomicrobiia; order Verrucomicrobiales; family DEV007; genus JAEUHH01. The sequence goes on from JAGROX010000094.1 coordinate 12,627, forward strand.
AAAGCGCTCTTTGAAGCACCCGAGTTTCGCTGGCTCGATGAGACCAGCCCGGTGCGTTCCCTCCTCTATTCGGGAGAACGCTATCGCGATCACGACACAGAGGTCTTCGCTTTCTACGCGAGTCCAGCAACACTCGATCCCTCCGTCAAAGGCCCCTTTCCCGCTGTGGTTCTTATTCACGGTGGTGGCGGCACCGCCTTTTCCGAATGGACTTGGCTCTGGGCAAAACGCGGCTATGCGGCGATCGCCATGGACCTCGGGGGGCAACGCTCGCCTGCCCCCGAATTCAAACCCGGAACCAGCGAACTCATCGTTCCCGACAAAGGTCACAAACAGGAATCCCGCACCCCGCTGGAGAATAGTGGACCGGGTCAGGGACATCCTGAAAAATTCGACAGCATCGGCGAAGATGTTTCCAATCATTGGCCATGGCATGCCGTCAGCAATGCCGTCTGCGCCCATTCCCTGATTCGATCGTTTCCCGAGGTCGATGCCGACCACACCGCCGTGACCGGCATCAGTTGGGGCGGCTACACCACCTGTCTGGTCGCGTCCGTTGACTCACGATTCAAAGCTGCCGTGCCCGTCTACGGTTGCGGATTCCTCTTCGAGGGCGAGTCGGTGCAAAAGAAGTCCATCGATGCCCTCAGCGAAGAGAATCGCGCGAAATGGATCAAGCGCTACGACCCGTCCAGCCATCTCGGGAATTGCCAGATTCCCATCCTGTTTGTGAACGGAAGCCACGACATTCATTACCCGCTCGACAGCTACCAGAAGTCGTTTGATCGCGTGCCGGGAAACACCAAGCAGATGCGCATCGAACCGCGCATGAGACACAGCCATCCCGCCGGATGGGAACCGCAGGAGATCGGCCTTTTCATCGACAGCTTTTGTAAAGGAGGCGCTCCCCTTCCCAAACCGGGAACGCCCGTCGTGGGCACAGACGGCAAAATCAGCGTCACTATCGAAAACAGCGTGCCCGTCGCCAGCGCCGCCCTCCACTACACCACCGCCACCGGACTACGGTCCGAGCGCGAGTGGAAAGAAGTCGACGCGGTGGTCGACGGCACTAACATTAGCGCCCCCGCCCCACCGGCCGACGCCAACACTTGGTTCCTCACCATCACCGACGAAAACGGCGCCATGATCAGCACCACCGTTCAGTTTTCGCCGGCGACCAAAGAGGGTTAAGTCGCCGACTCAACAGGGTTAGGTCACCGGGTTTTCAGCTTCCGATTCGGCCGTTTCCTCGCTCCCCTCCGCCGTCACGACTCGAGCGATGCGTTTGGTGAAATAGTAAATTCGTTTCAGGTTCTCCACGATATCGGTCTCGATCCTGAAAACGGCCATGCGTCCTGGTTCCGCCGCTGTAAGACGCTGCATCAAACGCTCCTCGGCCGCGTCGGCGAGTCGATTGATTTCTGCTTTTGCCGCCACCACCTCAGCCGTCGCTTCAGCATCCTGATCCACCAACGCTCTCACCACGGAGTCCACCGTCCAGCAGACTTTTCGATGCAGTTCCGAGAGCATGTCGCCAGTCGCCGGACTGATGCCCACACCTTGATTCAATCGCTTCATTCCGGCTTCGTAGAGCTCCGTTTCGACCATGTCTCCGATGTGTTCGAAATGATTGGCCGTCGCCAGATAGTCCCGCACTTGAGCCACCTCGCCAGGTTGCAGCTCTTGCTGGGAAAGTTTACCCAGATAAGTCACCACCGCGCCGTGAAGGGCGTCGATGTCATTGTCCTGTCGTCTCAATTCCTCCAGATCCTGCGAGGTGCCGAAGAGGACCTTGTTGAGCGAACCACGAAGCATTCGCAAGACGCCCGCGCCGAGACGTGACAATTCCTTTCGAGTGAGATCGAGAGCGGTGGAAACTTCAGCCAGATAGAGATCATCCAGATACTTCACCTCTCCAACCCTGACCGCATCCTCCGGCCGCTCCGGCACCAGCTTCTGAATCAGCCAGGCCAACGGACGGGTCAGCCCCACGAGCAGCACGGTATTGGCGACATTAAAAACCGTGTGAGCATTGGCAATCTGCCGGGGCGTCTCCGCCGCCAGTCGCGCCGCCCCCTCCAGTTCCGGATGAGCGGGAGAGAGGCTTCGAACCAAGTCTGCAAGTTCGGGAACGAAGGCGAACCAGATCGAGACGCCTGCCAGGTTGAAAAAAATATGAGCCAGAGCCGCTTGAAGCGCCTCCCTTGGTTTTCCCAGTGATCCGAGAATGGCGGTGATACAAGTGCCCAGATTGGCGCCAAAAATCAGATAGATTCCTGCTTCGAGGGAAATGTATCCCTGACTGGCGAGCACGATCACCATCACCGTAGTCGCCGATGAACTCTGCACCACGGCGGTGACGACAGCCCCCACCAGAATGCCGAGGATGGGGCGATTCATCTGACTCATCCAGTCGATGAAAGGCTGAAAATCTCGCAACGGTTTGGTCGCATCACTCATCAACTCCATCCCGAAGAACAACAATCCCAAGCCCATCACCATGGTGCCGTAAAATCCGCCCTTTCGTTCCCCTCCGATCAATCGACCAGCAAATCCGGCGGCCACGAGAATCAACGCATATTTGGTGATCTTGAACGCCACGATCTGAGCCGTAATGGTGGTGCCGACGTTGGCGCCCATGATCACGCCGATGGCTTGGGAAAGCGTCATCAACCCGGCGGAAACAAATCCGATTACCAGCACGGTTGTCACGGACGAGGATTGGATCACCGCAGTGGTCAGCGCGCCAGCCATCACACCCTTCACCGGGTTCGTTGTCAGTTTGCCCAAAAACTGACGCATTCCCGCACCCGCAACGACTCGCAAGGCGCGGGTCATTTGATCCATCCCGAAGAGGAAGAGGGCCAACCCTCCCAGCACTCCCATGATCAACGTGGCCCAATCGAGATTTTCCGTGGTCGCAAGTAGTGGGATCATAACAGCTCGCGCCTCAGCTATTGAGCGATGACACGAAGCGCCAAGGTTACGATTCTGTCACATTGCCTGGCAAGTGGGATTCTTGGGGATCCCCCAATGATCCCTGTCCCCACTTGAGAAATGAGCCCTTCCTCAGGCTTGTCCCAACAGCAACCAGCGACCCACTCCGACCACACAACCCGCAGCCACCAGCCAGAGAATCTCGATTTTCCATCGTAGCGTGGCGATCAAGGCCAACACCGCCAGCACAATCCCAAACCAATCCGCTCCGGTCTCGGGCAACAGCACATGGAGTCCGAACCAGATGGCCAGATTCAGAATGACACCCACCACGGCAGCAGTGATCGCGGACAGGGCCGCCGTGAGCCCGGCATGTCCTTGCAATCGCTCGATGAATGGCGCGCCGAGAAAGATCCACATGAAACAAGGCACAAAGGTCACCCAGGTTGTCATCAAGGCCCCGAGCGTTCCCGCCACGATGGGTGAGAGATCGCCGGGATGTTGCCACCCGCCGACGAAACCGACGAACTGCACCACCATGATCAGCGGCCCCGGGGTGGTCTCGGCCAATCCCAGTCCATCGATCATCTGTTCCGGCTCCAGCCAACCGTGATCCTCGACCGCTTTTTGCGCGACGTAGGGCAACACCGCGTAGGCTCCGCCAAAGGTGACCATGGCCGCCTTGCTGAAAAAGATGCCCTCCTGGGTAACGGTGTGGTCGGATCCCAGAGTCTTCGAAGCGACGAGCACTGGCGCCCACCACAGGCTGATTCCGACCAACAACAGCACGAGTGAGCGACGCCAACTGGGACGGGTAGCCGCGTTGTCCGCGATGGTTTCATTCAGATGACCGCCCTTCGGTTTCGGGGGAACGAACCAGGATTTCAAAAATCGTGAACCCAACCATCCAAAGGCACCCGCTCCTGCAATGATGAGGGGAAACGGTGCTTTCAGAAAGAAGATGGCCACAAAAGCCGCCGCCGCGAGTCCCCACATCAACGGATTGCGAAGCGCCTTTTTTCCGATGCGATAAACCGCACCGATGACGATGGCCAGAACCACCGGTTTCAAACCATCAAAGGCCGCCGCCACTCCGGCGACATTTCCGAATGCCAGGTAGATGTAGCTAAGTCCCCAGAGGACAGCCACGCTGGGCAACACGAAAAGGGCACCTGCAACGATCCCACCCCGAGTCCGATGGAGGAGCCAGCCGCAATAGGTCGCCAGTTGCTGAGCTTCCGGCCCCGGCAGGAGCATGCAAAAATTGAGCGCATGGAGAAAGCGCTCGTGATCGATCCAGCGTTTCCGCTCGACCAGTTCCGTGTGCATGATCGCGATCTGGCCCGCCGGACCTCCAAAACTGATGAACCCGAGCTTCAACCAAAACCGGAACGCCTCCATAAAGGTCGGAGTCGCGAGGGGTTCTGTGTGAGAGTTCAGTTCGGCGCTCATGCGAAAAGAGGGAGCCGATGGAGATCGACAATACTCCATACCCATTCGCTTCCCCGTCGTCAGGTGTCAATTCCGACAAGTTAGCGAATGACAACTCTAATTGGTTTCACCTCCACATTTCTGAAATCCAAGATTAGAATGTCCGCAATTCCTTGAAAATACGAATCTTCGGTCAAACGATCTGGCTCTTGGCTACCATTCCCTTCCTGGTGGTGACGGGTCTGCTATTGATCTCTACCGTCACCCTCGCCGGATTCCTGATCGCCACCGGACTGCTGTTTTTCTGGTTCGCCATCCCCGAGCTTCTGGAAAAGAGGGACGTACCTTCGCCATTTCGGCCCTATTTTATCAGTGCCGCCGGTCTTGGTTTGATTGGCCTTTTCATTGCCGGAATCCTGGCCCCTCGCGAGCCTTCGAAACCGCTCAATGCGCCTGGATTGCATTCCGAGTATTCAGGAACTGCCCGCTTTCACTTTTGGTCGCCCGCGAACTGGGTTCCCGAGATCGATCAGCTCCTGATGGGTAGCCGTTTGTTTACCGCATTTGATCCCTTTCTCGACCGAACGCAGAGTCGCCAACTTCGCCAAACCATTCGCAAGGTTTATGCTTCGTTGAAACAGGATGAAAATTTCCGAGACGTTCCGGGCGAACTCGGCCAATGCTACCGCCATGCCTTCTCGGGCAGAGCACCACAGGGACATCGCTATGTTTATCTGCCAAACGATTCACCGAGAAAAGCTGACGATGAAAAAATGCCAGTGGTGATCTTTCTCCATGGCAGTCTCGGCAATTTCAAAGGCTACCTCTGGCTGTGGAAATCACTCGCTGACAACCATCGAATGGCCATCGTGGCCCCGAGCTTCGGCATCGGGGAATGGCGTTCGTCGGCGGGCATGTCGGAAGTTGCCGCCACGATTCGCTACTGTCAAAGCCGCCCGGAATTCGATAGCTCCCGCATCTTCCTTGCTGGCATTTCAAACGGTGGAGCCGGAGTCACCCACGCTGCTCCGAATCATGGTAAAGAAATCGCAGGATTGATCTATCTCTCTCCAGTCATCGATCCCGAACTGATTACCGAGGAGAGGTATTCGCCGATTCTCAAAACGACGCCCGTGCTGGTGATTTCAGGATCCGCTGATCGCAGAGTCCCGGAAACCTATGTGCAACGAGGCATCGACAATCTGCGAAGCCTTCCCCTGTCGGTCGAAGCTCACTTCATTCCTGATGAAGATCACTTTCTGTTTTTCTCCCAACCGGAACGGGTCCTGGGGCTGATCGATGATTGGCTCGATCAGCACATCAGAATCCGGCCCTGATTCTAGAGATCACCCCAGGAAAGGCATGATCGGCTTGCCCTCGGGACGAATCTCTTTGGTTTCGAGATCTTCCTTATGCCCGGCAACCATGAACGGCCTGCCGGAGGGCGAATAGACGATCTGGTCGAGAGGCATGCCCGCAGCCATTGCGATGGTGGCGTTGAAATCCTTCTGTTCGACCATGTCCTCGGCGGGAGCATGCCCCTTGTCATCAGATTTCCCAAACACCTGTCCACCCTTAATGCCACCTCCAGCCAACATGCCGGAAAAGCAGAGGGAATGATGATCACGTCCTGCGTTGGCATTGATGCGCGGACTGCGTCCAAACTCGGTGGTCAATACGATGAGAGTTTCATCGAACTTGCCCTCCGCCTTGAGGTCATCGATCAGAGCCGCAACGGCCTGGTCGAGTTCGCCAGCCGTGGTTTCGATGTTGCCCCAGAGATCGTTGTGCATGTCCCAACCGCCTTTGACAACTTCGACATATCGAATCCCCTGGGTCACCAGTCGCTTCGCGAGCAACAGGCCCTGACCGAACTGATTCATGCCGTAAGCATCCCGCTTCTCCTGAGTTTCCTTGGTGAGATCGAAGACTTCCAGGTCACTGCTCTTCATCAACTCCAGCGCATTGTCGTAGAACTGATTGTAGGCGGCGATCTCTTCGTTCTTGAACTTGCGATTGAAGTCCGAGTTGAAGGTCTCCATCATCTTGAGACGCTTGCCAAATAGGCTGTCGTCGATGGTTTTGGAGATCTCGGAATTCGGCAAGCCGCCCTGGGGATCACCGATGGGGAGCGGTTCGAAGTTCGGTCCGAGGAAGCCCGCGCCGGGATGTTGCCCACCGCCGCCCACCACGACCGAATCCGGCAGCGTCTCGTGCATTTTTCCGAGAAGCCGCTGCGCCCACGGTCCCATGCAGGGATGTTTGATCGTGGCCCGCGCCTGGTAACTGGTCCGCATCCAATAGGATGCTCCCCGATGGTCGGCCGTGCGCTGTTGCAGAGTCCGAACGACGGCAATGTCGTTCATTCGTTCCGCGAGTTTCGGGAGGTATTGACCGAGCACGATACCGGGCACCGGGGTCTTGGCGACCTCGGTTTTCCCTCCGACCTCGGTGCCGGGCTTGGGATCGAAAGTGTCGAGGTGCGTCATCCCACCTGCCATGTAGAGGTAGATGATGTGCTTGGCTTTGCCACCTGCTGACTGAGCCAACACCTGATCGGCAAGTGGCAACAAACTGACTCCCATGGCGGCCTTGGCCATGCGTTCGACGAAGCTTCGTCGGGAGAGAGGATCGAGTGAATTGAAAGCACGTTTCATGGCGGTTCGGTTGGTTTGGGGATTCTTTGCAAAGGCGAACGGCCAGACTGCTCATCGACGGCAGAAACACCGACCGGACGTGTGCCTATCATCGCGCCGATGCGCCCAATCGCGCCCAGCGGATCTTGCCGTGAGCCGCGCATGAATTGCGCTCACGCTTTTGCCCAATCAGTCTCGGGAAAAATCTTCCGAAATTCTGAAAGCCGCCGGAATCAGGAGCAGGATGACGAAGGTCGACACCAAGGTGCCAATCCCCAGGGCAATGGCCATGGGCACGAGGAACAGTGCCTGCGTTGATTTCTCAAAGATCATCGGGCCGAGACCGAGGAAGGTCGTGATTGCGGTTAGCAAAATGGGACGGAATCGCCGCATTGCTGCCAGATGAGTCACGGTATTGGGATCATCGCCCCGCTCGAGGTAGCGGTTACGAGTCACTGCCAACACGAAGGCCCCATTCACGACCATTCCGCAGAGGGCGATCATTCCAAAAACGCTGAAAATGCTCAACTGAAACCCGAGTAATTGGTGTCCCAACACTGCGCCGGAAAGACTCCAGGGAATAGTCAGCAGTACGATAAAGGCCTGTGAATAACTCCGAAGCAAAGCCGCCATGATGACATAGATGGCGAAGAGCGAGGCCACCAGCCCCCAGAGCAACTCGACCATCGCCTCGCGTTCCTCCCGTTGTTCACCTTCGAAGGAATATCGAAGCCCGGGATAGTTGGCCAGAATTTTGGGCAACTCCCGTTTCGAGAAGGTGCTCAGAACCCGGTTTCCCGTGGTCACATCGGGAAGCACATTGGCGGTGACATTGACAACGCGCCCGCCATCGACCCGCTCGATTCGGACCGGTGCCTTGGATTCGGTGATGACCGCCGCCTGCGAAATGGGAATCTCGCCTCCTTGGGGACCGCGGATCAACAACTGCTCCAGCCCACTCATGGAACGACGATCGGCCTCGGGCAGTCGAACCATGACCCGGACTTCCTGACGATCGCGAGGCTGCCGCAACGCCTCCGCTCCGTAAAAGGCATGGCGGATCTGTTCCCCGAGATCCCGGGCCGTGATGCCGAGACTGCGGCCTTCCGGTTTGATCTCAAAACCGAGCTGCGGCATCTGGCGTCCGAAGCTCTTGCGAATGTCTTCGACCCCCGGGTAGCGAGCGATGGCATCGGCCACTTCATTCGCAGCCCGACGCAGAGTCGGGAGATCGGGATGGGCCAACTGTACATCGATCTCGGCCTCGCCACCGGGACCGATGAGCCAGTCAAAGAACAGCGATTCCAAATCGGGAATGACGCCAATCTCCTCCCGCCACAGGTGCACGAACTGCTCACCGGTGATCTTGCGCTGACTCTGCGGCACCAGCATCACATTCACCTCTCCGGTGTTGCTTCCACTTTCGGCGACTTCGGTGAGAAAGCCGACGAGGATGTCCTTCTCTCCGGTTTTCTCCAGAGCCCGCTTGGCGGCAGCCTCAACCTGAAAGGTCACCACCCGAGTCCGATCCACCGGAGTGCCCGAGGGCAATTCAATTTCGGCCTGAACGAAGTCCGTTTCGATGGCCGGACGAAAAATAAAATCGATGCGACCACTGCCGATCCACGCCCCCACCACCAGCAGCCCTGCCACGAATACCGTGACGGTGAGATAGCGAAAATTCACCGCCAGATCCAGCATCGGTCGATAGGCCTTTTCCATGGCCGCGTCGAGACGTTCGCGGAATTTCGTCTGCCTACGATCAAATCGGGCAAACCAAGTCTGACTGTTTTCCTTGGCCCGGCTGAAGGCCAGATGAGAGGGCAGAATGAGGAGACACTCCACCAGTGACACGGTGAACACGGCGATCACCACGGCCGGCAGAATCTCGAAAAACTGCCCGATCTCACCCGGCACAAACAACAAGGGCAGGAAAGCGATGATGTTGGTGGAGACCGCGAAGATCACCGGCACGGTCATCTGCAAGGCGCCCGCCACCGCCGCTTCTCTTCGGGACATGCCCTCTGACATTTTATGGAAAATGTCCTCTCCGACCACGACTGCATCATCGACCACGATCCCGAGCGTGATGATGAAACCGAAGAGCGAGATCATGTTGATCGTCGCATCCATCATCGGCATCAGAATGAGGGAACCGAGGATGGATACCGGAATTCCGATGGCGGTCCAAAACGCGACCCGCAGTTCGAGAAACAAGCCCAGAGCCACCAACACCAAGAGCAGGCCCATGGCTCCGTTCTCCAAAAGGAGGGTGACGCGCTCCTGATAATCAATCGAACGATCTCGGGACAGCGTCAGTTGCACGGACGGCGGCAAATGAGGCCGCTGTTTTTCCACAAACGCCCTGACCGCATGGGCTACCTCCAGAGGCGCCTGCGTTTCTGAACTATAGACCGCGAGCGACACCGCCCGCTGTCCGTTGAAATAACTCTCCCGCTCTCGCTCCTCGAAGCCATCGACAATGGTGGCAATGTCCGCCAAACGTAACTGGGCCCCCTCGCTCGTGCTGAGGATGGGTAAACCCGCAAACTCACTGGCGAAATCACGGCGCTCTGTCGTCTTCAAAAGAATATCGCCCGACGGAGTTCGCAAGGTTCCCGCGGGCACATCGAGGGCCGCCCTGTCGATGGCATCGGCGATGTCTCCCAGAGTGAGGTCGTACGCGCGAAGGCGTTCCTGCGGCACTTCAACGAGGATCTCCGGTCGACGCACCCCGCGCAGATCGACAATCGCAATTCCCGGCTC
>JAGROX010000094.1:22503-28184 GCA_020440025.1 Verrucomicrobiia bacterium
GTAATCACGGGCGGCTCGACTTCGTCGGGAAACAGGCTGACTCGCTGAACCGCCGCCGTCACTTCCTGGAGTGCTCGATTCCGATCAAAATTCGGCATCACCTCCACAGCGACCGAAGCGTTGCCCTCGCGGGCGACCGACACGACCCGCTTGACCAGTTCCATGCCCCGTAGTTCGGCCTCGATGGGCAGGATCACCGCTCGCTCGACTTCCTCCGGACTGGCTCCGCGATAATCCATGTCGATCTCGACCTCGTTGAGTTCATAGATCGGATAGACTTCCTGACGGATCCCACGGGCTACGAGAACCCCCGTGATCACGATGGTGAGCATCAGCAGATTCGCCGCCACATCGTTGCGGGCAAACCAGGCAATCACACCTCTTTCTCCGTCGGGTTTCATGGCTGATTCGCTGCCCCGTCCGCGGCATCCAAAGGCTGGGGATCCACTTCCATGCCCGGCAGCGCGACCTTCAGCTCACTGACCACCAGGCGTTCGCCCTCTTTCAGAACGTTGGGAACCAGCACCGTTTGCGGTCGGGTCCACAGGATCTCCGGTTCGGCAATCCGAATCAGATTGTCGGAACCGACCAGCCAGAGCCGGTTGCCTTCCCGCAGAGCGGAACGGGGAATGGTCAACACTCCGGCTAGGTTTCCCGCCTCGATATCCACCTTCACGTAGCTGCCCAACAGCAGCGGGGTCGACGATGCCTCCTCACTCTGAATTCCCAGCGGATCAGCCACCTCCACGAGGAGTCGTGCCATTCGACCGGTGGTTTCGAGATCGCTGAGCAGACGGACCACGGTGCCTTGCCAGGGAGTCATTTTTCCGTTTCCAATATCCAGATGAATCTCGGCCGCGGCTCCCTCCTGATTGCCACCGAGCAGGCGAACCCGTTTCAACTCCGACAACGGCAGCGTGACCTGTACCCAGAACTCGTCGGTTCCCACCAGCCGACACATGTTACCACCGGACTCCACCAATTGTCCGATCTCAACCGACTCCTCGGCCACCATGCCATTGAACGGCGCCACTACCCGGGTGCGCTCCAGGTCCAACTCGGCGCGCTCAATGGCGTTCTCGGCTTTTGCCACCATGGCTTCGGCACGCCGCTTCTGAGGCTCCCGCAGGGCTAGAGAGGGATTCATGTCGGCGTCCGGCAGGTCTGACCGGAGTTGCTCCCATTCGCGTTTCGCGATGAGCTGCCGACCATTCTCGATGTCGAACTCGTAGCGCGCTTCCTCCAGCTCCGCCTTCCGTTCCGTCAGGGTCAGCTCGTAGTCCGCCGGATCGATTCGAACCAATTCTTCGCCAGCCACCACTCGCCCACCGGGAACGAGGGCCTCGTTCTGGCTCACCACCTTGCCACTGACTTGAGGCTGCACCGTCACTTCCCGAGCGGGAATGACCGTGCCAAAGGCCGAGACGAGAATGCGTTCGTCGGAAGGCTTGAGGTCGACGACTTGGACGATCTTCACCGCCTGTTTCTTGTCCTCTGGCACCGTCTCCGGCGCGGTTTTGAGAAGCAGGAAAGCCGCAGCGGACGCGCCGCCGATGATCAGCAGGGCGAGAATGAACTGGAAAGCAGTGCGAACCTTTTTCATGGTGACATCATCGATTCAGGGTCGGCATCGGCCCGCCCAGCGCACGATGCAGACTTACCCTGGCGCTGAATCGTTCCCGGCGGCTGGTGAGGAGATCACGTTCCAGCTCCTGCACTTTTGACAAGGCATCCAGCACCGGCAAATAATCGGGCACGCCCTGGCCATAACGGTTTCTCAACTCGGCGAGCAGGCGCCGGGCCGTGACCAACTGGGTTTCCTGTCGACGAATCCGCTCGGCCAGACGCGACTCCACCAACAGCGCCGTTTCCGTCTCCCTGACCGCTTCCAGATATTCGGCGGTGTAGCGGTCGAGTTCCTCGGCCACCCGAGACCGTCGCCTCGTCACTTCGGCTTTCCGATTGCCTCCATCCAAAATCGGTCCCACCGCTCCGGCGATGGCATCTCCGACGAGACGATCCAGACTCGGGGTTCCGGCGAGCGCCGTCGATCCCCCAAGCGAAAACCGGGGAAGACAATCGGCGATGGCTTCGCCCACCTCGTGATCCAAAGCCAGAATGCGCGCCCGCCGTGCCCTGAGATCCGGCCTTTCCTCCAAGAGTTCGGACGGGTAACCGGTCCGAGGGCTCCGAGGCGGGGCACTCAAGTCTGCTGCCTTGCTGAACCGAGTTCCCGATCCGGGAAGCTGACCGGTCAGGGTGTCGATTACCAGTTCCAAAGCGCCTATTCTCGCCTCGATGTCCGGGACCAACGCTTCGGTCGATTCCAATTGCTCCTGTTGTTGCAGAACATCGATCACCGAACTCTGCCCTTGTCCAAAACGCAGCCGGATCAATTCCAGAAGCGTTCGGTTCACCTTGATCTGTTCGCCCACCAATTCCAATTGCCCACGTTGCTCGGACAACTCGAACCAGGCCTCCGCAACCGCACCGGTCAGTAAAAGTCGAGAGGCTTGCCAGTCCTCGAAAGCGGCCGTTGCCTCTTCCTTACGTGCCGATTGTCCCGAACGAATCCGTCCCCACACATCGAGTTCCCAATCCAGATGCAGGCCAAGGGTAGCGTTGTCACCGCGAACTCCCGAATCGTCCCATCGCGATTGAAATTCGCCACTTCCGTCCACTTGTGGAAACAGGGTCGCTCCTGCCTGAACCAATTTCGCATTCGCTTGGTCGATCCGTCGTCCCACCGCGCGAACATCCGGATTTTCCGCCAGCGCGGTCTCGATTAAGTCATCCAGCCCTCGATCCTGAAAATTCCGCCACCAAATCCCTGAGGTCTCCCTCTTCGCGGCCGGTTTCTCCGCATGGACAAAACCCGATGTTTTCTCGTCCTCTCCATTCTCCACCACCGAAGGCTTGGCTTCGGGATCAATCGAGTGCACGACACAGCCAGGCAGGGCCGTCAGCAGACAACTGAGCGCCGCCACCGTCGCCAAGCGTCGGGGGTCCTGGAGTGATGTTTCTCTCACGATTGTGTTTCGGATCAAATCGCCGCCTGAGCCGCGAATTGACGGGGTTTTTTTCGCCTCTGAGCGCCGCCCGTGCAAGCCCGGAACGACACGTCATTCGGTGAAGATGGCGATTCCTTTTCGGCACCAATGACACACGGGAATCTTTCAACACCATGACGGCCAAATGACGGCTCCGTCATCTTTGCCGTGTTCCCCGATCATGGAGTCTCCACCGAGAGCTTCTCGGAGTTGATGTGTTGCAGGTTTTTGGAGAATTCTTCACCCGCAAAAGCCGCGAAACTGACCACTTTTCCCGGAACCTCCGCTGGCAGTTCAAAGGTGACTTCCACGGTTCCTTTGCCACTCGCCTTGACCACCTCGCGAGCCAGCCGCTTCTCATCTGGACCTGCCTTGAGAGTGACGTGAACCAATTGCTCGCTAAGAGCTTCGGGAAACCGATGCGCTATTTTTATCGTCAACGCTTTACCAGCGACAATGGTTTTCGGGAGCTCGAACTGAATCAGCTTGGCTTGCTTTTTCGGAAGCGCGTCAGCACCTTTGCGCTTTCCCCCCTTTCTCCGTGCGGCGGACTCGGCTTCCACTTTTTCCATGTAGGCGTTCAGGACCGCCGGGTCGTTGCGCCCCGCAAAGGCCGATTTCATGTGATCGTCGGTTCGCTCCATCCAGTCCTGCAACAACTGGCGATGGCGTTCCAGTTCCTCGGCAAAGGCGGGCTCTTCGATGAGATTCCGGCGGCAATCGGGATCGCTCTCGACGTCATAGAATTCCTCTACTAGCCGATGCTCCATCAGGTCCACCCGCTCGGCAATGGCGGTGTCTTCGCTCGCCAGTTTCTTCATCATCTTCCAGGTCGCCGTGCCATTGGTAGCCGTGGCCATGACCCGCTTTCCATCTGACCATGGATTAAAAAGATACAGAAAACGATTCGTCTGCACGCCCCGCATGGGATTGCGAACCCCTCCCGAGTTCTCGTTGTATTCTTTGAAAACCACGTCCCGTTCTTCCTGGGTTTCCCCCTTGATCAGTGGCGCAAACGAACGCCCATCGAGCCCTTCAGGATGATCGATTCCGACAATGTCGAGGAGCGTTGGCAGGAAATCGACCGCCGAAACGAGGTGCTTGTCGTCGACGGATCCGGCCTCGGTAACGCCCGGCCAATTCACGATTAGGGGCGTGTGCGTGCTGTGATGATACAACTGCGTCTTGGCAAAAGGCAGCGGCATGCCGTGATCCGACAGGAAGAGAATCACGGTGTCATCTTTCTTTCCCGATTCCTCCAGCGCTCGCATGATTTCACCAAAGCAATCGTCGGCGCGGCGAACTGACGAATAGTAGAGCGCCAGCTCCTCGCGAATCGCCGGATCATCTGGCAGAAACCCCGGCACCGGCACTTCCTCGGCAGTGAAAACTCGGGATGTCGGGTGCTCGTCTCCGGGAAACCAGAAAGGCTTATGCGGATCCGAGATATTGATGTTCAGGCAAAACGGTTTTTTCGCCACCTTGGCCGCTTCGATCCCCGCCTTGGTTGAGGTGTAGTAGGACGGCACATCCTTGATGTGCGCCTGGCTGCCATCCGGCAGGGTCGTCAGATCATCATCCCAGGCGTAGGGCTGATAGGGAGTCGAGTGGGACACTTTTCCGCGAATCCCGGCGTAGTATCCCGCGCCCTGCATCAGGTCGCAGAGAACGGGAAAGGAAATCGGCTTCACCTGGTAGAACCCTTCCACCCCCGAGTGGTGAGGATACCGCCCCGACCACATCACGTTGCGCGACGGAAAGCAGTTTCCCACCTGCACATGCGCCCGCATGAACTTGCGACTCTGCGCGGCAAACTGATCAATGTTCGGAGTCGTGCCCTCCAACTGACAACCGAAGGCACCGATCGAGTCGCAACTCATGTCATCGACCGTGATCAGCAACAGATTGGGCTTTGCGACGGCACTCACCATCAGGCAGGCCCAAGCGATCAGAGCGAGAAAGGAAAGTCTTTTCATGATTCGGAGTGTCTTCAGAATTCCTCGCGACGGCAAGAGGATTCCCAGAGTCCCATCCGCTGTCGGGTTGAGCCACTGCCCGCGTGGGTTACACTGCCATTCCAAATTCCTCTCCATCCAATATGCCCACCGAAACTCCCGCCAACGGTCTCACCAAAGCCTCCGACGGTCTCGCCCGCTGCTTTTGGGGCGCCGAGCCGGACATTTATCTCGCCTATCATGATGAGGAGTGGGGACACCCGGTAACGGACGATTTCCGGCTTTTTGAAAAGATCTGCCTCGAGGGATTCCAGTCCGGACTCAGTTGGCTGACCATTCTCAAGAAGCGGGAGAACTTTCGGAAAGCCTTCCGGGATTTCGATTTCCACCGAGTGGCAAAGTTCGGCGACAAAGACATCGCCCGTCTCCTTGGCGATGCCGGCATCGTGAGACATCGAGGCAAGATCGAGTCCACCATCAACAACGCCAAGCGAGCAGCCGAAATGAAAGACGAGTTCGGCTCGCTCGCCGCCTACTTCTGGAAATGGGAACCGGACGCCAAGTCGCGCCCCAAGAAGATCACCTTTTCCGTGATGCGGGAAGAACTCGGTCTCACCGCCGAATCAAAGGCGCTGAGCAAAGACCTCAAGAAACGCGGCTGGAGCTTTGTCGGTCC
>JAGROX010000425.1 GCA_020440025.1 Verrucomicrobiia bacterium
GAGCCTTTCGTTGGGTTCTCTCGGATTTCTCTCTGATCATGTTACGGTTTTCGGTTCTCGGCAGCGGCAGTTCGGGCAACAGCGCGGTGATTTGCCGCGGTGACACCCGGGTGCTCATCGACGCCGGACTCAGCGCCAAGCAGTTGTGCCTGAGGCTCGAAGCCATCGGGATCGATCCCGACTCGCTCGATGCTGTCATCCTGACCCACGAGCACGGCGATCATTGCACCGGCCTGGATGTTTTCTGCCGAAAGCGGCCCCTGCCCATCTACGGCACGCGCGATACCTGCATCGTGGTGGCGGAGGGCATGCGCAGCCAGGTGCCGTGGAAAAAATTCGAGGCCGGACAGGGTTTTGAGATCGGTTCCCTCTCCATTGAATCCTTTTCCGTGCCACACGATGCCGTCGATCCCGTCGGCTTCGTGATCCGCGACCGCGACAGTGATTCCACCGTCGGCATCCTCAGCGATGTCGGTCAAGCGACCGGATTGATTCGGGAGCGCCTGCGCGCCGTCGATACCCTCTTCATCGAGGCCAACTACGACGAAACCATGCTGGTCAACGATACCCGGCGTCCCTGGGCCACGAAGCAGCGCATCAGTTCCCGTCACGGTCATCTCTCAAACGATCAGGCCGCCGAGCTGATCGTCTCCGTCGCCACCGAACGCCTTCACCGAGTGGTCCTCGGCCATCTCAGCAGCGACTGCAATGCGCCCGAGGTGGCGATCAGAGTCATCTCCCGCGAATTGGAGAAAGCAGGGTGGCCTGAGGTATCGGTCGAATGCGCCGATCGAAAAATCCCCCTTCCTCTTCGGGAAACCGCTAAACCGCGTCCTCCGGCACAAGAACCACCGAATCAGCCCGAAATCGCATTGGAGGATGCCGTCGTTCGCGAGGAGCTCGCCTCCTACGCACCTCGCCGACCGAAAACCTCCAGTGCACCCGCCACCCAGCAGGCGGAGTGGGTGTTTTGAGAAAATTTTGGTGCGCAATTCGCCACTGCCGTGGTTAATCTAGCCCCATCATGGCTCGTATCGGCACCCCATTCTCTCCCACAGCAACCAAAGTTCTCCTCTGCGGATCCGGCGAACTCGGCAAAGAAGTCGTCATCGAACTCCAGCGCTACGGCGTCGAAGTCATCGCTGTCGATGCCTATGGCAATGCACCCGCAATGCAGGTGGCGGATCGTTCACATGTCGTTTCCATGCTCGACGGCGACGCGCTGCGGGCAGTCATCGAACTGGAGAAACCCGACTACGTCGTGCCCGAGGTCGAAGCCATCGCCACCGATACCCTCGCGGCCTTGGAATCCGAGGGCCTTGTCACCATCATTCCCACGGCCCGCGCCACTCAGCTGACGATGAATCGCGAGGGCATTCGTCGACTCGCCGCCGAAGAACTCGGTCTGCAAACTTCGCCCTACCGCTTCGCCTCGACCGAGGAGGAGTATCGCGCCGCCCTGGCCGAGATCGGATTGCCTTGCGTCATCAAGCCCATCATGAGCAGTTCGGGGAAAGGCCAGAGCATGGTGAGAATCGAGGCCGATATCGAACACGCCTGGAAATATGCCCAGGAAGGAGGGCGCGCCGGAGCCGGCAAGATCATCGTCGAGGGCTTCGTCGATTTCGACTACGAGATCACCCTGCTCACCGTCCGCCACGCCGGAGGCACCGCCTTTTGCGATCCCATCGGCCACGTCCAGGTCGACGGCGACTATCGGGAAAGTTGGCAGCCGCAACCGATGAGCGAAGTGGCGCTGCAAAAGGCCCGCGACTATGCCAAAGCCATCACCGATGCCCTCGGCGGTCGCGGTATTTTTGGGGTCGAGCTGTTCGTCAAAGGCGACGACATCATCTTCAGCGAAGTGTCGCCCCGTCCCCACGACACCGGGATGGTGACGATGATTTCGCAGGATCTCTCTCAGTTCGCCCTTCACGCCCGCGCCATTCTCGGCTTGCCGATTCCCAACATTGCCCAGCACGGCCCGTCGGCCTCCTGCGTCATTTTGGTGGAGGGCCACAGCGATCAAGTCGCTTTCGGGAATCTCGAAACCGCCCTGTCAGAGCCCGACACCCAGATCCGCCTTTTCGGAAAACCCGCCGTCAAAGGCAAGCGCCGCATGGCCGTCTGTATCGCTCGCGGTGAGACCATCGAGCACGCCCGCGACAAGGCGCGCCGTGCCTCGGAGTCAGTCAGCATCGCTCTTTGAAATCCCCCCTCTCATGTCCCTCCAAACCTCTGCATCTCAGCGGTTATCCCGACTACGCCGGAATCTGCAGTCACGCTTCGCCTACTCTCAACTCTCGCTTTGCTCGATCACAGCAGTCTGCGTGAGCCTGATTCTTCTTTACTCCTGCTCGACTTTGGTAAACGCCCAAGAGCCCGCGAAGAAAAAGAAATCAGCCCCTCTCCCGCCCAATACCGAGTTCATCCGTGACATCGAGTATGCCGTTCACGACGGCGTCTCTCTCAAACTCGACCTCTATCTCCCAGAGGAACGCAACGCATCCAAACCCCTCCCCGTCGTCATCTGGGTTCACGGCGGCGGTTGGCTGAACGGCAGCAAGAACAACTGCCCCGCGACCTGGCTGGCGCCGGAGGGATTTGCCGTCGCCTCCATCGACTATCGGCTCACCGATGTCGCCCAGTGGCCGGGGCAGATCGACGACTGCTACGCGGCCGTCCGCTGGTTGCGAAAAAACGCCCCCGAATACGCCCTCGACCCCGATCACATCGGCGCGTGGGGTTCCTCGGCCGGAGGACACCTGGTGGCGCTCATGGGCACCCGCGATTATCCGGAGAAGGAAGCAATCTCCAGCCGTGTCCAGGCCATCTGCGATTGGTTCGGCCCGAGCGAACTCCTCACCATGCCGCCCAACGTGGTCAGCGAAAAACGGTCTTTGGAACAGGTCGCCAAGTCCAACGGCGCCAAGCTCCTCGGGGCCACGGTGCGCGATGTTCCCGAGAAAGCAAAAGACGCCAGCGCCCTCGATCAGGTCAGCAAGGACGATGCGCCGTTTCTCATCATGCACGGCGATGCCGATCCCGGTGTTCCCCTGGAGCAGAGCGCGAAGCTTCATGAGAAACTCACCACCGCCGGAGTGCCGTCGCAGTTTCACATCGTCAAGGGAGCCGGCCATGGCGGAAAGGAATTTCAGACCGACGAGGTTCGCGGAAAGGTGCTCGCGTTTTTCCGCCAGTTTCTGCAGACTGAGTGAGCATGAGTCGCCCACCCGAAAAACCTGCGGTGCCAAAGTCGATTCGCATCGGCTCGTTTCTGCTCGCCGTTCTGCTTACCTTTCTCCTCGTCTGGTTGCTGGGCTTTCTGCTCCGCGACATCGGACAGATCGA
>JAGROX010000095.1:0-3261 GCA_020440025.1 Verrucomicrobiia bacterium
GAACGATAAAGAGCAGGTGGTTCCTGGAACGAAGCCTGAAACCGAATCGAATCATGAGTAAAGAAAACGAAGCCAAGAAGCATGGAAACCCGATCGGTGGAAGGAATCACCTGTCTCGCCTTGTTCTGCTTCGTTTTTTTGGGTTGCGGTGCGGTACGAAATTTCGATTTGCGATCACTGGTTTTGATGGCGACGACGGGCCTATTTTCGATTGCGAAGAATATGCTCCTAATTTGGACCTATCCGCCAGTCAGTTTTGCGAAAGAGCGCTTGATCGAGTACAGTTCACCGTCCCAAGGATTCGAAATTTCGTCCTCGAAAAAGTCAAAAACTTGCCCATCAAACAGCGTGATCGAGAGATGCTGGACTTCGGATTCCTTATCCCAGTCGATGGCAAGGTTTTGAATGTCAGTGATGTTGAATCGCTGGCCTCGGATTTCGATCTGAGCAGGCATAGGCTTTTATTGCAGAACAGTATTAATTTACGCATTTCGACGGCGATATATTTCTGCCGTAATCGAGTCAGCGCCGAAGGGGATCGTGCGGGATTTTTCCTGCCCTGTCAAGGATTCCAGCCGAATTTGAACTTCCAAATTGGGACCGAAATTTTGATTCAGTTCGGTTGATCTCTTAAAATTCCTTCAGGGTCGATATACGGGGAGAAAACGACCGTTGTTCAGGCTTGCGGGTATTTTGGATATACGAAGGGAGTATTTTTGGGTTGATCATTCGGCGGACCCAAAGTTAATAGGTTATTTATGAACACTGTTCACAAAGACGCCGCCAACTTCCCTTGGAGCCGCGATCTGGCGGCGGCTCGGGACATCGGGGAACCACTGAAATTCGGGTTCGATTTCGTGCTGAGCTGGTTCGAGCGCTGGCGAATCCAGCGGGCCTTGCCTCCCGCCATGGATGCAGCGCGACAGTTCTGGAAAGATCAGGTCCAATCGAAACCGCGCACCGACTGGCAACTGGATCAGTGGGCGCAGGCGTTCCGATGGTACGGAGAATGGCTGCGATGGGCCGAGCAGGAAGGGGTGAAGACCGCCACGCTGGAGGAGAGAGTGCGCCACGCGGTGAATCGAAAGGGTGCCCAGCGCGGGCTGGCGCTGACGACTCGGCGCTCTTATCAATCGTGGGCAGGCCGATTTGCCCGATCAGTGGACGATGAGAGAGGCGCCATGGATGCCGGAAACGGGCGGGATTTCCTCGCCTCGTTGGTCAGCGAAAAGAAGGTGAGCTTTTCCACCCAAAAGCAGGCGCTCAACGCGCTGGCCTTCTTCTTTAAGGAGGTCTGCGGGATGGAGGAAGTCGATCTCGGCGTAAAGTTTCGCAAGACGCCCAGGCGGATCCCCGTGGTGCTGGATCTGCGGGAGGTGGCGGCGGTGCTGGCGAATCTCTCGCCCACCTGCCGGTTGGCGGCCAAGCTCCAGTACGGCAGCGGGCTGAGGATACGGGAGTTGGTGAATCTGCGAATCAAGGATGTGGATCTCGATCGGCTGCAAGTGACGATCCGTGGCGGCAAGGGAGATCAGGACCGCGTGACCACGCTTCCCGAGTCATTGGTGGCCGATCTGCGGACCTGGAAGCAGAAGGTGCGAGCCCTGCATGAGGAAGATCGAAAGCAGGGCCTGCCCGGCGTGGCCCTGCCCAAGGCGCTGGAGCGCAAGTGGCCGCGCGCCGGGGAGCAATGGCAATGGATGTGGCTTTTCCCTTCTGAAAAACTCACCGAAGATCCCGATACTAGAATCGAACGTCGCCATCACCTGCATCCCGGCAGCTACGGGAACGCGCTTCGCGAGGCGGCCAAGCTGGCAGGAATCGAACGGCGCGTCACCAGCCACGCTCTCCGCCACAGTTTCGCCACCCACCTGCTGGAATCCGGCACCGACATACGCACGCTCCAGGAACTGCTCGGACACGCCGATGTCTCGACAACGATGATCTATTGCCAACCGTCGCGCCCCACGCTCCGGTTGCCCTGCGGGCTGCCCTGGCGGGCAGGCTGACTCGCGGCTTCGCCTCCGCCGCTAGGCTCCCATGTCGCGGCGGGCCTGAGCCACTGCGGAACCCGCAGCCCGCAGGATGCCTTGGGTGGGGTGCCGCTTTTGGAACGGCGGGTCGGGACGCCCGGTCCTTAGCGTCGGTTCCCATCCGTCATGAATCGCCCTGCTGCTTGGCGCGCTTCCGGCCGCCGGAGTCCACCAGGATCCGGGAGTTCCGGTAATCGGTCCCAAAGGCGGGGTGAGCGGCCGCGAGCAGGGGCATCAGTCTGTCCATCCGGGTGCGGAGCACCTTGCTGGCGGCGGCGATGTGGGTGCTAAGGCCGGCGGTGTCGGCCTTGCGGATGTTGATGGCGGCGCGGGGACCGGCCAACTCGGCGCGGTAGGTATCGCTCCGCTCGGCCAATTCGTCGAGCAGCGACTCAGTCACGCCATCGTCGGCCACGTCCGCGAGGCGGGCGCGGCCCTCTTTCAGGATCAAGTTAGTGCAGCCCGTCCAGCAGACAGCACGTTATGGACTTTGTTGATACGGTTGGAAAATTCCCGCTTTGCGGTGGTGTTTTGGGGCGAGGCGGTCTTTTTCCCAATCTCCGCGTTGCTCGTCGGTCGTTGGTTCGAACCAACTCCCTCCTCGCGCCCTGATCTTGGAAAAAATCCCACCTCGATCACGCACCGTCTGCTGGACGGACGACCCTTCGCGGGTCCAGGCACACGGTGTCGCGAAGCTTGTGCCAGGCATTCCGCGACAGGTAGACGCGCTCGGCGAGCGGTTGCTGGCCATTCACCGCCGCCCAAGCGGCAAGCGCACCGCCGAGCTGGCGGGCGCTGTCCTCCATGGCGCGGCGGGTCCTGACTTTCTGCCGGGTCGCGCCCCGAATCGCGCTGCGCTGATCTGCGGCCAGCCGCCCGATCTCGGCGACGTGCTCCTGAAACTTGGCAAACGCCTGCGCAAACGCCGGGAAATCCGTGTCCCACACCGCCTGATGCCGCTGGCACGCGGCTTCCACGGTCAAAAACAAGCTGAATCGATCTTCCTGCCCGGCGGTCATGGGGAGTGAGTGGGGATTCGCACGGCGAAAAAGTGCGTTGTTGAAGATAAAGAAGGGATTTCGAAAAGCAAAGATTGGATTTCGGAGGGCAAAGATAAGGTTTCGGAGTTGGAAGATACGATTTCGGTCCTGAAATATAGAGATTCGGAAGTGGAATGCTTGATTTCGGATCAAAAAGATTTCATTTCGGAAATTGAAGAATCAATTTC
>JAGROX010000095.1:3468-10465 GCA_020440025.1 Verrucomicrobiia bacterium
TTCTGGTTTTCCGGAACGGCCGAAACGGGTCAGAAGAGGGATACCGAAATTCCAGAATTCACGGCGGACCCTTTTCCGGAGCCCCTCCTCTTGCGATCACTTTTTTAGTCTCGCCTTCACTGCGGCGGGCGGTTCCCAGCCGTATTCGCGAACGACATCGGGGCGATAGGCGCAGGTCACGAGGAAGAGCTTCAGTGATTTTGCTTTCTCGGGCGGGACGTTGATCTGGAGTTGGGTGTAGCCGTTGCCGGGGAAGCTCTCGTAGCCGTCGGTGGGGCTGGGGGAGAGGGCGTGTCCGTTGAGACGGACGTCGACGAGCTCGGGTTTCTGGTAGGGAATGCGGAGGCGGAAACCGATGCCGTGTTCGATGGGGGCGGATTCGGTGTCGAGTTTGGGGGCGCGATCCACGGCGACTTGGACTTCGGGGCCGAAGGCGAAGAATTTCTCCAGAGAATCCGCATCGATTTCCGGGCGGTCGCGAAGCCGCTGGATCATCTGGGTGGGTTCGCCATCGAAAAACACGGCCGCCTCTTTGCCCAAAGCCACGAAGTAGGTGTCCCGGCCTTCGGTCTGAGGATAGAGAATCGCTTGGGTGAACTTGGGCTGGCGGCGCCAGAGTTCGACCCGACTATCGCGGCGCTCGGCGGCCTGGGTTCCGACGCTGGTGACGAAATGTCCGGTGAAGGAGCGGACGCGATCCACGGGATAACCCGGTCGATTTTCGGTGGACCAGTTGGCGTTGCCGAGGCGGAGCAGTCCTTTCAGCCGGGCGAGTCCGCTGGCTTCCCAGCCGACTTCGAGGGCGGCGATCATGGTGTGATAGCGGGCGTAGGCCATCTGGGCGGTGTAGAAATTGGGGCGACCGCGCCAGGTCAGTGGCGCGGCCGGTTGCAAGACCGGTCCCCAGAAGGCGCGCTGGGCATCGGCCTCGTAGCGATCGGAGGGAAATCCGGCCTCCATCCCGGCGTTGATCATGGCCTCGGTCACGCGCCAATCCCAGGGACGCAGGGCATAGTTGGAGTAGGCGGAGCCGGTGATCTCGAACATGGTCTGACCCTGGTAGCGGGTCCGGTCGCCGAGTTGGTCGGGTCGATATTCCTGGAGACCGGTGCCGTGGAGATCGACGTGAACTTCGGGGCGGAATCGATCGACCTGTTCAAGGAAGGCTTTCACTTCGGGGGCCTTGTCCTCGGAGCGATGAACGAGGTTTTCCAGATCCCAATGGTCCGGGCCACCGCCGGTGTAGGGATCGATGCCGTCGCGATTCAGAAAGCGGTCGTTATCGAAAAAAGCCTCGGGATTGATGATGGGAATGAAGACGAGGACCTGACGTCGGCGGGTGTCGACGGCTTCGGGATCGTCGGAAAGCAGCCACTCGATGGCGTGCATGGAGGTGGTGGTGCCGGTGCGTTCCGGTCCGCCGTGGAGCGAGGTGATGAGGCAGTGCTGCTTGTCGGCATCGTCGATTTCAGAATCGGTGATGATGAGCTGATGCAGCGGTCGACCGCCCAGAGTGTGGCCGATGATCTCGTGAGTGACGAGTTTCGGATAGGTCTCGGCCCAGTAGGTCAGTGAGGTTTCGAATTCCTCCTCGGTGAGTCGGTGGATCCGTTGATCCCACGGTCGGGGCAGCGTGGCCAGCCGAGCGGCGATGTCGGTATTGGCTTTGGCAGCGTCCTGTCCGAAGGAGGAAGCCGAGCCCAGAAGAGAAGTGATCGTGAGGCCTGAAACGAGAAAAGCCCGAAGGGGAATGGTCATGAACTCATCACGACATTTCCCGACCGGGCTGTCAGGGGAAAACTCGGGCGCGGTTGCGCCCGTTGTTTGTTGGGCGATCGATCAATCGATCAGGCTACCGCAGGAGCCAACTCATCCATCGCGGTGAGTTGGGCGAGGTATTCGGCACCTTCGGCCTTCCAGCGGGCCAGCACTTTGCGAGACACGCGGGCGCCTTCTGACACGGCGGCTTCGAGTTCGGCGTAGTTTTTCGAGAAGCGCTCGGTCATTTCTCCGAGAGACTCGACGGCGCCCTTCCAGATCGGGCAGGTATCGTCAGCTCTCTCGGCCTTGGCGGCTTCCAGTTCGGCGAGACGGATCTCGGCCTGACGGCGGGTTTCGCGCAGTTCGGCTAGCAGGATTTTTTCGGCCGGCACCCGGCGCAGTTCCGAGGCCAAGCCCAGCTTGGAGAGCGTCCAGATGGCCCATTTGGTGGGGTCGAACTGCCAGGGTTTCACCCCGTTGCGGTAGTCGTGTTGAAAGGTGTGGTGGTAGTTGTGGTAGCCCTCGCCGTAAGTCAGCAGCGCCATCAGCGAGCTGTCACGTGCGGTGGTGCGGGAATCGTAGGGACGATTGCCGAGGGTGTGGCAGAGGGAATTGATGAAAAAGGTGCAGTGCTGCACCACCACGATGCGGGTGACACCGGCGATGAGGAAGGCACCGAGAGCGCCGACAGGTCCGCTCCAGAACAGGCCGATCAGGGTGGGCAGGACCAGTCCGACGATCATGCCGATGGCGCGATGCCAGCGATGCTGCCACATGACGAGCGGATCTTTCTTGAGATCGGCGACATTGGCGAGCGGGCGCGGGTAGAGTTTGAAGAAAATCCAGCCGATGTGCGCCCAGAGAAAGCCTTTGGTGATGTCGTAGGGATCGTCGTCCTGATCGACAAACTTGTGATGCTGGCGATGGTCCGAAGACCAGTCGAGCGCCGAGTCCTCAAAGGCGCAGGCGCCAAAGACCAGAGTGCCGAGTTTCACCGGAGCGGATGCTTTGAAGGCGCGGTGGGAAAAGAGACGGTGATAACCGAGGGTGATGCTGATGCCGGTGAGGAAGGCATAGACGAGAAACAGGCCGATCAAAAACGGATCGACGCCGAATTTCAGGAAATAGATCGGGGTGCCGATGAGGGCAGTGAAAAAGGTGACGATCAGGAAAATACTGGAGGTCCAGTTGACGCGGTCGAATGGAATGCGTGAAGTCATGATAAACGTTGGGTTGGCTTCTTGGGCAATATGCTCAAAGACAAAGGGATGCGAGCCCGAGAGCGACTCGCAGGCCACGGATCGAACGGCGATCCCGAGGCGGACGATACATTGCACGGAAAAGCCCAAACAGCAACTTCAGAATTGAGACGGGATTGGGCATGGTTTCAGGCTTGACGACCGCTCTCGAAGTCCCGCAGCAAGGGATTGCAGAGCGTCCGCTTTGCGATGACTATCCGCTTCCATGATGCAGCCCCAGGTATATGAAACGCCCGCAGGACCCGTGACGGTGAGAAATCCCGTCGAGGCGGACATTCCTCACATGATCGAGCTGCACCGTTTGTGCTTCCCTCAGATGATGGAATCTGACGAGGCCTGGCGCGAGGATCAGCTCCTGAGCCATCTCGAGTATTTCGAGGAAGGACAATTGGTCGTCGAAAAAGAGGGCCACATCGTCGGGGTGGCGTCGAGCCTGATCGTGGACCTCGGGCATGACCCGCTGCGTCACCACACCTACTACGGCATCACCGACGACGGCTACTTTTTCAATCACGACCCCCAGGGCGACACGCTCTATGGGGCTGATGTCTACGTGGACCCCAATTGCCGGGGGCAGGGAATCGGGAAAATCCTCTACGAAGTGCGGCGCGATTTGTGCCGTCGGATGAATCTACGCCGGATTCTCGGTGGCGGTCGTCTGTGGAGGTATGCTGAGTACGCCGACAAACTCACGCCGGAAGAATACGTCTGGCAGGTTCAGGACGGCAAAATCCCCGATCCCGTCCTCGGTTTTCAGCTGCGCGAAGGATTCGCGGTGCGCGGGATCATGCAGAATTACATCCGCGATCCCCTGAGCTGCAACTGTGCATCCCTGATCGAGTGGCTCAATCCCGACTACCAGGTGGATGTCGAGGAAGAGCGCAAAGTCCGGGTGGCCTGTGTGCAATACAAGATGCGCCGGATCGCCGATTTTGATGAATTTGCCGCCCAGGTTCGCTATTTCGTCGAGACCGCCGGTGAGGACTACGGGGCCGAGTTTGTACTGTTCCCGGAATTCTTGTCGGTTCAATTGCTCTCCGCCTTGGAGCCCATGGGATCGCGGGAAGGGATTCGGCGACTGGCGCAGTTCACGGAGCAGTTTGTGAACCTGATGAGTTCGCTCGCCCGGGAGCAGGGGCTCTATCTGATTGCTGGCTCGCATCCGGTGGAGCAGGCCGACGGCTCCCTCCAGAATGTGGCGATGATTTTTCGACCCGACGGCAGTCATGTCTCCCAGCCGAAACTTCACATCACTCCCAGCGAGCGGACGTGGTGGGGCATCACCGGTGGCGATTCCCTCGTCGTCATTCAGACGCCCAAGGCGCGGATCGGGGTGCTCATCTGCTACGATGTCGAATTTCCCGAAGCCGCCCGTTATTTGGCGGATCAGGGAGTCGAAATCCTCATGGTGCCGTATTGCACTGACAATCGTCAGGGTTATCTGCGGGTGACGACCTGTGCGGCAGCGCGGGCTATCGAAAACCAAATTTACGTGGCCTGTGCCGGCGTCGTGGGAAATCTTCCCGACGTGCCCGCGATGGACATCCACTACGGTCGTGCGGCGGTGTTCACCCCGTCGGATTTCGAGTTCGCCCGGGACGGCATCCAGGCCGAGGCCGATCCCAACATCGAAACCCTGCTCGTGACCGATCTCGACATTTCCGATCTGTATCGTTCTCGGGCGAACGGTTCCGTGACTCCCATGGACGACCGCCGCCGCGACCTCTTCGAGTTTGTCCCTCATCTCAAGAGCGAATACGAGGCTTCGGGAGTGCAGGAGGGAAAACTGGAGGAAAAAGGCCCTCAAGAGAGCTGACTTAACCCTGTTAGGTCGGCGACCCAACCCTGTTGAACGGGGGCGTCTCGCGTTCGTAGCATGGGTTTCCAACCCGTGCCTGTCCCCGTGGGCTTGTAGCCCGCGACTCAAGACTCGCTTCGTAGCGGGACTCGCGGACTGGAAGTCCACGGGGACGGGCACGGAATGATAATTCCATGCTACAGCAAAGCCAGATCCTTCGTGGTCCTCAGTGATGAATCGCGGCGCACTCGCGCCACAGCGTTGGCTTCCCCTGCGGCGGTCGATTGGGTAGTCTCTGCGGGATGTCTCGTCGACTCCTCGCCACTGTGGGTTTGGGATTGCTCCTTGGGGGCAGTCTGGTGAGTCCCGTTGTAGCGGCAGAGAGCGGACTCTGGTCGTTGCAGCCGGTCAAGGCGGTCGATCCGCCCGAGGTTGGCGATCAGGAGTGGCCGCGAAGTGAGATTGATCGATTCCTCCTCGCGATATGGGAGCGTGACGGCTTGCGACCGCTTGGCGATGCGGCCCCGGAGGTCCTGGTGCGGCGCTTGTATTTCAATCTCATCGGTCTGCCGCCAACGCCGGAGCAGATTGATGACTTTGTCTCGAACCCTGATGTCGAGACTCTGGTGGATGAGTTGCTCGATTCTCCCCGATTTGGAGAAAAATGGGCGCGTCACTGGTTGGATCTGGCGCGTTACGCCGAATCGAATGGTCGGGATCGAAATGTCGTGTTCGCCCATGCGTGGCGCTATCGGGACTGGGTCGTCGAGGCGCTGAATCGCGATCTTCCCTACAATGAATTCGTCCGCGAACAGATTGCCGGAGACCTGCTGCCCGGCGCGGGGGATTCACAGATTGTCGCCACCGGCTTTCTTACTTTGGGAGCGAAGGCATTTCAGGAGATGGATCGAGAGAAATTTCTGCTCGATCTGGTCGATGAACAAATCGACGTCACCACCCGTTCGGTGCTCGGTCTGACCGTGGCTTGCGCGCGCTGTCACGATCACAAGTTCGACCCGATTCCCCAGGCCGATTATTACGCGCTGGCGGGTATCTTTTTGAGCAGTGACACCCTGCATGGCCCGGGTCCTTTGTATTACCAGGATCATCAGCACGATGTTGACGTCGTGGCGATCGGTCCGGAAAAGGCGGCGCTGGACGAGGGGATTCGTCAGTGGCGTGCCGAGATTCTTCAGCGGAACAATCGGGCGATGGAATTGCGCTCCGCAGGGTACCGGATTCGCCGTCAGGTGACCGGCACCCTGCGGGAGAAGGGATTGCAAAAGCCGGAGGAAGATCCCGAGTTGTTGGCGCTGAACGATAAGGCGGATGTGATGTACGAGGAAGCCAAGACGCTGCTGGTGGAACGCGATGCCCTGTTTGATCAATCGCCACCGGCACCCGGCTACGCCATGGCGATGCAGGAATCGAAAATGCCCGAGGACTGCCACGTGCGGGTGCGAGGTGTTCACACGGATTGTGGAGACGTAATTCCCCGGGGTCGGCTGACGATTCCGGGAATGCCGGCGCTGGATGAGATCGGAGGTGGTGAAAGTGGGCGTCGGCAGCTGGCCGATTGGTTGGTGTCAGAGAAGAATCCACTGACTGCCCGCGTGATGGTGAATCGGGTGTGGTATCAGCTTTTTGGCCGCGGACTGGTGAGAACGGTGGACAACTTTGGCGTGACCGGCGAGGCGCCGACTCATCCGGAGTTGCTGGATTTTCTCGCGACCCAATTCGTCAGGGAAGATCAGTGGTCGGTGAAGCGCCTGGTGAAACGGATCTTGCTGACACGGACCTGGCAGTTGGCGAGTTCGGACGAAAGCGGTGAAGCGACGAGGGATCGTCGCGGTCCCAGGGAAGGCGATGAGGCGACGAGGAATGGGCACGGTTCGGGAGTGGATCCCGGCAACTCGCTCTATTGGCGCGCCAATTTGCGGCGATTGGAGGTGGAATCGTTTCGCGATGCGGTGTTGCAGATCAGTGGCCAGCTGGATCTCTCGCCACCGGCAGAGGGTTCGTTGTTGGCGGAGACCTTTTTGGGAAAGGAATACGGGTCCGCCAGTTCCGACCGGGTGAATTTCGACAAAGAGATCGCCGCGTATCGTCATCGGACGCTCTATCTGCCGATTGTGAGAAACGAGTTGCCCGAGATCCTGAAGCAGTTCGACTTTGCCGA
>JAGROX010000095.1:10538-15943 GCA_020440025.1 Verrucomicrobiia bacterium
TTCATCGAAACGCAGTCGGTTGCGGCGGCGAATCGACTGGTCTCTCAAAAACTTGGCGACAAAGATGCCGTCGATCTCGCGACGCGTTGGACGAACGGAACCGTCTTGTCCGAGGCGATGAGACGAGAGGTGATCGCCTATCTCGACAACCGGAGGTCCGAGTTGGTCGGGGAGGGAAAATCGCCCGCCGAGACAGAAACGGAAGCTTGGACGGACCTTTTTCAGACCTTGTTTTCCGGGGTGGAATTTCGTTACCTCAAATGAACCATGGATAGTTGGGAATACAAAACGCTCGTCTTCGAAACCGGTGGCAGGGTCAGTCGCGGAACTATCGATGAAAGCGAAATCGAACGTGCGCTGAACCGCTGGGGTTCGTCAGGCTGGGAGGCAGTAAGCGTGACGCCGGTCAGCGATGGAAATGTCGGCACTCGTAGACTTCTGGTTTTGTTCAAACGGAGGAAAACTTCGCGGCCACTCACTACATGATGGGTTTTCCATCTCGACGCCATTTTCTCCATTCCGCAGCCAGCGGGTTGGGTTCCGTCGCACTCGCCGGGATGCTGAGTGAGTCCGGCGTGGCGGCATCTCCCTATGCGCCGCGTCGCTCCCACTTTCCGGCACGGGCGAAGCGGATCATTTTTCTCTGCATGAAGGGCGGTCCCTCGCACATGGACATGTTCGACTACAAGCCGAAGCTCCAGGCGGATGACGGTAAGGTCATGGGTGCCAGCAAGAATCTCAAGATGTTGGGATCGCTGTGGGATTTCAAACAGCACGGACAGGATGGGATGTGGTTTTCCGAACTCCTGCCCGAGCTGTCAAAACACGCGGACGATCTCTGCCTGCTTCACGGCATGCATTCCGACAATCCGGAGCATGCCCAGGCGCTCGATTTTCTTCACACCGGAAGCTTTCAGTTCGTCCGCCCTTCCATGGGATCCTGGGTGCTCTATGGACTCGGTACGGAGAACCGGGATTTACCCGGCTTTGTCTCCATCTGTCCGCCCCACGTGCTGGGCGGGGCAAAATATTACGGAAGTGCGTTTTTGCCGGCCGCTTTTCAGGGCACGCCGGTCGGCGAGTTCGGGCGAAATCTGAAAGGGGCGACCTTGCCAAATGTCGGCCATCCGCGATTGAGTCGGGACCAACAACGGTTGCGCCTTGATTTGCTCCAGACGCTGAATCGGGGCGCGGCGGCCAGCCAAACGGAGGCCCGAGCCGAAATTGACGGGGTCATCGAATCGTTCGAGTTGGCCTTTCGCATGCAGGGTGCCTTGCCGGAGGTGATGGACATTTCCGGTGAGAGCCCGGCGATGTTGGAGAGCTACGGGATCGGTGACGGCGGATCGGATGCCTTCGGGCGCCAGTGTTTGCTGGCCCGCCGGATGGCGGAAGCCGGAGTGCGATTCATCCAACTGACTGACGCCGACTGGGATCATCACGGTGGGCTCGCCGCTAACCTACCCAAAGGTTGTCAACGTATCGACAAACCGATCGCGGGACTGATCAATGATCTGAAACAGCGGGGGCTTTTCGACGATACCCTCATCGTCTGGGGCGGCGAATTCGGTCGTACACCCGACGACGGCACCCGTGATGGACGCGGTCACAATGCCGATGGCTTCACCATGTGGATGGCGGGCGGCGGCGTGAAGCGCGGCTTCAAATACGGATCGACGGACGAGTATGGTCGCGAGGCGGTGGATGGGAAAATTCACATTCACGATCTGCACGCCACGATGCTGCATCTGATGGGACTCGATCACGAGAGACTGACATACCCGTGGGCCGGACGCGATTTTCGCCTGACCGATGTCCATGGACGTGTCGTTGAGGAGATTCTGGCGTAGGGTGGGGACATGAGAACGGCTCTCTGGTTGTTGGTTGCGGTGATGGTGGGGTGCCTGCTGGCCCTTCGGTTTGTGCCGAATTTGCAGCCTTGGTTGAAAGAGGCGGTGCCGGTCGCCGCACCGCTGGTCGACAAACTGTCTTCGATTTCCGATCTCCGGGACGGCTTCGAAGCCTTGAACAAATCACTTCGGGAGCCCGAGGCACTTCCTGATGACATCTATCGTGGGTGGGGGATTCCTCCGGTGGATCAGGCTTGGGGGCTGGCTGAGATGGAGGCGTGCCGAAGTGCGCTGATGTCCCACCAGATCCGCAATGATGGCGCATTTCCTTCCAGTGCCTCCGAGTTCGGGGTGGGCATGTTTCGGCAGATCATGGCCACCACGTCCCGGATGAATCGGGGCGAGATCGATGACCAGATGAAACTTTTCAACGCCTTCGAGGGAATTTTTGAGACCTATCTGAAGGCGGCGGATGATGGCTGGCGTTATGACAAGGAACTGGCCGTTCTTTGGTCGATCTACGCGGGAATCTCAGAGGTCATTCAAGACAAGGCGGAAGATTCGGACACGAGACTCCTCCGAACGAGTGTTCGCTGGCGGATTGAAAATGGGAAGACGACTGCCACGGATTTCAGCTCCACTCGGGCCAATGTCTTTCGAAACATCGAACGAGCGCTCAATGCCTCCACCGACATCGAGTTTTTCCGCCCGGAAGCGCGAACCCTGCTGCTTCAGCGTCTCGAGACCGTGTTCTTTGGTCTCGATAGCAGCCGCCAGAAAAAGCTTCGCAAACTCCTGGAACGGCTGGTTGAGGAGGAGAGCGATCCGGAGGCGGGGGCCAGCTATCAACGCATGCTGGAGAAAGCCCGTAAATCTTAGGTGGAATGGACTGAGGTCACTGCCACAGTTTGATCGACATGTCTCCCGCCATCGCCGTTGCCATCATCGAGGAACTGAAGCGCTTCATTCGCGAGGAGTTCGCGGTGCAGCGAAAGCAATTCCTGGAACAGATTGCGTTGCCGCTGGAGGACCGCCTGGAATCGGGGCATTGCTTCGGTCCGTTGAAGTGGCTGAATGTGGAGGCGGAGAACCGGTGGGTGTTTGAGCACAGAGGGAACGATTCCCGATTGAGGGAGGGGGACGTGGTGTTGCTCAGCACCGGAGTTGACCCGAGAGACTCGGGGATGTCGGCCTGGGTTTTTCGCGAGGAGGAGAATCGGCTGTGGTTGAGTTTTGAGGGAAAGCCGGATCCGCGACCGTTCGAGATGCAGCGCGAGGGATGGGTGATCGACGAGAGTTTTTTCGATCTGGAAGGTCAATTTCTCGACGCGCTGGATCGGGTGCTGTCGACGGAGATTGGTCGGGAAAGAATTCTTCCCCTGCTGGATGATTCGGCTGCTGAGGAAGGTTTCGATGAAGCGGAATTCTCGGCGGCGATGGCCGACTTGGAAAGCGGTCCGGAAAATTGGGAATCGGCACAGCAGGAGGCCATCGCGGGCTGCCTGGCGGCGGATCATTGTTACTTGGTACAAGGGCCACCCGGCACGGGAAAGACTCGGGTATTGGCCGAGGTGGTGCGGCAATTGGTGGAGCGGGGTGAGCGGGTGCTGATTTCAGGATTCACCCACCGGGCCATCGATCACGCGCTCGACGCGGCGGCAACCCGTCTCGGAGATCGGGAGAGAGTGGCGCGGTTTTCGGCGTCACAGTTTCGGCGGCAGGAAAACTTCGATCGCTACGAAACCTTTGCCGAAAGCCCGCTCGCGAAGGTATCTGGCGGATGGGTGGCGGCGGCAACGCCTTTCGCGCTGCGGAAGCGGTTGCCGGGGGTGGAATTTGACGCGGTGGTGCTGGACGAAGCGGGACAGATGACGGTGCCGCTGGCGATCATGGCGATGTTGACGGGCCGGAAGTATCTGATTTTTGGAGATCAATGTCAGTTGGGACCGGTCACGGTCAGTCGATCGCGGCGCGACATTGCCGAGTTGGGTATCTTTCACCGCTTGCGTCGCTGGGGACGCGAGGGATCGATGCTGGATGTGACCTATCGGCTCAATGATCAGTTGGCGCATTGGCCGTCGGAGCAGTTTTACCATGGCGAGTTGGCATCGGCACCCGGCGCGGCGGGTCGAAGGCTGGAATGGTCGGCGGGCGCGGACCGTGGCGATGACTTTCTGTCGCGCGTGCTGAATCCGGCGGAATCGTTGACCTGGGTGGCGTTTGATCATCGCAAATCGGCGCTCACTTGTGACGCGGAGGCGCGTTGTGCGGCGGAGATCCTTCGAGCGCTTTCGCGGGGAGGGGCGCTGCCGGAGCAGGTCGCGGTGATCACGCCGTATCGGCGGCAGGCGCGACAGATCCGTCGGCGTTTGGCGGAACTCCTGCCGGGGGAGTGGAATGCCTGCGTGGTCGACACCGTGGAGCGGATGCAGGGACAGGAACGGGACGTGATGGTGATCTCGCTGTGCGCTTCGGATCACGGGTTTCTGCGGCGACAGGCGGAGTTCTTTTTCGATCCCCGGCGGCTGAATGTGTCGGTGACGCGGGCGCGCCGAAAGGTGATCGTGCTCGGTAGTCGCGCGCTGATGGATTTCGATCCCTGGGACACGGATCTGGCCGAGGACGTGGCTCTGATGCGTTCGTTGTTGGGGCAGGCGGGAAAAGTGGCGCATGAATCGGGCGATGAGGATGCCCGGCATTGAGCTGCTGGCGATCACGCCAACCCATTCAGGGAATGAAGTCCCTGCCACCTCTCTGGGAAGCGTGTATCGTTGGCCGAGATGACTTGGCGTCCCAATGTATCAGCGATCAAATGCCGGGAGGCGATGGGACGACTGCGCGGACTCGGGATTGAAGCGTCTCGGAACACCGGGTGGGATCGATCCTGGGGCGAGCCCGACGCTTTCCTGACAACGGCCGAGGGTGACGCTTGGCTGGTGAAAATCTGGCCGGGAGAAACGCTTCAACCCCGGCTTTTCGATGATCCCACCGCTCCGCCGCCATTGGAAGAGACCCTGCGGGAATGTGGCGACTGGCGAGATCGACAGGGCAGCGGGGCGACGGGCATCCCTGGCTGGATCATTTTGGCACCATCTCTGGACGAAGAAGCGAGCCTGAATCTGGGGCGAAGCGAAATCGTGACGGTGTTGAATCGCCGCCAATGCGCCAAGCCGGAGCGATTGGCGGAGTCGATGCTGGCAGCGAAAAACGGACGGCGGCTGTTGCCGGATGACCTCACGAGATGGCGGGCGGCGGCAGTTCCGGAAGTGGCAATTGAGGCACCGGCCCATGTGCGTCGAAAAGTGGAGCGGGCATCACACCAGCCGGTGGCGCCTCTGCTCTTGGACTACGACCAAGAGCGCTGTGCCCGGCTGGATCTGGAGCCGGATGGCGAACTACGACAGATGGTCGATGATCTTCAGGTGCGCGTAGTGACGGGTGTCGCCGGTTGTGGGAAGACTCTGGTTCTGCTGCATCGGGCGGCGTTGTTGGCGAGACATTTCCCGAAAGCGCGGGTTCTCATCGTCAGTCATAACCGTCCCCTGATCGCCGATC
>JAGROX010000096.1:0-322 GCA_020440025.1 Verrucomicrobiia bacterium
GCAAAACGCGGTGATCTCTATCGAGACTACCAACGCACCACCAGCGCCTTTATCCCCCTCCCTCCTAGATCCTAAATCCTAGGTCACGATCCCCCCGTCCCTTCCCCCATGAGCCAAATCAACGATCTCCTCGCCCGCGGCGTCCTTCCCGATTTCCTGATCCGATTCGGCATTCGTCGCCGACTGGCGGAAACTCTACGTGAGTATGTCCTTCCGACAGCAGAAGCCCAGCAGGCGGCGATCATGGCCCATGTGGAAGACCTTCGCCGGAGTCCCATCGCCATTCACACCGATGCCGCCAACGAGCAGCACTACGAAGTGC
>JAGROX010000096.1:455-7890 GCA_020440025.1 Verrucomicrobiia bacterium
CTCGCCGACGGTCAACGCATTCTCGAACTCGGCTGCGGCTGGGGATCGCTCTCCCTCTGGATGGCCGAACACTATCCCAAGGCAGAGATCACCGTGGTCTCAAATTCGGCCTCGCAGAAGGCCTACATTGATGGCGTCGCGGCGGAGAAAGGCTTTACCAATCTGACCGTTCGCACCGCCAACATGATCCACTACGAGGGAGAAGGCGATGCCGTGTTCGACCGAGTTGTCTCCGTGGAGATGTTTGAGCACATGAAAAACTACGCGAAACTGATGGGTCGCATCGCACGATGGCTCAAGCCCGGCGGATCGCTCTTCGTTCACATTTTCACCCACCGAGTGGCGGCGTATCACTACGAAGTGCGCAGCGACGATGACTGGATGTCGAAATACTTCTTCACTGGCGGTCAGATGCCGTCCGATGATCTGCTGCTTTATTTTCAGGACGATCTCCGCATCCGCGAGCACTGGAATGTCAGCGGGCACCACTACCAACTCACCTCCGAATGTTGGCTGAAGAACATGGATGCTCACCGAGAACAGATCATGCCTCTCTTCGAGAAAACCTATGGCGCCGATCAGGCCGAACGCTGGTGGCACTATTGGCGCGTCTTCTACATGGCCTGCGCCGAACTTTGGGGCTATCGCGGCGGCCAGGAGTGGATCGTCTCCCATTATCGATTCGAAAAACCCCTGTCATCTCTATGAAAACCAACTCCCCCATCTTTTTCTTCCTGTTCTCCTTACTTCTTCTCGCCGTTCCACCGATCAGTCGGGCGCAGACCGCTGACGACCTGATCGCCGAGGGAGACGCTCTCGATGCGGCGATGAAGACCAGCGATGCGCTGAAGGTTTATCTGGAGGCCGAAAAACTCACTCCCGAAGATCCCGAGCTGCTCATCAAGATCGCCACCCAATATGGCGAATCCATGGTCGACATCTCTGATGAAGACCAGCGTCGGGCAGCCGGACAGAATGCCCTCACATATTCTCAGCGGGCCGCCAAAATCGCGCCCAATCTGGCCGATGCCCACCTGGCAGTCGCCATCTGCTATGGTCGGCTCCTCGATTTGATGCCTGCCAAGGAAAAGGTCGCCTACTCCCGTGAGGTCAAGACATCCACCGAGCGAGCGCTCGAACTCGATCCCTCATCGGACTACGCCTGGCACATGTTGGGGCGGTGGCACCGAGCCGTCGCCACTACCAGCCCCATCCTCAAAGGCATCGTCACAATTGTCTACGGGGGCCTTCCCGAGGCATCCAATGAAGAGGCTGCTGCGGCTTTCGAAAAAGCGATTCAGATCAATCCCAACCGCGTCTCGCATCACATCGAGCTCGGCATCACCTACGCCGAAATGGGTCGTGAAGAAGACGCCCGCAATGCGATCAAACGAGGGCTCGCCCTCCCCAATAAAGAGAGGGATGATCCCGACACCAAGGCGCGCGGTCGGGAAATCCTGAAAGATATTGAAAAATAGGCACCTTCTTCGAAGGATTGAGAGGCCGATGACGTCAGACCCCTTCGACGGCATTGCGCGACTGGTATTCCCGGAATCATGACCGTCTTTCTCCCCTTCTTTCGACCGACCACTTTCAATCTACTCATGCCTCCCAACCCATCACGAATCAGGCAAATCTTCAGCTTTCCCCAAACTCACGCGGCACTGGCAGGATGGCTCGTATTGGGGTGCGGGATCCTGAACTGTGGTTGTCAAAAACAGGAGGATTCAGGGGCATCCACTCCCGGCAGTGCCGCCCAGCCAGCGGCCAAGGTTCAATTTGCCACCGTGGATCACCGGACCTTCTCCGACAAGGTTGAGGCCCTCGGCACTGTTCTCGCGTTTGAGGCGATCGACATCTCTCCCAACGTGACTGAGCGCATCGCTGAGTTGTTTTTTGAAGATGGTGACCAAGTGAAAAAAGGCGATCCGCTGCTTCGACTCGAGGACACCGAGGAGCTTGCCATTTTGGAAGGTGCCAAAGTTCTAATGGCGGAACAAGAGCGCGAAATTCAGCGTTTGGAAAGCCTGGTCGCGGAAGGAGCCGTTTCGGAAGTGCGCATCGAGGAGTATCGGACGCAACGCGATCTCGCCAAACAGCGCGTCGGCGAGGCCCAGGCCCAGATCGATGATCGGCACATCAATGCCCCTTTCGACGGCGTCCTCGGTTTTCGCCGCGTCAGCACGGGAGCGCTGGTGTCCCCAGGCGACCTCATCGCAACTCTCGATGTCCTGGATCCCATCAAACTCGATTTCACCGTGCCCGAGACCTTTCTCGATGATCTCAAAAACGGGCTCGAAATCATCGCGGCAAGCGATGCCTTTCCCGACACCGAATTCAAAGGGACCGTGACCCAAATCGATACGCGGGTGAATCCCGTCACCCGAGCCGTCACCGTCCGTGCCGAGATTCCCAATTCCAACAACCAGTTGCGTCCCGGCATGTTGATGACCACCACGCTTGAGAACAATCCCAGCGACTCGCTGAGCATTCCCGAAAGGGCGCTGATGAGCGTGCAGTCGAAGAATTTTGCCTTCGTCATCGATGACATCAAAAGCGATTCACCGAAGGTGACCCGGGTCGATGTAAAGATCGGTCGACGACTTCCCGGATACGTCGAAATTCTCGAGGGCCTCACCGAAGGAACCCACATCGTCAGCGATGGCTTGATCGGGCTGAGCGACGGTGCCGCCGTGGAGATCATCGGAGAGTTCGAGGCTCCGGCGGACGCTTACAATCCCATCGACCCAGTCGAGTAAGCGCCCTC
Organism: Verrucomicrobiia bacterium; assembly: GCA_020440025.1. Lineage (GTDB taxonomy): Bacteria > Verrucomicrobiota > Verrucomicrobiia > Verrucomicrobiales > DEV007 > JAEUHH01. Next base: position 3,223 of record JAGROX010000096.1, read on the forward strand.
AAACAAGACCGTCTGCGTCATGCTGCTTTCCGACACTTCCATTCGACGCCCCGTGTTTGCCACGGTGCTCAATCTCCTGCTGGTGACCTTCGGGATCGTCTCCTTCACCCGTCTCCAAGTTCGGGAATTCCCCGATGTCGATCCGCCCATCGTCACCATCTCGACCAACTACATCGGCGCCTCGGCTCAGGTGGTCGAGCGGCGAATCACCCAACTCATCGAGGACCAGATCAGCATCGTTGAAGCGATCAAATCGATCGAATCCTCCAGCATGGACGGCAGTTCCACGGTGACGGTGGAGTTCGACATCGAACGCAACATCGACGATGCCGCCAACGATCTCCGGGAAGCCTTGTCTGGCTTGCTCGATGATCTTCCCGATGAGGCTGATCCCCCGGAGATCACCAAGGAGGATTCCGCCACCGAGGTCATGATGTGGCTGAGCCTGACGAGCGAATACCTCACGCCCGTGGAATTAGCCGACTACGCCGAGCGCTATCTGGTCGACAGTTTCTCCGTCCTTCCCGGGGTCGCGCGAATTCGCATCTCTGGCGCGTCCAGTTTCGCCCTTCGGGTGTGGATTGATCGCCAAGCCTTGGCGGCGCGAAATCTGACGGTTTCCGACGTGGAGAAAGCCCTGCAATCCCAGAACGTCGAACTGCCAGCGGGCACGATTCAATCGCTCGACCGCCAATTCACCGTTCGAATCAAACGCGAGTTTCTTACCGAGGAAGATTTTCGAAATCTGGTCGTCTTCCGAGGAGAAAACGGCTTTCTGGTTCGCTTGGGCGAAGTCGCCAAGATCGAATTGGCCGCCGAAGAGGCGCGGCGCACCTATCGCGCCAACGGCGTTCCCCGCGTCGGCCTCGGCCTGATCAAACAGAGCCAGGCGAATACCCTCGATGTCTCTCACGCCGCCAAGGACGAGATGAAACGCATCCGGTCGCAGCTGCCTGATGGCATGTTCCTAGACGAGAGCTACGACACTTCCGTCTTCATCGAAGAATCGCTGAAACAGGTGGGCTTGACCCTTGGCATCGCCGTCATTCTGGTGGTCGCTGTCATCTATCTGTTCCTAGGCAACGCTCGGGCGACCATCATTCCGGCGGTCACGGTTCCGGTGTCATTGATCAGTTCATTCATTCTGCTGAACTCACTCGGCTACTCGGTCAATCTCCTGACCTTGCTCGCCCTGATTCTCGCCATCGGACTGGTGGTGGACGACGCCATCGTCGTGTTGGAGAACGTCTACCATCGGATCGAGACCGGCGAGAAGCCACTGGCCGCCGCATTTCTCGGCACACGTCAGGTGGCTTTCGCCGTCATCGCCACCACCGTGGTGCTCGTTGCCGTCTTCGTGCCGATCTCATTTCTCGAGGGCGATCTCGGAAAGTTGTTTACTGAGTTTGCCATCACGCTGGCGGTTGCCGTCTGCTTCTCCAGCTTTGTCGCGCTCACCCTGTCGCCAATGTTGGCATCACGCCTGTTGACGGCGGAAACCAGCCGGGGAAACTGGCTGACCCGCTTTGTCGATGGTCTCTTCCGTCGATTCGAATCGGTCTATCGAAAGGTGTTGGGCGGGCTTCTCAAAGTTTCCCTCCTCGTCATTCTCATCGTCGGCGCCTTTCTCGGGGGCAGCTACTACTTCTACAAAACCCTCCCCAGCGAGTTTACTCCAAAAGAGGATCGCGGAGCATTCTTTGTCATCACCAGCGCTCCGGAAGGTGCCAGTTTCGGGTCGATCAGTAACACCATGGACGAAGTCGAAAAGCGGCTCATGTATCTCAATGAACAAGGCGAAGTCGGCACCCTGCTGATCCGGGCTCCCCGAGGTTTCGGCAGCAACATCGCCGATTTCAATCAGGGCCTCACCATCGTCGTTCTCAGCGATTGGGGCGAACGGCGAAGCGCCTGGGTGATCATGGATGAGGTGAGGGCCAAACTCGCCGACGTGCCAGGGGTGAAGAATTTCATCGTCATGCGTCAGGGCCTGACCCGCGGTCTGCAGAAGCCCGTCCAGTTTGTCATTGGCGGCCCCAACTACGAGGAACTGGCGAGCTGGCGCGACAAGCTATTGGCAGAGGTCGCCAAGAATCCCAAAATGATCGGAGTCGACTACGACTACAAGGAGACCAAGCCCCAGCTCCGGGTCAACATCGACCAGAACAGAGCCGGCGACCTTGGGGTCTCGATTCAGAACATTGGTCGCTCTCTCGAGAGCCTCCTCGGTTCTCGAATCGTCACCACCTTCATTCAGGATGGCGAAGAGTACGACGTGATCGTCGAAGGCAACTACGACCGCAAGCGCACCCCCTCGGATCTGACCAACATCCAGGTGCGATCAGAACTCACCGGCGAGTTGATCCCCCTCTCCAGTCTGGTAACCATCGAGGAGATCGCCGACTCCGGTGCCCTCAACCGCTACAACCGCATCCGGGCCATCACCCTCGAGGCCAACCTCGCCGAAGGTTACAGCCTCAGTGAAGCGCTCGACTATCTCGACGATGCCGCCGCCCGCGTGCTTCCCGACCAAGTCATCATCAGCTACAAGGGCCAATCCCTCGACTACAAGGAATCCGGCAGCTCAGCCATCTTCGTTTTTCTCCTCGCCATCATCGTGGTCTTCCTCGTTCTTGCGGCCCAGTTCGAGAGTTTCATCCAACCCATTACCATCATGCTCGCCGTGCCCGTGGCGATCTTTGGCGGACTCTACGGCCTTTGGACCATGGGCTTTGCTCAGAACATCTACACCCAGATTGGAACCATCATGCTCATTGGGCTGGCCGCCAAAAACGGAATTCTCATCGTGGAATTCATCAACCAGCTGCGGGACCAGGGGCAGGATTTCAACAGCGCAGTTCTCGACGGGTCCGTCCGCCGTCTGCGCCCCATCGTGATGACCGGACTGACCACCGTGATGGGTTCCATTCCGCTGGTCATCACCTCGGGAGCCGGGTCCGAAACCCGCATCGTGATTGGCGTGGTCATTCTCTTCGGCGTCAGTTTCTCCGCCCTGTTCACCTTGTTCGTCGTTCCCATGGCCTATCAGCTGATCGCCCGGCGCACCACCAGCCCCGAGGCCCACCTTCGACGCCTCGAAGAAGCCCTTGCAGATACGAACGTCGAGAATCTGGACTCGGAGAAAGCCCCACGCTCTGCTTGACCTCTCGCCGCTTTTCCCGATTGGTCCTGTCGACCGACATCACCATGTTTCCCCTTTCCTCAATCCGGACGCGCTTCGTCCTCTTGCTACCGGTCCTGCTTTTCGCCATCGGATGCACCCTCGGACCCGATTATCTGCGCCCTTCGGTAAAGGCCCAATTGCCCGAGTCATTCACCGCGCCCGAGGGTTGGAAACTCGCCGAACCTCGGGATGATGAGGATCTCGCCGCTTGGTGGACCCGGTTCAGCTCCAGTCGATTGAATGAACTGATCACCGAGGCCGAAGAAAACAACCAGGACCTCGCCGCCGCCTTTCATCGCGTCGAGCAGGCCCGCGCCATTTCCGATAGCGCCCGCGCCGCCTGGTTCCCCGGCATCGATTTCAACCCTTCGGCAGATCGCTCCAAACGCTCGGCCACCATCAGCAACAGCGCCGCCAACCTGACCGGCATCACCACCACCAATCTTTCCCTCCCTTTCGTGCTCAACTACGAAATCGATTTCTGGGGAGAATTACGCCGCGCCATCGAATCAGCCAATGCCGAGACCATGGCCACCGAAGCCAACCTCAGGCAGTTGAAACTCTCGCTGCAGGCTGAACTCGCCTCCCAGTATTTCAGTCTCCGGGCCATCGATTCCGAGATCGAGATTTTCGAGGAAACCCTGACACTGCGACGCAAGGCGCTCGACCTCAACCAGAAACGGTTCCGCGCCGGTGATACCGATGAAGTCGACGTTTCCCGAGCCGAGACCGAACTCTCCGCCACCGAGGTGGAGCTCATCGGTCTTCGCCAGAGTCGCTCGGAGATTGAGCACGCCATCGCCGTCCTCGTGGGTCGCCCGTCGACCGATCTCACACTTCCTCCGTCGCCACTGAAAGGCTCGCCGCCAGCCATCGCATCGTTATCCGCTCCTACGGATCTGCTGGAGAGACGTCCCGACGTCGCCGCCGCCGAGCGGATCATGATGGCCGAAAATGCGCGGATCGGAATTGCCAAGGCAGCCTTCTTCCCTTCTGTCCGATTCAGCGCGAGGGCTGGATTGGAGAGTGGAGGCACCTCGCGGCTTTTCGACTATGCCAGCCGGACTTGGGGACTTGGCCCCGAGGTTTCCCTCCCTATTCTCGACGCCGGTCGAAATCGTGCCGAGCTGAGCCGTGCCGAATCTCGCTACAACGAAACCGTCGCCATCTATCGAAAGACAGTTCTAGATGCCGTCCGAGATGTCGACAACGCCCTCGTCGCCATCACCCGACTCGCCGAACGGACGGCCGCTCAGGAGCGCACCGTTACTTCCGCAGCCCGAACGGTGGAACTTTCCCGCAGCCGCTACGACGCCGGAGTCGTCGCCTACTTTGAAGTCGTCGATGCGCAGCGCACCGAACTCGATGCCCGCCGCCAAGCTGTCCGCTTCCAGGCCGCGCGTCATCTCGCCGCCATCGCCCTCGTAAAGGCTCTCGGCGGAGATTGGAAATAGAGTTCACAGAGACAACGTGTCCGTCCTCTG
>JAGROX010000096.1:7950-13333 GCA_020440025.1 Verrucomicrobiia bacterium
CAGCAAGCTGGTTTTTATTTTCGAAAAACCACCCGTCCCCTGACCACGGCGGTCAGGGGATTGACACGCCCTACCAACTCGGGGCCACGGCCCACGCTGAGGTGAGGGCGCACTCCGTTAAACGGATTTGACGTTTTCGGCGCAAGGTCCCTTTTGACCCTGACCTTCCGTGTATTCCACGGTGTCGCCTTCGCGAAGGTCTTCGAACGCTCCGTCCACCGCGTTGCGGTGAAAAAACAGGTCAGTCCTCCCGGTTTCGATGAAGCCGAAGCCTTTGTCAGAGATGAGTTTCTTGATGATTCCTTGAGGCATGATGGAGCAATAGCTAAGTGATATGAGAAGTCGCCGAATCCGCAGATGGCATCGTCGGCAACGGCGACCCGTAGGCCAGATCGAGCAAAACGCTCGTGGTATTCTCAATATTCGCACTTCCGGCACAGAACCGCGGGAACTCTCGCATCCCATTCGACCCTCGATTCGCCCGCCAACTGCCTCGATGGGAAGGTTCTGACCGGGCCACCGCCTCTCCGGGTATGCGGACTTGAGAAACCCATCTCCTATTAGTTATTGGCCGACCATGTTTCGCTCTCTTTTCTCTTATCTCATCGTCCTCCTCTGTCTCACCACGGTCGCCAGCGCAGGCGTGGTCCGCGTCGAAGTCTCTGAGCGCAAGGACTTGGGCGGATCAGGCTATGAAGAGATCGTCGGACGCCTGCACTTCGAAATCGATCCGTCCCTTCCCGAAAATGCCATCATTGCCGACATCGAATTGGCACCAGTAAATGCAGCGGGAAAAGTGAGCTTTTCCTCCGATCTCCGCATCCTGACGCCTAAGGATAAGAAACGCCGCAACGGCGCCGCCTGGGTGGAAATTCCGAATCGCGGCGGCAAAGCAAAGCTGGAAGATTGGATCACCGAGAACGGCTTCACCGTGCTGAACGTCGGTTGGGAGTTTGATGTGCCCGCATCGGAGAACAAGATGCGGATCGACGTGCCGTCGGCAAAAAACCCCGACGGCAGCCCGATTCGAGGCGTGGTGAATGCCAACTTCACCCCGAGCAAACTGGCGGAAACCCAGACCCTCACCGACCTGGCCGATTACCCACCCGTCGACATCGATGGTCCCGATAGCCGTTTGATCATTCGAACACAGGCAGCTTTTCCCGGCGGCACAGAAGTGCCGAGAGAGCTTTGGAGTTGGGAAGACAATCGTCTCCGGCTCAAAGGCGGTTTTGAGGCCGGGAAGAACTACGAAATCTTCTACCTGGCGGAGTCTCCCCCCATTGCCGGGCTTGGCTATGCCGCGATTCGCGATGCCGTGGCCTGGTTGAAACACGGTTCAGATTCCCTCGCTCCCGTGACTCACGCCTACGCTTTCGGCTCTTCGCAGTGCGGGCGATTTCTTCGCGACTTCATGTATCTGGGATTCAATTCGGATGAACAGGGCAGGCAGGCACTGGACGGTGTCATGGCCCACATCGCCGGAGCAGGACGCCTCGTGTTGAACCAGCGCTGGTCGACCCCGCGCGGGCTCGCCGGATACTACACCACCTCCTATCCCTTTGCCGATACCGTGCTGGTCGATCCCGTGAGCGGCCACCGCGAGGGAGTTCTCGAAAACCCTCGCGTGAAGCACGCCCCGAAAGTGTTCTACACCACCACCGCGGCCGAGTATTGGGGGGCGGGTCGCGTCGCCGCGCTCACTCACACCGATCCCGCCGGCACCAAGGACATCGATTTCCCGGAAAATGTTCGATCCTATTTCCTGGCCGGCACCCAACATGGTCCGTCATCGTTTCCGCCAACCTCCTTGGTCGAAGGGGCTCCGATGGGGAATCCCGTGAACGGCAACGACGTCATAACCGCACTTCGTCTGGCGATGCACCGTTGGGTTACCGAAGACACGGCCCCGCCGCCAAGCGCCTATCCGAAATTCAAAGACGGCACCCTCATTCCCGTCGCCGACATCCAATTCCCCAGCATTCCCGGCATGACGCAGCCAAATTCGCTGAAGGCTGGCCCCCGAGTCCGCAATCCTCAATGGCCCGATGGAGCCGGTGAAGGAGCGGAGTTACCGCTCCTCGTGCCCAAGGTGGATGCCGATGGCAATGACATCGCCGGCATCCGCATGCCCGGAGTAGCGGTGCCGCTGGGAACCGCGACCGGCTGGGTATTTCGCCCGGAGTCCATGGGGTCTCCTGACGAGCTGGTGCTGCTGCGCGGAGCTTGGGTCCCCTTTGCCGTCACCGAATCTCAACGCAAAAAGAACAACGATCCGCGCCCCTCGCTGGAAAAACGCTACCCCTCGAAAGAGGCCTATCTGCGGAAAGTGAAGGCCGCCCTCCAAGAGCTTATCGATCAGCGCTACCTCGGCGAAGCCGATCTCGAACCCCAACTCAAAACCGCCGGTGAACGCTGGGATTGGGTGATCGCCCAATCATCCGCTTCCGCTCAGGCTCGATACCAAAAAGTCCTGTTCCTCGGAAACAGCATCACCAAGCACGGTCCCAAAGCCGACATCGACTGGTCCGGAAACTGGGGCATGGCAGCGAGTGCGGAATCCAAGGACTACGTGCATCTAGTTACAAAGGCACTCACAGAATCTTCAGGCAAAGCTCCCAAAACCTTGATCCGGAACATCGCCGACTTTGAACGTTCCCACGCCGACTATGACGTTGCCAGCAAACTGAAGGAGGCGATCGATTTCGACGCCGACCTGATCATCCTCGCGATCGGCGAAAACGTTCCCGCCCTGAAGACACCAGAGGATCAGGCGGCCTTCCAAGCCAATGTCACCCGCTTGCTCACCGCCTTGAAGGGAAATCGGAAACCCACCATCCTGGTCCGCAGCTGCTTTTGGGAAAACACCGCCAAAGATGAGGCCTTGCGGCAAGCCTGTGATTCGATTGACGGGCAGTTCGTCAACATCAGCAAGCTTGGCAAAGACGAGCGCAACTACGGACGTTCCGAGCGATCCTTTCAACACGCTGGCGTCGCCAATCACCCCGGAGACCGAGGCATGGCTGCGATCGCCAACGCTCTGATCGAGGCGATAGGTGCTGACGCACCAAAGTGAGCGCTTGCGGCCAATCCGCCCCCCCCCCTCACCATCGCGACAGCGAGGTAGGGCGTGTCAGTCCCCTGACCGCCGCGTTGCCACGCGAAATCTTCTCTCCACCATCCGGCATCTCTCAACCCAAACGCGGCGTTCGTCTGCCCATTTCTCTGTCAGCGCACCTTTTCCGAATTCGCAATTCAAACCTGACTCGCACCACGGCGGTCAGGGGACTGACGCGCCCTACCTCTTCTGAAAGCGGAAGCCTTTTCCGAGTTCGGAATTCAAACCTGACTCGCACCACGGCGGTCAAGGGACTGACGCGCCCTACCTCTTCTGAAAGCGGAAGCCATCTCCCATCTCCTACCGAGTCATTCTCGACTTGCCAACGCTTCATCTTCGTTTATTATGGTATTTATGGATATAATATACTACTTCTTTGGGCTGGGTGGTGGTCTCATCGCCAGCGGCGGAATTTTCCTTCTCATGCTGCAGGGCGTGGTGCGCCATTGGGAAGATCGATACCGCGATCCGTTCACTCGCCCGGTTTGCCGCCCTGCCGGTTACGGATGCCAGATGCGCCGCGAGGAATCGCTCGATAGTGCCACCGAATGGTGTGGCACTTTCTTTTGCGCGGTGATGTTCGGCTTCGGCTTTCTCGCCGCCAAGGAGTTTCCCCCCATCGGCTGGCCCATCTTTGGATTCTTTGCGGCCACCGCCGCCTACGTGTGCGGTCGGCAGGTGCAACATCACCTGAACCAAGCCCGATCCTCTCGACTGGGCTTCTTGGGCGAAGTCGCCGTGGCCGAAGAACTGGCGAAACTCCCGAACCAGGAGTGGCAGATTTTTCACGACGTGCCCATGCGGGGCGATGACGGCAGTGAGTTCAACATCGACCATGTCGCGATCGGCCCGCCCGGCATTTTCGCCATCGAGACCAAAACGTGGTCGAAGTCTCGCCTGCGGATGAAGAAGGACTACCGGCTTCGTGTCGAGGGTGATCAGGTCATTTTCCCCGATGAACAGCGAAAGGAATTGCCCCTGAGCCAAGCCAAGGGAGCTGCCGTCGCTCTGGCAAGCTGGCTCGATGAGAAAACGGGCGAGAAACCATGGGTCCATGCTCAGGTGGTGATGCCGGGTTGGGCCGTGACCTATTCCGGAGCCCAAAACAAGCAACTCTGCGAGATCGGCTGCATTCGAACCTTTCTCCAAAACACGGAGGGCAGACTTTCCCCTGTCAGAAGAAGCGAGCTGGCCGCCGCAGTCGAAGAGAAGTGCCGCACCCTCACCTTTGAAAAAGCGGGAAACTTTCTTTCCGCCTATTCCCATCACGCTCCCCCAAGCCCGGCAAAATCGATCAAGGAAAAATCCGCCATCAGCCCAGCGGGCGCGTGAGCCTGAAACGATCACTCATCGCGAGTTTCCAAGGCATCCGTTGAGAAGCAGGAGGCACAATTCGGGATCGCACCGACGACCTACGCATTACGAATGCGTCGCTCCTCCCTTTGCCTGAAGGAAAACCAATCAGGTTAAGAAAAAACCTTGCGAACGGACTCGGCACTCTTCGAGATTTCTGCGACCAAACGTTCGATCACGGGATCGATTCCCGCATCTCCAGATGAGGACATTTCTTGACTCACCTCGATCGCGGCCTCGGGGAGTCTCAGTGTATGTTCGAGGAGTCGTCCCACCACCATGTCGCGATCAAGCTTCCATTCAGCAGCAGCCTTCTCCCACTCCTTTGGCCCGATCCGATAGAGGAAATATTGCCCACCGATCTTCATCGCCAGTCGCGCCTTGAGAGGGGGGATCTCTTTCGGGTAGGGCAGACTTGATGACAGATCGTAGAGACGGGTCAGACGAACCTGCCCACCGCCCGCCAGGAGAAAGCCAAAGTTCTTGGCATGGGCATCGGTGCCTCCGATCAGAAAATTGAAAATCATCGCATCGAGAAAGCGCAGCACATCCTCCTGAGGTTGGGCCGAGTGATTCCGGATCAGGTTAAAAATCTCCTGGGTAGAGGGACCACCCTCGCTCTGGTATTTCCGATCCGGCATCCGAGCCAGCGCCTGACACATGTCCTCCTGATGCACCCGCAGGACCCGATCAGGACGCCGCACCCGATCAAAACGCTCCACGATGATCACTGGAATTCCGGCGATGATCTTTGTCCAGGATTTCGCGGAAGCCAGACCGATCCGTCCTGCCAGGCGCAGGCAGAAGTGCTCATTCAGCTCGTAGGCGGCAAAACCACCGGTATTCGGTTTCAGGATATGGGTCGTGGGGGTTGCCCCTTTGGGCATTCCCCAGCGGTGATTCTCTTCATCC
>JAGROX010000426.1:0-3029 GCA_020440025.1 Verrucomicrobiia bacterium
CGGGCGCCTTCGCGGGGTCTGTCACCATCACGGGCGCCTTCGCGAGGTTTGTCACCATCACGGGCGCCTTCGCGTCCAGCTTCACTGCTGTTGCGTGAAGTTTCGGATCGTTCGTCGGCGGTGGCCGAGGTGAAGGTGGTGACACACACGGCGGCAGCCAATCCGGCGGCGACGAGTTGAATGGTGAGGTTGGGGGAGTGGGGTTTTGCGATCATTTTCAATCGATGTTGGAGTTCAGATTTACGGGAGATGAAAGGGACGAGGGCTGGGCAAGGTTTCGGAGCGCGGCTCAGTTCCAGCGCCTTGATGAGGGCGGCACCGTATTCGCGACGGGCGGGCGAGGGGACTCCGCGCAGGGCCACGCGATCGCAGAGCACTTCGCGATCGGCGAGGAAGCGGCGGCCGGCCAACCAGACGAGAGGATTGAACCAGTGGAGACTCTGAATGATGAGGGCAATCCAGTTCGACAGAAGGTCATGCCGACGAACGTGAGCCAGCTCGTGGAGGAGAATGCCGCGAATTTCCGCTGCCGAATAGCGGGTGGGGAGATCCGCCGGTACGATGAGATGGGTTTCCCGAAGGAATCCGAAAATCGCCACTCCGGTGCCGGGAGGGCCGGCGACGAATGACAGCTTCAGTCGCACCCCCACCTGTCGAGCGCATTCCTTCAGCAAGCGGTTCAATTCCGGCTCATGAATGACGGGCAGTCCACGAATGACTCGCGCAGCCCGCACTTGTCGCACCACGGCTCGGCTGATCAAGGTCACCGCTCCGAGTAGCCAAATCAGGCTGAGGACCAAGCCCCAGCTCGGCAGGGTCATGGTGAATCCGGAAGTCAGTTCCGGCACCGCGACAACTTCCGCCTTCGTCATTGCCGAGAACTCAACCACGCGATCGGGAACCTGATCGGCCACGGATGGCTGAGTGATGGCGGGAGAAAGGTTGAACACGCTCAGGGCACTGGGAGGGGCAAAGGGCAGGATCAATCGAAGCCCCGCCACCGCCCAGAGCATGGCTCGCAACACCGGGGAGAGTCGGTTGCCGAAGGCGAAGCTCAATAAGAGGAGAAAGCCGATGAAAACACTGGCTTCCAGCGTGTTTCGCAGGGTCCAGGAACCGGCGGAGATCAGGGAATCAAGTATCGGTTCCATCATTTGTGCCCTCATTCAGGATTCGCTTCAATTCGGCGATGTCTTCGTCCGAATAGTTGGCGCTTTCGACAAAGGTAGCCAAAAACGGCGCCATCTTGCCATCAAAAACGCGGTCCAAAAACTGGCGACTGGCGGCCTGCTCACAGGCGCTCTCCGTCACCGCAGGTCGATAGAGGTATTCCCGTCCCTGCTTTTCGAAATCGAGGGCGCCCTTTTGGACGAGCCGTCGGATCAGGGTCTGAATCGTTTTCGGCTTCCAATCGGAATCCTTCTCCAATTCCTCCACCACGTCGCCGGAGGTCAATTCGCCGCGAGACCAAAACACCCGCATCACAATCCACTCCGCGTCAGAGATTTTGGGAACTTCTTCTTTCTTCGCCATGAGACTTTCGGGTGAAATCTTACACCTGTAATCCGGATTAAATCTTACATGTGTAATCCGCGCAAGAAAAAATTGCCTCTGGGCGGAAAAAAGTCGATTTCGCCCGGGACGGTCAGGCGTCGATGGTCACCGTGCCGTCACCGATGTGAGCCAGTGCCCCGAAGGTGAGCGGCTCGTTGTCATCGATGTGGCCGGCGGGAAATCCGGTGACGACCGGAACCCCGATGTCGCCGAGGCGGTCGCGGATGACATCATCAATGGAAACGCCATCCGGTCCCGGATCACCTTCGGTAAAGGCTCCGATCACAAATCCGGCGCAACGCTGCAGCCATCCGGCCTGGCGAAGGCTTGTCAGCACGCGATCCACCCGATAGGGGCGTTCGCCGACATCCTCGAGGAAAAGGACACATCCCTCCAGCGGCGGCGCATAGGGGGTGCCGACCAGAGACGCCAGCACGGCGAGATTCCCGCCGAAAAGCCGTCCCTCGGCGGAACCTGCCACCATCGTTTCCGCCTTCCACGATTCCGGACCGTCGCGCCCTTCCAAGGTACGAAACCACTCGGCGATCACGTGTTCGCTGGCTTTCGCGAGGGAGGCGACCATCGGCGCGTGGATGGATCGGACCCCGGCTCGTGCCCACAGGCCGTGCAGGGCGGTGATGTCACTGAACCCGACCAGCGTCTTGTTGGCTGCGGCGATGTCGGCCGGATCGAATTCGGGAAGCAGTCGGGTGGCTCCGTAGCCGCCTCGCGCGCAGAGGATGGCGTCGACCTCGGGATTCTCGATTGCCGCTCGCAATTGTTCGGCGCGGGAGGCGTCGGAACCCGCGAAGTAGCCTGATTTCTCAAAGAGGGCCTCCCCATAGACGATATCGTAGCGGGTCAGTAGGATAGCCATGCCCTCGTCAAATCGTTCCCGGTTGAAGGCACCCGAGGGGGCGACCACTGCCAATGTCGCCCCTTCGGCAACCGGTCGTGGGGGAGGAAATGCAGCAGCGGGGCGATGAAAAGGAGGGGATTCCATGGAAGTCGTTCCTTTCTCATAACGCAATCCCCGCCGCCGTGCAATTCGCTCGCTAGGTGCTTCTCTTCTAAATTGGAAAAAGCAAGGTAAGAGAAGCGGGAAACCCACCGGTTGCTTTCTGGGGGATTGCGGCGACTGTCGACGCATCGAGCACGAGCTCTGTAAGAATTCAGGTTAGGCAGGTCATCAGGTAAGTCTTCGTATTTGATGGTGATTTTAAACTCGACTCTCGGGACCAGACTCAGAAAAGGCAGAACATATCGGCTAGAAAATCACACATCATGAGCAATACCAAAATGTACGTGGGGAATCTCTCCTTCGACATCGACGAAGCCAGCCTTCGTGACCTTTTCACTCCGTTTGGTCAAGTGACCGACGCTGCAGTGATCATGGATCGCGAAACCAACCGCCCGCGTGGATTCGCGTTTGTGACGATGGACTCGAAAGAATCCATGAACGCAGCGATCGAAGA
>JAGROX010000426.1:3186-4662 GCA_020440025.1 Verrucomicrobiia bacterium
GGTCGCAGCAGTGGCGGCGGCGGCGGTCGCTGGTAATCCCATTGACGCCATCGACTGACCGATCGGCATCTTGCCCACCGGTCACGATTTTCCTGTGAACGAGGGGAGTGAATCTCCCCTTGGCACAGCGACACCATTTGTCGGATAGGAATCTGGAAACCTCTGTCACAAAGACCGGGCCTTCATCGGTTCGGTGTTCTGCGAGAACTGTTCCCAGATTCTTACCGGCTCTTTTTTTGCTGACTCCGATGACTCGGAACAGTGACCGTGAATGGCGGCATCGTTAGCCGACGTTTGACACTTTCGGAATCCGGACGACAATCATCCAGAGAAACCCGCAAGGGATCTGGAGGTTTTGGATAACAACCCGGCGACAGACACCTCGCTGAAATTGATTCCACTGATTTTTGAAGGACGTCCCTTCAGTCAGTCATCGCCAGAAATTCGAGATGACCTGTTAGTCATTTCGCTGCAGATCTCCTCAAGGAGTTTCGGGGTTCATTGGCAAGGACCCAATCGCAGGAAATCAGGAAACGTTTCTGATTCCTTCGACATCTCGTCCGCCATCAACCCCAAAAAAACATCGCCAAGAATCCAGATGGGCAATGCTTGCCGATCTGAAGACGAGACCAACATCGGTCTCTTTGGCGTAAAACCGCTCACTTTGCCATCGCAGAGCATCGCGGTAACCCGTAATACTAGTGAAAGAAGATAAAGATCGAGACCATCTCGAGAATGACATGGAAGCAGAGTTGCTGAAACTACTGGGCCTGAAAGACTATGTGCCCTCAAATGTTCCCGAATTGCTGAGAGGATTGGGACTCCCTCGAAATCAACAGCAACGACTTCAGGAAACTCTTGAAGAACTGGAGCGGTCCGGACGGATCGCCCGCATCAAGGGAAATCGCTACATTTTGCCGCAGGAGGCCGATCTCATTCCCGGCCGACTCCAGGTCACTCGGGGAGGCCGGGGATTCCTCACCCCCGATGACCCGGGCATGAAGGAGATTCCCATTCCGGCGAGTGAGACTGGTACGGCGATGAATGACGACCACGTCCTCGTTCGCCTGGATGTTCGCGCCAAAGGCAAGCGCCTGGCCTCGGGCGACAAACCCAGTTCGGGAACCGTGGTTCGGGTGCTGGAACGGCGTCGGAGTCAGATGGTGGGCACGCTGAAACGCGGCCCCAATTTCCTCTACGTCGTGCCTGACGATCCCCGGATGCAGCACGACATCCTCGTTCCCCAACCCAAGGACGTGGGGAGGGAGGCCCGGGTGGGAGACAAAGTCGTGGTCGAGATCCGCCATTGGGAATCCCGTCACACCAGTCCCGAGGGCGAAATCACCGAGGTGCTGGGGCCACCCACGGCCGAGGGCGTGGACATGCTTGCGGTGCTCCGCCAATACGACTTGCCGCTGAAATTCCCCAAAGAGGTGCTCCAGGAAGTGAAGCAGTTCGGCACTCAGGTCACCGAAA
>JAGROX010000427.1:0-2492 GCA_020440025.1 Verrucomicrobiia bacterium
CTCCGCCGCCTCGCTGGCACCGAATATTGAGGTGATCGCCCCGTGGCGGCAACAGCGTTTTCGCGATCAGTTTCCCGGTCGAAAAGAGATGATCGAGTATGCGGCGGAGATGAACATTCCCGTGCAGGCTTCGGCCAAGAAGCCCTACAGCATGGATCGTAATCTGCTGCACATCAGCTTCGAGAGTGGAGTGTTGGAAGATCCCTGGTTCGATGCCACGGCAGAAGAAAGCCGCGACATGTATGTTCTCAGCGTTTCTCCCGAGGACGCGCCTGATGCGCCTCAATATGTGCAGTTGCTCTGGGAAAAAGGCAATTGTGTCGGCCTGATGACGGATGGTCTGGAAGAGATTCTCTCGAAAGTCGGCGCGACCCAACAGGGTCAAGTCGACGGCTATACCCTGTTGAGTCCGCTCGGAGTGATGCAGGTCCTGAATCATCTCGCTGGCATTCACGGCGTGGGTCGGATCGACATGGTGGAAAACCGTTTTGTCGGAATGAAGAGCCGGGGAGTCTACGAGACTCCTGGGGGGACGATCCTTTTCCATGCGCATCGCTGGATCGAGAGTCTGACGATGGATCGCGAGGTCATGCGGTTGCGTGATTCGCTGATCCCGAAGTATGCCGAGTTGGTCTACAACGGTTTCTGGTTCGCTCCCGAGAGGGAATCGATTCAGTCTCTGGTGACGCAGAGCCAGGAGACGGTTTCTGGAGAAACCCGTGTGAAGCTTTACAAGGGCAACGTGATGGCCGCCGGCGTGCGGTCTCCGATGAGCCTCTATGACGAGGCGGTTGCCAGCATGGAGGGCGGCACCGAAGAGGCCTACAATCAGGATGATGCCACGGGGTTCATTCGCCTCAATGGTCTGCGCCTGAAGACGCAGGCGCGTCGTCGTGGGTGAAGATGTCCGCCGAGGAAATGGAAACGTTGGCGGCAGACGGCTTTGTCGTTTGTCGCCAAGTGGTTCCTCTGGACAGGGTGGAGCGTCTGCGGGAATGCATCGCTGACGCCGTTCGCGAGGAGGCGTTGAAGCCTTTCGGGATTCGTTCCCTTGCAAGTCGTTGCCCGGAAGTCGGGCAACTGGCGAGGAGCGAACCGATTGGGCAACTGGTTGGTCAGGCCATTGATGGTTCCTTTCAGTTGGTGCGATCGATTCTCTTCGACAAGTTGCCGGGGGCCAACTGGTCCGTGGGGTGGCATCAGGACTTGTCCATTGCGGTGAAAGCAAGATCGAGGAATTGCCCGCCGAACTTTCGCAATTGGTCGGAGAAAGATGGGGTTCCCCATGTCCAAGCTCCGGCCGAATTGCTTGGTCGTATGGCAACCTTGCGCATTCATCTGGACGATGCCGATACAGGGAATGGCCCCCTTTTGGTCATTCCTGGTTCACATGCTTCCGGGCGATTGAAGTCGCCGGAGATCGATAGGTGGGTAGGAAAGAATCGAGAAGTGACCTGTGCGCTAAAAACGGGAGACATCCTCCTGATGCGACCTTTGATTCTTCATTCCTCTCGCCGGGCGACGCCTACCGAGGGGAGTCATCGTCGAGTGATTCATTTGGAATTCGCGCCGACGGACGGCCTGCCATCGGAACTCGAATGGTTTGATGACGCCAATTCTCTCCGCGAATAGCGGTGAGTTGGCGAACTCCCGATTCGGGCGTTCAAAATGTGAGGACGCTACTTCTTTGCGCTGATGCAATAGAGCGCCTTTTCTGAGCGCAGGAAGAGGCGGCCGTCACTGATGGCAGGTGTTCCATGGAAACGGCTGTCGTCTCCAGCGATGGAATTCACGCCGAGTAGTTCAAACTCCGGCTTGGCGGTGATGACGTAGGTCCCGGCAGTACGGCTGACGGCGATGAGGTGACCATTCACCAACACGGGCGAGGCATAGAATGGCTTGCCACGACCGCCTCCGGAGGCGGTGTCGAGACGTTGCTCGTAAATCAACTCGCCGGTGTCGGCATGCGCGCAACAGGCGATGCCCTGATCAGTAACCCAGTAGAGGTTTCCTTCGTGAAAGACCGGGGTAGTCAGGTAGGATTTGGCGTCATTGTTTTGCCACAGAATCTGGGTGGCGGTCATATCGCCATCTCCTCCGGTTTTCAGGCCGACGCCCATGGTTCGGGGGTAGCCGCCAAACTGGATGATGCGATCTCCGGCGAGGACGGGACTGGCGGCGATGTTGCCGGTGAGTTCGATGGCTGAATACCAGCGCAGTTTTCCGGTCTTGGGATTCAGGCCCCAGATCTCGCCGGGAACGGTGACGATGAGGTCATCCCGATCATCGGAAACGGGAGAAATCAGGGGCGCACCATAGATGGAGACGAGCGATCCCGCTTCGGCTTTCCAGACTTGCTCGCCGGTGACTTTGTTGAAGGCGTAGATGGCATTGGATTCTTCGGCAGCATTCACGATGACGGTGTCGCCGTAGACGATGGGACTGGTGGCGGAACCCCAGCCCTTGCTGCTGAGACGGCTACCGACATCCTG
>JAGROX010000427.1:2529-4132 GCA_020440025.1 Verrucomicrobiia bacterium
AAGAAGGCAAAGATCCGCTCGCCATCGGTCACCGGAGTGTGGCTGGCGTAACCATGTTCGCCGATAAAACCCTGGTAGGGATCTTCGGGCAGGGGAGCGGGCAGCGTTTTTTCCCAGACGATCTTTCCGGTTTCGGTATTGATGCAGAGCAAATGCCGGTTCAGGCTCAGGAGGTCTCCGCCATCTTCGCCATAGCCCGAGTAGCAGGTGACGAAAACGCGATTGCCCCAGACGATGGGTGAGGATGAACCGGCGCCGGGCAGATCAAGTTTCCAGGCGAGATTTTCCGTCGCTGACCACGTCAGGGGAATGGTCGTTTCCATGGAAACGCCCGAGCCATTGGGACCGCGATACCGGGGCCAGTTTTCCGCGCGGAGTTCCGAGAAACTACTGAGGGCGAGAGCAATGAGGAGGATGGCGAAAAGGAATGGGACACGCGATGGCATTGGCGATTGAACTTCCCCGAGTTCAGATGGTTTCACCAAAAAAACCGGGTGGCTCCGCTTTCGCGAAACCACCCGGCTTGGTGCTTGAGATTTCGCAGTGGCCTCTTGCGAGTGACTGCGAGAAAAAGAAGCGGTCTTTCGAGGAGGGCCGACCTCATCGCGATGAAGCGACGAGGCCGGTTCTCGAAAGTTGGAGTGATGGATTACATCATGCCGTGGTCGTGACCATGGGCCTCGGGCTCAGCTTTTTCCGGGATGTCTGCGATGAGACATTCGGTGGTGAGCAGGAGACCGGAGATCGACGCGGCGTTCTGGAGAGCGCTGCGGGTCACCTTGGTCGGATCGACAACACCGGCTTTCACGAGATCCTCGTAGGTGTCGGTGGCGACATTGTAGCCTTCGTTACCGGTGCCACGCTTCACGTGCTCCACGATGAGGGCACCTTCACGACCGGCGTTGGCGGCCAGGGTGCGAAGGGGTTCCTCGATGGCGCGGGCCACGATGGCGGCTCCGGTGGCTTCGTCTCCCGAGAGACCGAGATCACCGATGGCCTGCTGGGCGCGGATGAGAGCGGTGCCGCCACCAGGGACGATACCTTCTTCCACGGCGGCGCGNNAGGGCGTCTTCGACGCGAGCCTTCTTCTCCTTCATTTCGGTTTCCGTCGCAGCACCAACGCTGATGACCGCAACACCGCCGGCGAGTTTCGCCAGGCGCTCCTGAAGTTTTTCGCGATCGTAGTCGGACGTGGTTTCCTCGATCTGACGACGGATCTGACCGACGCGACCGGAGATGGCATCGCTGCCGCCTTCACCTTCGATGATGGTGGTGTCTTCCTTGGTGATCTTGACCTGCTTGGCGGAACCAAGGTCATCGAGACCGACGTTTTCCAGCTTGATGCCGAGATCTTCGGTGATGACGCGACCACCGGTGAGGATGGCGAGGTCTTCGAGCATCGCTTTGCGGCGATCACCGAAACCAGGAGCCTTGACGGCGGCGACATTGAGGGTGCCACGGATCTTGTTCACCACGAGAGTCGCGAGGGCTTCGCCTTCGATGTCTTCGGAGATGATGAGGAACGGACGACCGGACTGAGCCACCTTCTCGAGGAGAGGAAGCATGTCCTTGAGATTGGAGATCTTCTTCTCGTGGATGAGGA
>JAGROX010000428.1 GCA_020440025.1 Verrucomicrobiia bacterium
CATCCTCGATGGCGCGGACGTCGAGGATGTTACGAATGATGTCCAGCATGTGATTGCCCGAACGAAGAATTTCCGAAGCCTGGGTCCGGATCTGTTCCAGCGTGGGGCTTTCGAGATCGCGGAGCAGATCAGCATAGCCGCAGATGATCGAGAGGGGGTTCTTCAAGTCATGGGCAGCGATGTTGAGGAACTCGTTTTTCTGGCGGTTTAAGTCAGTGAGTTCGCCATTGGCTTCGACGAGTTTTTCGTTGCTGACCTTGAGGCGCTCAAAGGCCTCGATCCGACTTTGCTCGAAAAGCAGGCCGATGAAAGTCAGGAAAAGGATCAGCCCGATCTGGGAAGCGGCTTCGATGGAAGATTCCGTGCTCGGGTCGAAGGTCTTCAAGAACCCCTGACCGTTCAATTCCAGGACCGCGAAGGAGACGATGGTGACAAAGCAGATGCCAGTCCAAACCAGAGCGGGGCGCAAGCTCATAAGCAGCAAGGCGCAGACGGGAATGGCCGCCAGCCAGGCGTTGGCGGACCCCTGAAGTCCTCCTCCGACGGCGCACATGCCCGCGAAGCAAAGCACGAGCACCGCCCCATAGACATGACCACTGAAATCCAGATTCCCGGTGAGACGAATGATCCAGGGCAATTGCATCAGCACGAGTCCGCTGGTCGCCACGATGGCTCCCCCCCAATAGTGTTGGAGAAAGAAAAAGAAGGCCGAATAGGCAATCGCCATGGCCCCACCGAGGACACCGAAGCGAATCTGAAGACGTCCCCGCCGGATGGATTCGTCGTCACCTTTCAGCGAGCCATGGAGGAATCCATCAAGGACGGTGGTAAAGCTTTTGGAGGGCGCTGGATTGGACATGGGGGTTGGAGAGAATGGAGTGGAGGACGAGGAAACTGGGAACGCAGAATTTTCCAGCGGGTATTATTTTAATAATAATCATAATTAAAATAATTTAAAGATTGAGAGTGTCAAATGTCTGGAAGCAGAATTTGCGCTCCTCAGAGGATGTCGTTTGCGGATAAAAGTGGTGCCCGCAGAATGCGGCTTTTCGAAGACAGGAATTGCGGTGCTTTCTCTTTTGACCGCCGGGGAGCCATCTCCTCCACGATCAAAGGCGCCGAAAGACCCTCAGAGAGTTGAGCGCCAATCTCTTATCACTAAACTGACGCGGATGGAGAAACGGTCTAATCAACGCAATCACCGATCACGGCATTCAACTGTTGTTGTCTACCCCGCCCTACCATCCTCTGGTTCAAAAAGCCGCCGCTGCGGATTTCGACGGAACGGGTCATGCCGACTACCGTGAGTTGGTGGCGCGTCTTCAGACGTTGGCCGAGGCAAACGACCGGGTCACCTTTCTGGACATTCACCACGGGGGAGATCACGAATTCCTCCACGAAGATTTTGCCAATCCTGATCACTTGTACAAGTTCGGAGCCGCGAAACTCACCGCCCGACTGGTGAAAGTGGTGGAATCGACCGAACGATGATCGCATTCCCGGCGCCTCTCTCGGGTATTCGGATTCAACCCTGTCGAATCGCGGACCATACCCTCTTCAGTGGGGTGAAGGAGATTCCGAATTTTCGAAATGGGCATGGGATGTCCGGAAGGGGTGGGAGGAGATTCCCATTCAGTTGCGCGGCTGAACTATTTTGGGTTTTCGTGATTCTAGGGTTTTTCAGAATGGCTGGGAAAGATTTTCTCAATCGTGGAAATTTTGGCTTGTCATTCTGGCCTGCAATTTGCCCAATATGACTACGACGGTAGTCAACATGTCTGGGCAGGGGAGGTGGGTCCGCAGGCCGCTTGGCTACCACCACCCGTCAGGCGCCCATCTCAAACCCCTGAGATCAACGTGAGAAATCTGAGCACTTCCCTGGACACACCGTTCGATGACAAAGAAGTCAGCCAGGACGATCTCGCGGCTTTTTCCACGGATCATCGGGAACGACTCATCGCCAACGATGCCGACGGCGCCCTGACGACGCGGATCACGGCCACTCGCCTGGTGGTGGCCTGTCGTCTTCTTCTTTGCCGTCACTTCCCTGAGTTTTCGCGTGGTAGGGGCGCTCGCTAAGGGACGCCTCGGGGAGAGGCGTTCGCCACCCCCCTGGATGAGTACAACCCGCTGCCGACGGGCAGCTGCCTCGGCGAGGCGCCCCTACCCACGATTCTCTCTCCGATGTCCTCACTCCTCCATTCGGCGATCACGCCGAGGCTTTGACCAGGGTGATTTCCTCGGGGTTGAGTCGTAAACGAGGTCGTCGATCTGGGAATCGGTCGCGGGCATCGGAGTGATCCGGTTTCTTTTCGTTCCGACCCGGTTGAGTGACGCCTTAAGGCGCCTCGGCGGCGCTGCGAATGGCGGTCAGGGTATCCGTTTTGTCTGCTTCCAGACCGACTTGCTGGTGGGCGATGGAGCCGTCGCGGCGCAGCACGGTGATGATGTTCGAATGCGCAAAATCGAGGGGCGACGTCTTGCGATATTTCATACCGAGCGCGACGGCGAGTTCGAGCACGCCATCTTCATCGCCGGAGAGCAGTTTCCAGTGGTCGGGGGTGAATTGGTATTGGGTTTCCAACGCTTTGAGTTTTTCGGGCGTGTCTTTCTCGGGATCGATGGAGATGAAGGAATAGCCAACCTGGGCAGAGAGAGCGGTGTCGTTTTTCACCTCGGTCTCGATGGCCACGAGATCGGCGATGAGGCGGGGGCAGGCGTACTTGCAACTGGTGTAGCCCATCACGATGACGCGGACCTTGTCACCCAGATCGGAGAGGGTGATTTTTTTTCCGTCCTGATCGTGCCACTCGGAGGTGAGATCATAGATGGAACCATCGGCGACGGCAGGCTTTTCGGCCGGCAGCGTGGTCGCGGCAGCGCGATCCTCGGCGAGAACCGGGAAAGCGAGGAGGGTGGTGAGAAGGGTGAGAATGGGAAGTTTCATGGGGTGGGGTTGGTGTCGGGCGTGGGGTTGAAGGAGCGCGCGCCGCGAAAACCGAGATTTCCCACGGCGTAGTTTCCTTTCAGCGAAGAGCGAAAGGCGTAGCGCATGAAGGCGGCGTAGTTGGACGGATCGCCGGCGGAGAGGGCGCCACCGGCACAGAAGAGGTTTCGCTCCAGGGTGGTGTCGCCACGGGATTCTCCGGTCACGGTGGCGTTGTTGAAATCGCGGACCCACTCCCAGACGAGGCCGTGGAGGGCACGAACTCCGCGGACGTCGGCAGGGAAGCTGGCGGCGGTGGGGAATTTTTCGGTGTTGGGCTTGCCGTACCAGTTCAGGATGCGCCGGTGAAATTCGGGGTCGGCAGTGGCGTCCGGTCGCGTTTCGTCGGCGCAGGCGGCATACTCCCACTCGTCCATGTTGGGGAGCCGTTTACCCAGAGTCTTCAGATAGGCGCGAGCCGCGAACCAGGACACGTTGGTCACGGGAGCGTCGGCCAGTTGTGCGGCATCGGGCCCCAGATCGAGATCTCCCGCCCAATGTTTCAGATAGTTGGCGTCGGCAAACAGGGTCTTGATCTGAGAGCGGCGCCATTCGGGATGAGCCCGGACGAACTCGAGATACTGGCCGTTCGTCACCGGGCTGACATCGAGGTAGAAAGGCTCGACCGTCACTGCGGCGGCATCTTTTTCATAGAGAGGTGTGTAGCTGCCGCCCGGGATGAGGACCATGTCTTCCCCGTTGGGGGAGGAGGTGGCGAGAATCGGCAGAACCGCGAGAACGATGAAGAGTGTTTTCACGGTCTGCCGGATTCGAAGTTTGCAGAAAGCTTCCAAGGGGAGCCTGTCATTGGCCCATCTCACTCCACTCCCGGAGTGACGGCGGGCGCTCCTGCGGCGCGAACGGCTTCGACCATTTCCGGGGTGACTTCGGTGCCGTTGTTGTTCCAGCTGTTGTAGACGTAGGTCAGCACGTTGGCGACCTGTTCGTTGGTGAAGCCAAGCTGGGGCATGATGGATTCGTAGGTTTCGCCATTCACGACGACTTTTCCGGACAAGCCGTGAAGCACGGTGCTGATGGCCCGGTTGGTATCCGCGTTGAGATAGTCTGCTTCAGCGAGAGGCGGGAAGGCGCGGGGAATTCCCTGTCCGTTGGCCTGGTGACAGGCGAGACAAACCTGGGAGTAGACGATTTTCCCGGCGTCGATGCGTTCCTGTTTGTTGGTCGCTGGCGGAGTCAGCTTGGTGGTTTGAGGAATGGTCTGAATGGTGCCGCCTTCCGGCAGGTAAATCCGATCGTCGATCTTGCCGGAGTAGACGATCTTGTTCTCTTCTCCACCGACTTTCAACATGCCGAGGGCACCTTTGTTGAAGGCGCGAAAGATGGAGTGATCCACGAGAATGAAGGTGCCGGACGTTTCAGTCTTGAATTCCGCGATGGCGGAACCGCCGGCGGGAACCAGGGTGGTCTGCACGTTGTGATTGACGTTGCTGCCGCTCTCGGGATAGACCGCGTCAAAAATTTCGCCGATGACGTGAAAGGAGGACACCAGATTCGGTCCGCCGTTTCCGATGAAAAGACGGACCGTGTCGCCGAGATCTGCCGTGATGGCGTTGTCGCCAGCGAGGGCGCCGACCGATCCGTTGAAGACGACATAGTCGGGGTTTTCTTCCAGCGCCTTCTCCATGCTGAACGCCTGGAGACCGGCCTGACCATATTTGCCGGAGGTGTAGAAATCTCCCTGCATCACATAGTATTCCTTGTCGACCGGCGGCAGGCCTCCCTCGGGTTCAACGAGGATGAGCCCATACATGCCGTTGGCAATGTGCATGCCCACGGGAGCGGTGGCGCAGTGGTAAACATAGAGACCGGCATTCATCGCAGTGAAGGAAAAGACCGACTCGTGACCCGGTGCCGTGAAAGATGACGCTGCCCCGCCTCCTGGGCCGGTGACGGCGTGAAGATCGATGTTGTGGGGCATTTTCGAGTCCGGATGATTCATCAGGTGGAACTCGATGTAGTCATTCTGGCGAACCCGGATGAACTTTCCGGGGACGCTTCCACCAAAGGTCCAGAAGGTGTATTCGACCCCTTCCGCGATCTCTTTCACCACTTCGGTGACTTCGAGGTTTACGATGACCTTGGCGGGTTCCGTTCGGGTGATGGGAGGGGGAACTTGGGGAGCATCGGTGAGGACGGCGACTTCTTCGATCGTGGGGATGGCGGTTGGCACTTTCGCCTCCGGCCATGAGGAGGTCGCCGCACTGACGGCCGGTGACTGGCTGCTGGGCGTTGCTGCCTGGGCGGCCTGAATTTTTTCCAACTCGGCCTTCAACCTGGCCTGAACCTGTTTCTCGGTGTCAGTGGTTTCGTTTCCCCCGCATCCGGCTAACAGAGCGGCGATGATGGATAGGGCGATAGAGCGGGCGACGGGTTTCATGAATGAGATGGCTGGTTTTTCTTTGAGGGGGATCCCTGGTTTTCCTGAGACGAGGTTCACGATTCAGTGGGGAACCTGAGTATCGATAACCGCATGATGAGACTGAGACTCAGCGCATCCTGCGCAACTCGACGCTTTTGTTGTATTTCTCATGCAACAATATTGCCATGCAGGAATTTTACCTGATCAATAGAGGCCTCGCTGTGGCCAATCGGTGCATAGATCGATCAGCGCAAAATCCTCTACGGTTGTCAATAGTCGCGGAAATTCTCTTGGTGAGTCTTTCCCATCCAGTTCGTGATGAAAGCTTTTAGACAGATGAGTGAAGAATCCCCAGAAACTCCCATCTGTTATCAATTGGCACCGGCGCGGGTTCTTGCCGCGGGAGGTTGTCAGGGGGGAACCTGTTCCCATCAGGGGAATGGTTCCCATCGCATCGCCCCGGACATGCCGCCGTGCCTGATGGGGCAGCAGCAGCACACTGTCATCAAGTATGATGGGCTGAAACGACTGGCCTTGATGGTCACGCCGGAAGGTGGCGGAGATTTCCGGGATCAGGCTTGGGAAACGATTTCCACCATTCGGGCGATTTTGCGTCAGCAGGGTGAGCCGATGACCGTGACCATGCAGACGGTCTTCATTGCGGATGCGTCGGATGTGCCTGCGGCGCGCCAACTTTTTGAAGCTTATTTTGGCGAGGAAATGCCGCTGACGCTGTTCGTGGTTCAGCCGCCGTGCTGCGGGGCCGGGCTGGCGGTGGAGGCCTGGGCCATCAGTACGAAGACGGTTTCCGTTGGCTATCACGGTCCCCACTTGGTGACGGTGGAGCATGACGGGATCCGTTGGATTCACGCCTCTGCTGGATCCATCAATCAGGGAAAACGAAGCGCCTACCAGCAGGCGGAGGAAGCCTTCGCGGCTCTCGGAAAGGTGCTTGGAGCGGTCCATGCCTCCTTTGCCGATGTGGTCCGGGTGTGGCTCTATCAGGGCGGGATTGTGGAAGTCGAGGAGGGGGTGGAGCGCTATCGGGAGCTGAATCGAGCGCGGACGGATTTTTTCGAGAACTATGATTTCAACGCCAATCCGCTGGCCAAACAGCAGATCGGGCACGCCATCTACCCGGCCAGCACCGGCATTGGCACGCTGGAGCACGGACTGGTCACGACCAGTCTCTCGGTTCAGACGGACCGCGAGGATGTGGAGATTCTGTCTCTGGAGAATCCTCAGCAGACTTCCGCTTTCGACTATCCAAAGGAGTATTCCATCAAGAGTCCGAAGTTTGCTCGGGCCATGGCGATTCGGATCGGCGACCACCTGACGACCTGGGTGTCGGGCACTGCAAGTATCGTGAATTCCGAGACGGTTCACATCGGAGACGCGGCGGGACAGACGGAGCAGACGCTGGACAACATCGAGAAGCTGATTTCAGCCGAAAATTTTGCCCGACAGGGCTGGGCGGACGCGGGAGCGACTCTGGCGGACCTCGCCAAGATCCGCGTCTATGTGAAGCACTTGGAGGACTACCAAAAATGTCGAGAGGTGTGCGAGCGCCGTCTCGGTCAGATTCCGGCGATCTATGCTCAGGCCGATGTGTGTCGGCCCGATCTCCTGGTGGAGATCGAAGGCGTGGCCTTTTCGCAACTCCGGAAAGCCGAAGGTGATGATGAAAGGAGGGATTCGTGATGCCAACGCCAAATTTCAGGTTCTACCTCCTCCTCGCGACTGCTGTCCTGCTCGCGGGCCCTGCCTGGGGCATTGATCCCGTATTTGAATCGGGCCCGGTGAAAGTCCCGGCGGGTCCGGATCTGACGGCCAGTGACCGCATCGATGAGCGGGTGTTTGCCCGCTTGGCGGAACTGAACCTGAAGCCCGCGAATCTCTGTTCGGACTCCGTGTTTCTCCGTCGGGCCTACCTGGCCACCATCGGCACGCTTCCCACCGAAGATGAGACGCGCGATTTCCTGGCGTCGGCTGATGAGAGAAAGCGGGCGGTGGTGATCGAGCATCTCTTGCAGCGGCCCGAGTTCGCCGACTTCTGGGCGATGAAGTGGGGCGATATCCTGCGGGTGAAGGCGGAGTTTCCGATCAAGCTTTGGCCCAACGCGGTGCAGGCCTATCATCATTGGATTCATGACAGCATCCGGGAGAACAAGCCCTTTCATCAGTTCTCTCATGAAATCCTGGTGGCCAATGGCAGCAACTTCCGCGAGGGGCAGGTCAATTTCTTCCGGGCCATGCAGGATCGGAGCCCGCGGGGCATCGCCTCGACGGTGGCGCTGACTTTCATGGGGGAACGGGCCGACCAATGGCCCGAGAAAAAGCTGGATGCCCTTGCGGGATTCTTCTCCCAGGTGGCCTTCAAGCCGACGGCGGAATGGAAGGAGGAGATCGTCTATTTTGATCCCACGGCTGACGAGGAGGGGCTCGCCAAAGGGGCCATGTTTCCGGATGGAACCCCGGTCACTCTGGAGCCCGGGAAATACGATCCTCGTCTGGTGTTCGCCGACTGGTTGTTGAGGCCGGAAAATCCCTGGTTCAGCCGAAACATCACCAATCGCGTCTGGTCGTGGCTGATGGGGCGCGGCATCGTTCACGAGCCTGACGATTTCCGTCCCGACAACCCGCCTTCAAACCCGGCGCTGCTGGAATTTCTCCAGGAGGAGTTTGTCCGGTCTCGCTGCGACATGCGGAATCTGTTTCGGGTGATCCTCAACTCGCAGACCTTTCAGTTGTCGTCGATCCCCGCACAGGATTCGCCCGAGGCCGTCGCGAATTTTGCCCACTATCCGCTGCGTCGGCTCGAGGCGGAGGTTCTGATCGACGCCTTGAACCAGATCACCCAGACCAAGGAGGACTACAGCAGCCCGATTCCGGAGCCGTTCACCTTCATTCCGGATGATGTGCGCGGGATCGCCCTGGCCGATGGCAGCATCACCAGCTCGTTTCTGGAGTTGTTCGGTCGACCGCCGCGGGATACCGGCTTCGAATCGGAGCGCAGTCGCAATACCAGTTCGGCACAGAGTCTCCATCTGCTGAATTCCAGCCATATCATCAACAAGGTCAAAGCCTGTCCCCTGGTGACCGGTGCCAGCAATTCCAGTGACGATCACGGGGAACTGGTGGAGCGGGCCTACCTCACTCTGCTTTCCCGCATGCCCACCGAGGCGGAGAGGAAAACTATCGAAGCACACGCCCAGGAAACCACCGTTCACGCCCGAGAATTGGCAGCCGATCTTGTCTGGGCGCTGATCAATCAGCCGGAATTCTACTTCAATCACTAACTTGTCAGTTTGGCGTCCCCAAGTCGGCGCGGCCCCCGTTTTTTCAGAAAAGTCCAACCCCATCCCATCATGAAACCCTCGAACAACCTTCGGTCGTCGGAATTCTCCAGAGATCTCACCCGACTCACCAATTCCTTTGGAGGAGTGCCGATCACGCGACGCGAGGCCTTGCGTCGTTCCGTCTATGGTTCAGCCGGACTCTTGTTGATGGAACCGCTGGGAGTGAGGGCGGAACCCGAGGCACCCCTGGCAACTGGAGGAGCCGCCAAATCGGTGATCCAGATCTGGCTCTGGGGCGGGCCCTGCCACATCGACACCTTCGATCCCAAGCCCGATGCCGGTCGAGAATACACGGGGGCGCTGAATGAAACCATCGACACCAATGTGGATGGAATCCGCATTGGTCAATTGCTGCCGGAACTGGCCAAACAGGCTGACAACTACTCGCTCATCCGCAGCATGACCCACGGAAACAACGGTCACGAAACGGCGGCCTATCTGGTTCAGACCGGACGGGCGTCGGAGCGTGACGTCTTCCCTGGCCTCGGGGCAGTCGTTTCCTATTTCAAAGGGTATGACGCCGGGTACACCGGGCTCATTCCTCCCTATGTCGTGCTGACCGAACCGCAGGGCCGCTTCTCCGAGGCGGGCTTTCTCGGGCCGCGCTACAAGCCGTTTGCCACCGGTGGGAATCCCGCGTCCTCGATTTTCGAGGTGGAGGGCATCGTGACTCCGGGGATCACCGAGGAGCATCAGAAGAATCGGCGTAAATTGCTGGGGAACCTGAATACCCTCGGCGGCGCACTGCCGGGGAACGCGACCCTGAAGACAGTGGTGGATTCCGAACAGCAAGCCTACGAATTGATCCTGGGCGATGCGGGCAAGCTCTTTGATCTGGGACAGGAATCGGATACGACGCGGGATCTTTATGGGCGCAACACCTTTGGCCAGTCCTGTCTCATGGCCCGTCGATTGGTGGAAAAAGGCGTGCCTTTCATCACCATCAACTACAAGGGATGGGACACTCACAAGCAGCATTTCCAGATCATGAACCGGAAGTTGCCCGAACTGGATCAGGGGTTGGCGGCGCTGTTGGGAGATCTTTCCAGGCGCGGAATTCTGGACAGCACCATCGTCTGGTGTACCGGCGAGTTCGGACGCACGCCCAGGGTCGCGACCGAGTCTCCGTGGAATGGCGGTCGCCATCACTACGGCAAGGTTTTCTCCAGTCTCCTCGCCGGCGGCGGATTCAAGGGAGGCCAGGTGGTCGGTTCCTCGGATGCGAAAGGCGAAGAGGTCGCTGATCGACCGGTCTACCCCGCTGACGTCATTGGCAGCATCTATGGCCAGTTGGGGATTCCGGCGGACTCGAAGCTTCCGCATCCTCAGGGCATCCCAACCCATGTGGTGCCGGGCGAGACCGAAGATGTTCCCATGGGCGGTCTGCTCAAAGAGTTGGTCTGATCTCATTTCTCAAAACTTCCCCCGTTCCGATGAAGTTACTATTTCCCGCTGCTGCGGTTGCTGTCATTTTCCTGACTCAGGTTCAGGCAGCACCGCCCCGTATTGGCTACGTCTATCCGGCGGGAGGGCAGCGGGGGACCTCATTCGAAGTGGTGGTGGGGGGGCAGTACCTGGATGATCCGACCGGAGTCTATGTCTCGGGCGAAGGCGTCAGCGCCGAGATTCTGGAGCACAACAAACTGCCGTCGGCCCAAGTGATCAGCGATTATCGGGACAAACTGCGGGAGATTCAGCCGAGTTTTCGGGAACCCCGGGGTGGGGAAAAGCGATCCGCCGAGGAGATGCGTTCGATGATCGTGGATCAACTCAGCAAGGTGGAGTTGACCGAGAAAAATCTGCGTCAGATCGAGGAATACGAGCGCCGTCGCAACGATCCGAAACAACAGCTCAACACTCAGATCGGAGAGACCGTTCGCGTGCGGGTTACGGTGGCAGGGGACGCCGCCCCGGGAATTCGCTACTGGCGACTGGAAACGTCATCGGGATTGAGCAATCCCATGCGGTTCGCCATCGGGGAACTACCCGAAATTTTTGAGCCCGAGCCCTGGCGTTTCGACCTGTTCCGATTTCTCGGACTCACGGCCCCGGCCAGCCAGGATGAGTCCACCGAGTCACTCGGGCAGCGAACGTTCACGCTTCCGGCGACGGTGAACGGTCGGATCCTTCCCGGCGAAGTGGACGAATTCAGCTTTGAAGCGAAAGAAGGCGAGCAAGTGGTGGTTTCCCTTCAGGCCCGCAATCTGATTCCCTACTTGGCCGATGCCGTTCCCGGTTGGTTTCAAGCCGTGGTGTCGCTGCACGATACCCGAGGGCGGGAGCTGGCCTTTGCCGACGACTATCGTTTCGATCCCGATCCGGTGATGTTCTACAAAATCCCTCGCGATGGGGAGTTTCGGATCCGGGTCCATGACTCGATCTACCGGGGCCGGGAGGATTTTGTCTACCGCATCAGCATAGGAGAGCTGCCTTTTCTGACCGCCATTTCACCGCTGGGCGGCACGGCGGGATCCGAGGTGGACCTGGTCTTCCACGGCGGCAATCTGGACGAGCATCATCAAAAGCGGTATCCCATCCCGGAGACGCCCGGCGTCATCGGCCTGTTTGCCACCACCGAGTTGGGACGCTCCAATTCGATCTCGTTTCATGCCGACACCGTTCCCGAGGATGCCGAACGCGAAGAGAATGGACGAATCGGAGTGGCCAACGAACTGAAGCCGCCGGGCATCATCAACGGCACCATCGGAAGACCGGGAGATGTCGATTTCTTTCGGGTAAAGGGTACCGGAAACCAACCGATGACCTTTGAAATTTTCGCGAGACGCCTGGGATCGCCCGTTGATGCCGGCCTGACGATTTTCGATGACGACGGGAATCAGATCGGCTTCAACGATG
>JAGROX010000429.1 GCA_020440025.1 Verrucomicrobiia bacterium
AGGGGCGTGCCGAGTTGGCCTGAGGAATCTGAGAGAGCGTCGAGGGGGGCTGCGTAGGCTGGCGAGGAAGCGGCGATCAGCATCGTCGCGATGCGAAAAAGGGAGGTTCGAGAGGTGGACATCGGCGCATGATGGCGAAATTCGATATCCCGGGCAACCCCCGAATCGTAGTGCTCGTGTCATGATTTGGGGCGGCGATGCTCTCTCTTAGCAAACGGCTTCACGCCATGAATCCCGCTTTGTTTTTGGGGTTACTCGATGGCTTCATGTCGAGTGATGCGATCTCTTCTCTGTTTTATTCTCGTGCTTCTCGCGGTCCCCGGATTTTCCCCTGCGGAGGACACGGCACCGCTTCGTGTGCTCATTATCACCGGGAGAAATAATCATG
Source organism: Verrucomicrobiia bacterium (assembly GCA_020440025.1). Taxonomy (GTDB): domain Bacteria; phylum Verrucomicrobiota; class Verrucomicrobiia; order Verrucomicrobiales; family DEV007; genus JAEUHH01. Next base: position 389 of record JAGROX010000429.1, read on the forward strand.
ACTGGCGGCGCACGACTCCCATCCTCAAGGAAACACTGGAGGTTTCCGGTCGATTTGCGGTGACCGTCTCAACCTGTCCACCGAGCTATCCCGAGAAACGCCCTCGAGAAACGCCCAACATGACGGATGCCGAGAAGATCGAGTTGGTGGAATCGATCAAGGCATGGGATGCGGCGAACCGAGCGCATGAGGACGCTCAGAAAGCAGCCTGGGATACGTGGCGACCGGATTTCTTGTCCTGCGACGTCGTTGTCAATGACTACAACGGCGGTGACTGGCCCGATGAGGTGAAGGCGGGCTTGGTCGAGTTCGTCAATCGGGGCGGAGGTCTCGTCAATGTCCACGCGGCAAACAACGCATTCGGTGGCTGGCCGGAATTCAACGACATGCTCGGCCTCGGGTATCGTCCGCCGCCCTTCGGACGTCGCCTCGTCATCGATCCCGAAACGGGCGAACCCATGGAAATCGCTCCCGGCACTGAAACCGGGAAGGGAGTGAAAAGTGGTCACGGTTCCAAGCACGAGTTCACCGTGATCAATCGTCGAATCGACCATCCCATTTTGGCGAACCTGCCGGTAGCCTGGCGACATGGAAAAGATGAGCTGTATCATGGTCAGCGTGGGCCGGCGGAGCATCTCAACATTCTCGCCAGCGCCTATTCGGATCCGAAGCAGGGCGGGAGCGATTTTCACGAGCCGGTGCTCTGGACGGTCGACTACGGAAAAGGCCGGGTCGTGACCACTTCGCTGGGACACGTCTGGACCGAGGGGCAGGAAGATACCGACGCGCTTCACTGCGTCGGATTTCAAACACTGCTGGCGCGTTCTGCAGAATGGGCGGCCACGGGCACCGTGACGATTCCGGTGCCGGATGGCTTTCCCTACGCGCATCGTGTCTCGCTTTCGACTCCGGAAAAAACCGTATGGAAGGGAGCTGCCGCGAGTGTCGACACCATGAAACCCGGGGAGATGCGTTTCCCGATTCGGACTCCTGAAGAGAGCACCGCGTTGATTGAACTCCCGCCCGGCTATCGTGCCGACGCCATTGCCAGCGAACCTGACATCGAGGAACCTGTTTGGATCGCCTGGGATGCGAACGGAGCACTCTACGTGGCGGAGATGAACAGCTACATGCAGGATGCTCACGGCACCGGCACCAAGGAAACGAAGAACGGACGCATCAAGCGACTCGAGGACACCGACGGCGATGGCATCATGGATCGCGTCACCGTTTTCGCCGACAACTTGCTGCTTCCCCGGATGATACTCCCGCTCGATGAGCGTATCCTCATTCAGGAGACCGATGATGCCTCTTGGTGGAGTCTGCGCGACACCACCGGCGATGGTGTGGCTGACGAGAGACTGTTGGTGAAAGAGGGGAGAAAGCCGCAGAACAGCGTCGAGCACCAAGACAGCGCACTGACCTGGGGGCTGGACAACTGGATCTACACCGCGCAGGGCGGTGAGCGGGTGCGTTATGCGCCGGGAGGTGAATGGAAAACGGAGAAAATTCTCAACGAGTTCAATCAGTGGGGCATGGGCATGGATGACATGGGCACCACTTACTATTCCCAGAACTCCATTCCCGGGCGCGGCTTTCAGCAACCGTGGATCTACTGGAATCTAATCGGGGAGAAGAACCAATGGAAACGTTTCGAGCGACCGAATCTCGGACCTGATACCGACGCCGCTTTCCAGTTGATCTATCCCATTTTTCCGGTGGGAGATCGCCAGGAGAACATGGGCCGCAGTTGGACGAGCGCCTGCGGGCTTTCCATCTATCGCGGCGATGCCCTGCCGGGTGATGAAATGGGCGGTGCGATGATGTTGTGCGAACCCTGCAGCCACACCGTGCGTCGCGCTCGTGTTGAGAATGGCCCGGATGGCGTGTCGTTGAAAAATATCGATGGCGAGGCCGAGTTCTTTGCGTCGCGTGATTTCTATACTCGCCCTGTAGCCACCGCGACGGGGCCGGATGGCTGTCTCTATGTCGTCGATATGTATCGGGGGATCATTCAGGACTCGCCGTGGGTAGGGCCGGAATTCGTCGAACGGATCGAGTCCATGGGAATGGACAAAGTGATTCGACATGGACGGCTCTACCGCATTTCCCATGAGAAGCAGGCTCCCGGCGAACGCCCTCGGATGCTCGATCAGACGCCTGCCGAGTTGGTGCCGCATCTAGCTCACGCCAATGGCTGGTGGCGCGACACCGCTCAGCGCCTGCTCATTCTCCGGGGAGATCGCAACGTGGTCCCTGCCTTGGAAACTTTCGCGAAAGAATCTCCCGAAGCGCTCGGTCGGGTTCATGCCCTGTGGACCCTCGAAGGGCTTGAGGCAATGACTGCGGAGATCGCGGGAAATGCCTTGTCCGATCCCGATGCGCGGGTGCGACAGACCGCCTTGCGCCTGCACGAGCCGTGGTTGAAAACCGGAGACGCGGCGGCACTCGCCAAGGTTCGGGCATTGGCAGACGACGAGGACCTGATGGTGAGACGTCAGGTGGTGCTCTCGCTCGGTTGGAGCGCCGATTCTGCCGCGAGCGAAACGATTCAGCAGATCGCCGAGTCGAATGTTACTGATGGCTCCATTTTTCTCGCCACTCTGACAGCCTT
>JAGROX010000430.1 GCA_020440025.1 Verrucomicrobiia bacterium
CCGAGGACATCAGCGAGACGATCTACCCGACCGAAGTCGATTGGGACAAGGAGCAGAAAACCGTGCTTCCAGCGGCATTTGAAACTCGGAATGTCGGCACCACCTTCGAGGTCGATCCCGTGATCGGTGCCGATGACTATACGATCGATCTCAATCTCAGTCTGGAGCATCACACCACACCACCCATCATGCGCCCGATCTCGGTCACTTCACCGAACTCGGGTCATGTGGTGACCGTAGAAATGCCCGAGTTTCACGCCAAATCGATCACTACCCAGATTACGATTGGCGCGGGTGGAGTGAAATGCATAGGCGCCTGGCGTCCTACCGGAAAGCCCGAGTATGCCGAGGCTGATGCGATGCAGGTCGTCTTTCTCAAGGTCGACATCCAAGTGATGCGACTGTTGACGCCTTGGACGGAGTGACTCGGGAGAAGCAAGGTGTCACGGGGCGGTCGGGGCCACAGCGGCTTTTTCCGCAGCCGAAAGCTCATCGGCTTTTTCCTGTGGCAGCTGATTGCCTTCGGGATCGAAGACGGGTTTTTTGTCATCGACCCAGCCGGAGAATCCGAGGTTGAGCCAATGCACGTTGAGAAAACCAATTTCTCGCACCTTGAGAATGGCATTGAACAACTCCGGAGTCAGGTCGGCGTAGCCCAGAATGGGGATAGCGTGATCAATGGCGCCGAGTTTCTCCACAAAGTTCTCGTCGGGCCAGGGAAGGCTGATCGCCTTGGGCAAATGGCCGGCCGCGAAGGCTTCGGAACTGCGGAAATCCAGCACGTAAATCTCCTGGTTGTTCTTGATGAGACTCTCCGCCTGGTCCGTGCTGATCTGGTAGAACAGCGGCATCTGGTAGGGATCCGTCGGCGGAATGTCCTCGGGATTGGGCGCGTCGGGAATGATGTCCAAGTGCCGGTTGCATCCGCTCAGTGCGGTCAGTATCGCCAGCATCATCACTGCCGATGCAGTGCTTCCTGCCAAGCCTGGAAAAAAAGTCCGTCTCATCTGGCACCATCGTAATGGCGAACCGGGCGGCTTCAAGCCGGATAGTTGGAGTCGATCCAGGACTGCATTGGTTCCATGGCCGACCAGTCTGGTAACGTTTTGACGCCGAATCCGGGCACCTGAAGTGACGCGCAGGAAACGGATCCGTTCACGATGTTGAGGAACACCTCGTCGTGGCGTTTCACATAGAGGTCGGGATGATCGCGGAGCATCATCGCCTTCTCTTCCTTGGTGAGATGGGAAAGGCCATAGGAATAGTGATGCCCGTTTCGCTCGCAGTGTTCGATTCCCAGGACACCGAGGGCTGCGAAATCCTGGTGCAGGGGCACGATGGGCATCAGCGAGAGGTCCTCGCCGGTCAGGAAAACATCGGCCCCGTCCCGGTTTTCATAGAAGTGGCAAAGAGCGCGGTTCATCAGGGATTTGTAGAAGCCCTTGCAGTTCTTGTGCGACGTTCCCGCATAGCCGATGGCGTGGGCATCCCGGAAGGCACTGAGTTCGCCGTCGGCCTCGTCGATGACGAGGGATTTCTTGGCACTGATCTTGGCGATCCAGGGTTTCGAAGCCGGATCCAAAGTTAGCTCACGGGTCAGGGGTTGTTCGATGAAAAGCAGGTGATCGAACAAGCCGGGGGCCTCGGCTTCCAAGTGGTCGACGAATCCGGCAAAGGCTCCCAGATCCCGATAGGCTTCGTTTCCATCCAGAGTGACCGCGGTCTGGGGAGTTTTCGGAATCACTTCCCAGATTTTTCGGAGACGGGCGATGTCCTCTTCCGGGTTTCCCGAGATCTTGACTTTGAAATAGCGGAGACCGTCGCGCTTGGCGAATTCTTCCAGTGATTCGGGTTCACCATCATCGACTCGCTCGCTGATATCGGCATTGGTCAGCGGATCACTCAAGCCCACGGTGTGACGAATGAGAAACTGCGTCCGAGGTCGGCTCGGCAGGTGCTTGGCGATCTCGTATCCCTTCAACTCCGGGTGAACGGATTCCGGATGAAAGTCGACTTGACCCTGTTTGATCGCCGACCAAAGAGGGTTATCTGATGCCCGACAGATGGCATCGATGAGAGCGCGTTCGATGAAAGCCGAGGCAAAACTCGCCGTGAGTGCCTCATGGTCTCTCTCCGCGCCGATCTGCATGATATTTCCGTGTCGGTCGAGCCAATGGTCGAACAGCGAGTCAAAGGTCGGATTCTCCATCCAGACATCGCGGGCGGCGTGCATCAGATCAATGAGGGCACGCAATTTTGTCAACGGGTCGCGCTCGGGCCGTTTGTCCAGCCACCCATAGCTGGGGCGGTCGCCGGAACATCCGATCACGGTGCGTCCGTCGTCCGTCTTCAGCGTCAAGCGACACAAGGCAACGCCGCCGGGACGTCGAGGAGGCTGCGTTTTTGCCCCGACGCCGGAGACAAATCCGGGTTCCTGTTTTCCGATGGAAAAAACCATGCGCCCCGGTGTCAGGGGACGAATGAAGGTCTCGATGGATTCGATGTGAAAAGGCATGGGAAAAAATTGGTGTTTCAATCCCCTCCGCAACCACCGCCCCCGCAACCGTCACCGCCGCAACTGCTCCCGCAACCGCCTCCACCCCAGCCTCCACGTCCCCCGCCGCCGCGTCCCAAGAGGCTGAGTTTGATGACCAGGAGTATCAAAAAGACTCCCAGAATGATCATGCTAATCGGAAAGTCGCCGGTATCACTCGCGAGAAGGGTGCTGCAACCATAGAGGAGCAACGAAACCGGCAGTACGATGGCCGTTGTCAGAATCGCCCGAGAGGGTCGTGGGAGAACCAGGTGTCGCGAGAGATCGAGTCGACGAAATCGGGGCTTGGAGGAAAACCGTATTTCGGTGACGGGCCAGATGTTTCCGGGGGGCGGGCTCCCAAAGGCCGATTGATAGGAAACGAGGGTGCGGTCGTACCAGTTCGCGAATTTTTCCTGCTCCTGATCTCCACCAGCCGTGGGACCATGGTGGAGGGGGAACCGGAGAACCTTCCCACAGAGTTCATCCCAATAAGAGCGGGTGTAGCAGAGATGGAGGTGCCAGGCTTGATCCACTTCATCGCTGGGCGTGCAGGGATGACCGGCTCGGGCACAAAGGTAGAGGTAGCGTTTGTATTCCTCGATCACTCGGCTGGCGAAGGCCGGGGACCAGTCATTTTCTCGGGCGAGTCGTTGGGAAAAAGGAAGCGCCGCATCGGGATCATCCAAGGAGAAGTCCCGCAGGCGTGCCCAGAGGTCGGAGTCAAAGGCTGGCGTCATGACGCCGAGGCTATCACGAAGAATCCAAGACACAAGTTTTCGGATTCATGGTAGCCTCCATCCATGTTTACCGATACTTCCCGACGCGATTTTCTCCGCAACGCCTCTCTGCTGGGCCTGGGTGTGGGGCTTCCGGCCTCGGCTTTTGCCGTGACCGAACCTTATGTGCGAGTGGGAGAACCAAGACTGAGACTTGGTCTCGCGGCTTATTCTTTCCGTAATTACTTCAAGTCAATGCGGGGCAAACCGAATGAGAAGATGCCGGAGGATCAGCGAATCGAGATGACGGATTTCATTCGGTTTTGCGCGGAGCAGAACTGCGGGGGAGCCGAGTTGACAAGTTATTTTTTCGAGCCCGATGTCAGTGATGCCTACCTGGCTGAGTGCCGTCATCTCGCCCATGTCACCGGAGTGGAAATTTCCGGCACAGCGGTGGGGAACAATTTTTCCTATCCCAAAGGCGCTCCCGAACGGGCCGAGCAAATGGCCTACGTGAAAGATTGGATCGACAAATCCGCCATCATGGGAGCTCCCCATATTCGGGTGTTCGCCGGTAAGCACCCGGCGGGAGTCACCGAAGAGGATGCGGAAAAAAATGCTTCCGAGGCCTTGGAGGAAGCTGCCGAATACGCGGGCAGCAAGGGTGTTTTCCTGGGGATTGAAAATCATGATTCGATCGGAACCGCGGATCGCCTGCTTCGGATCGTAAGGAACGTGAACAGCAAATGGGTCGGAGTGAATCTGGACACCGGAAACTTCCGGGTGGCTGATCCCTATCCAGACATCGAGGCCACGGCTCCTTATGCGGTGAATGTGCAGGTGAAGGTTCAGCTCAAGTACGATGGCAAGACCGAGGAGGCGGACCTCGAGCGTATCGGCAAGATTCTTCGGGACACCGGCTACCAAGGCTACGTGGTGCTCGAATACGAGGAAGACGACAATCCCTACGAGGCAATTCCGCCGGTGTTGGAGCGGATGCGGAAGTTTTGCGACCGCTGAGGTGAGCGATATCCGGATTCGATGCTTGGAAGGTCGCGACCTGGGGTTCGCCGACGAGCTTCGAGAGATCGCGGGGTGGAATCAGCTTCGGCCAGATTGGGAGCGATACCTGGGGCTGGAACCGGAGGGCTGTTTTCTGGCTGAGGTCGACGGGAAGCTCGCCGGAACGGCAACGACCACCTGTTACGGGACGGATCTTGCCTGGATCGGTATGGTGCTGGTGCATCCCGACTTTCGGAGACAGGGAGTGGGGACGGCACTGTTGACGCATGCCATTCACCATCTTCGAGTGGAGCGGGGAATTCGCTGCGTGAAACTCGATGCCACCACTGAGGGACGTCCGCTCTACGAGAAGCTCGGGTTTCAGGCGGAATGGGGGCTGCGCCGTTGGTGGCGAGTTGCGGGAAACGGTGGCGTTTTGGGTGAAAAACGCGATTTGGAAATCAGCGAGGGATCGCTTGACCTTGATCGGCAGGTTTTTGGGGCGGATCGATCGCTATTGCTTCAGAGTTTGGGGCGAAGTGGTCTGGCCGTGAGCGAACGCAACGATGGCAGCTTTGGCATGAGTCGCGATGGTGCCCGGGCGGTGTATGTCGGACCGATCACCGCAGCCACCGACTCATCGGGAAACTCCATCGCGAGTGAGCTGATCTCTCAAGTGCCCGAGGGACGATGGGTTTTCTGGGACCTGCCGGAAGCCAACGCGGCGGCGGTCGCATTGGCGGAATCATTGAGATTCGAGCCAGTGAGAGAACTGACCCGCATGTGGCTTGGTGAACAGACGATGGCCAGCGATCCGAAGCGGATGTGGGGAATCTCGGATTTCGGTCTGGGATGATCAATTGGCTGACTCCCATGTGAGTTTTCCGTTGAACTTTTTCTGTCGATCTGAGTGAGTGAGTCGATGCGAATTCATTCTTCGACCTTTTTCTTGGCGACCATCATCGCAGGTGGACTCTGGCTTCAGTCTGTGGACTGGACTGTTGCCGCTGAAAAGAAACCCAACATTGTCTACATCCTGGCCGATGACCTGGGCTATGGGGATCTGGGGTGTTTCGGACAGAAAACTCTGGCGACGCCGAATCTGGATCGAATGGCGGCCGAGGGATTGAAACTGACGCGGCACTACGCCGGTTCGACGGTGTGCGCGCCGTCGCGATGTGTGTTGATGACGGGCTTGCACACGGGTCACTCTACGGTCCGGGGCAATGGTCCCGCCTTGCTGAAAGACGAAGATCTGACGGTGGCGGAAGTCCTGAAAGGTGCGGGCTATGCCACCGGATGCTTCGGGAAATGGGGCATTGGGAATCCGCCGCCCCGGAATGATCCCAATCGCCAGGGATTCGATGAATTTTACGGCTACGTGAACATGTTTCACGCCCACAATTTCTACCCGCCTTTTCTGGTTCGAAATGGGGAACTGGAGCGATTGGAGAACGAGACCAAGGAAAGTTGGCTGATCGATGGGCGTGAGGAAGGTGGTGACAAGGAAGGTGCCGGGGTGGCGGCGGTGAAAAAAGACTATGCTCCCGATCTCATTGCCAACGAGGCGGTGAAATTCATCGAGAAACAGAAGGACGGTCCGTTCTTTCTCTACTTTGCCCTCAACATTCCTCACGCCAACAATGAAGGGGGCAATGACAAGGAGCAGCAGGATGGCATGGAGGTGCCAGAATACGGAGAATTTGCTGGGAAGGACTGGCCAAATCCGGAAAAGGGCTTTGCCACCATGATCCGTCACAT
>JAGROX010000431.1:0-1715 GCA_020440025.1 Verrucomicrobiia bacterium
AAAATCGCTTCATTTCAGAAACCGGGGACAGGCGTCTGGAGCATCGATCGCATCCATGCCGACTCGGTCGACGCGCTGAGTCCGGCCAATATCGAGGAGATCATTCCCAGCGGTTGGGACGCGCCTGAGCGTCTGCATTGCAAGGATCCGGTCGTGACCGATCTGCCCAATGGCGATCTCGCCCTGATCTATTGCGTGCATCCCTACACGTGGTCGAGCAGCGGCACTGCCGCCGTGATTCGCAAGGCGGGTTCGGACAGCTACGAGAAAGTCACCGATGACATGCTGCGCCGCGGGCCCGTCTGGGACATCGCCGCCGCCCGGGTGACGGATCGCTTGCCGGTGCCTTCGGTGGGAGCCTTTGCCGATCAGCCGCCCCTGTCGATCTACGCCTACGACAGTTGCGAATGCCTGCGTCAGTTGGACGAAAATCCGACGGCAGTTTCGCGTCCGCGTGGCTGGTCCTGCGAAGAAATCGGCGGCATCGCCGTCGGGCTCGACCAGGATTTCCCCGCCATCGAGAGTGTCACCATCGAAGCCCCGATTTTTGTCTCACCCCATGGCACCGGCTGTTCCCGCTACGTGGCGACTCTTGTCACTGACGACGGCATTTTCGCCAACTGGCAACAGAGCCAGACGGATTCCTGCCAGCCACTGGTCGGAAACTTCCTGCCGATGGATCGGGTGCGGGAGATTCTGGCGTGAGAGGCGCGAGCTGGAGATTTTGCGCTATCTGGCAAGTTATTGGATTCGGACAACCGTCAACCGCGATGAATGTTCACGATCTTGTTTTGGCGATATCCCTGATCGCGTTTGAACCCGCCCGGTATCTCTTGCGAATTCCCATGGCTCTGGTGCTATTCTTTACCGCGATTAATGTGGAGAAGGTGATCACGAGAGCTATTGCACTCGCAATCCTCATATTCATGGGAGTTACCTTCCTGCTGGTCGGCCTCGGCCACCGAACAATCTTGGATATCTTGATCGGGATCGCAGGAATCGGATCCGCGATCTACGCCTGGTGGTATACGAGAGTCTAGAGCCACGCTGGTGAGAGCGTTTGCTCAGGGTAGCTGATTCAGCAAGCCGTCGATTTCCTTTTTCACCATGCCGCCGACGCGGTGCTTGGCGAGGTAAACTTGGGCCATGCTGACGTCGAGTTCCTTGCGCACCTTGGCCACGTCCCAGCCTTTGAGGACATAGGCATCGAAAATTTGATACTGTTTGGGCGAGACCTTGTGTTTCACCTTGTCGAGCGCGACGCGGGAGAGATTGGTTTTCCACTCGATCTCCCAGAGCCGCTCGAGGACATCACCCTCGTCATCCTCCAGACGCTCGATCGTGGCGGTGGTGCGGAGATCGCCATCGGCGCCGCGACTGCCGCCGGATTGATTCATGGCGGCGGGGTTGCGCTGTTTTTTGCGGAACTGATCGGCGATGCGCCAGCGGGTGATATTGAGAAGCCACGTTTTGAAAGCACCCTTGGCGGGATCGTACTTCTGGCCGTTGCGCCATTGTTTGGCGATGGTGAGAACGGTCTCCTGGACGACGTCCATGGCTTCGTCGGCACCGAGCCCGGCTTTGACACAGACGCTGTAGATGAGGCGCCAGTAGGTCTGGTAGAATTCGTCCCAGGTTCGCTGATCTTCCCAGTCGGAAAGCCGGTCGATCAGGCTCATTCGGGTGCGGTCGTAAACCTGTTTCAGTGAGGCGTC
>JAGROX010000431.1:1887-2972 GCA_020440025.1 Verrucomicrobiia bacterium
GATGGAAAACATCCGGGGGCGTGGTGGACTGCGTGAAGTCAGCTTTTCAGCGTGCCCCGGAGTGAACATCGATTGTCACCCACTTGCTTGCTGAATTAAAAACGACCAAACCTCTGGGGAGAGGGCTTTTTTGTCTCCCCGTGCCACTCATGAAAACCCCCGTTCGCTCCTTCCTCATCACCGCCGTGTTGACTCTCGCGACCGTTTCCGGATTCCTCCCCGGATCCACGGTCATTGCCCAAGTCGGAACCCCGTCGGTGTCCCCTGCCGCCGAGCCGACGAAACCGGTCCAGGAACCGCTGACGATTCAGCGTTTTCCCAGCTACTACCACAGTCAGCAACCGCTCACTCCCGAGCCGGAGATCATTCTTCGATTTAGCGGCCCCGTCTCGGAAAAGGCGGTCAAGGAGGCGGCGAGTTTCACCGACTCGAAATCAGAACGCAGCATTCCGGTAAAAGTTTCCCGACCGAACGCAGAGGCGATCAAAGAGATCCAGCCATGGGGCGATGATGGGAATCGGCTGGCACTTTCGGCGGATCATTTTGTGATGGTAAAGCCGATCACCGAACTGTCCACAAGCGTCTCCTGGGTGCTGCGGCTGGAGGCTCCGCTGGCCTCAATCGATGGAAAGCGAACCCTGGCGGCGACGTGGCGTGAGAATCTGGGAACGCTATATCCGTTCACGGTTCGGTCCACCAACGGCGTCAACCGATACGACGAAGCCAACTTCATTCAGATCAATTTGAGCAAGGTGGTTCACGATGAGATTACCGAGGAAATTTTGGCTGGTTTTCTCAAGATCCAGCCGGAGCCGAAAAACTTCGGCATTAAGAAGTCCTACCAGACCATTCAGCTCTCTGGAGATTTCGAAAATGGTCGGACCTATGAGGTTACCGTTTTTCCCGGGCTGAAGGCATACGACGAAACCCAGTTGGTAGCCCAAGTGAAGAGTAAGGTGGTCTTTACACCGAACCCCGGCTTCGTCACCCTGCCCGCCTTTTCCAAAGTGCAGAATGCGTCGGGAGCGAAGCGTTTCGACATTCTCACGGGCAATCTCAAGGGCTTGCGGGTGCGGGTGAAACAG
>JAGROX010000432.1 GCA_020440025.1 Verrucomicrobiia bacterium
ACTCAGCTTTGCCGGAGGCTTGCTCGCACCTGACAGCAATTGGGTGCCAAACGCCTTCACGCCAGCGCTGGAAGTGTTCGCAATCGTCTCCGTGATGAGCTGCTTGTGGTCTGGAAAGGCGAGCAACTTGGCGGTCATCAGGGATTGAGTGGCCACGTTGGGGTCCGCATCCCCGACCTTGGCAACGACGTCCTTCCGCAGCGATTCATCTCCCGCCTTGATGAGAGTCTCGCTGGCTCGAATCGCGGCCTGGCGAACTGACGCCGCCGAATCGGTCAGTTTTGCTCGGGCGAGTTCGGGAGTGAGCGCACCGAGCCCTTCCAGAGTCCAGATGGCGTGGATTCGGGCGAGATCGTTCTCATTGCTTTGCGCCATCTTCTCCAGCGCAGGAACCACCGATTTCTCACCGCGAAGAATCAACAACTTTTGCGCGGTATCACGCCACCATCCATTCGGGTGTTCCAAGTGGGCGACGAGTTGCTCGGGCGTTTCCTCCAGCATCTTCGGCTGCGGCCCCCGTTCGAAGTCGTCGTGAACCAATCGATAGATGCGACCGCGCCCGATATTTTTGGCAAATCCGTATTCGTCGATCACCCCGCGAAGATATGACCCCGGTTTGGTCCAGTTTCCCTGCTGAATGATGCCGTGATACATGTCCACGATGTAGAGACAGCCATCGGGTCCGTTGGCCATGTTGACCGCGCGGAAGTTGGGATCGGTGGAACGGATGAACTCGCTGCCGGGATGCGCATTGCTGAGATAGGTGATGCCGTCGCGCACTTCGACTTTGCTGCGTCGAATCAAGCGACCGACCGGCTCGGAAAAGAGCAGATCTCCGCGCAGATCCTCAGGAAGGCGATCACCGCGGAAAAATTCCTCGCCGCAGGTGGCGGTGAAGTGATTCAGGGTTTTGGTGTCAGGTCGGGAACGACGATCGGCGCCTCCCTGAACATCGGGAATGCCGACGAGAGGATGAACTTCGCGATAGCTGACAGGGAACTGGTCGGGGACATTGAACTGGCCATAGACAATCGGTTGCTGAAAATTCAGCGGACCAATTTCGCCGCCGGCGTTCACGAACCAAGGCTTGCCGAAATCGTCCTGGCAAAGTCCCCACTGACCACCGTTCGAGGCAGTCGCTTCCTTGATCGCGAGCCCATCGGGATTGTAGCGAATCCGATAGGCGTTGTAGGTCGTGTAAAGCCAGTTGTCCAGAGACCAGATCAGGCCGCTTGGCTGGTGCTCCATGTTGCCGCCTCGCTCGCCGCCTTCGAAGAAGAGGACCTTTTCGTCGGAAACCCCGTCTCCGTCGGTATCGCGATAGGCATAGATATCCGAGGTGTTGGTCTCCTGAATCAGCACCCGGTCGTCCAACGGCAAAATCATGCGAGGAAGCAGCAGATTGTCGGCAAAGACGGTGTGCTTATCCATCCGACCATCGCCGTTGGTGTCCTCGTGGCGCGATACGCGACTGAGCGGCTCCTGTTCTCCGGTGGCGTCGGCGTCCTTCATGTAAGTACGCATTTCGGCGACATACATGCGGC
>JAGROX010000097.1 GCA_020440025.1 Verrucomicrobiia bacterium
TAGCGCTGACGGGAGAAGAGCCAGTCGCGAAGCTTGAAGTTCACGGTCTTCTTGCCGAGTCCTTTTTCGACGAGCCAGGCGCTGATTTTTTCTTTCGCTTCGGCAGTGGAGAGTCCGTCGAGGAATCCGGAGTTGATGGCCGTGCCATGTCCGGTGAAACACTGGTCCTCGTTGCCTTCGGGTGCCTTGACCACTTCGATGATGGGAATCCCGAACTGGGTCGCGAATTCGAAGTCGCGAGCATCATGCGCCGGCACCGCCATGATGGCTCCGGTGCCGTAGCTCATCATCACGTAGTCGGCGATCCACACGGGAATCTCCTCGCCGTTGACCGGATTGGTCGCGGTGCCGCCGGTGAAAACGCCGGTCTTTTCCTTGGCAAGCTCGGTGCGCTCGAGATCGGATTTCCCGGCACAAGCCTTGCGGTAGGCTTCGATGGCGTCCTTCTGCTCAGGCGTGGCAATGCGATCGACCAACGGATGCTCGGGCGCGAGCACCATGTAGGTGGCGCCGAAAAGTGTGTCCGGCCGGGTGGTGAACACGGTCACGGTTTCGTCGCCGATCTTGAAATCCACCTCGGCACCTTCGCTGCGGCCGATCCAGTTTTTCTGGAGCAACTTGATGCCTTCGGGCCAGTCGAGACCGTCGAGTTCATCGATGAGGCGCTGGGCATAGGCAGTGATGCGGAGCATCCATTGTTTCAGCGGACGGCGTTCGACGGTGTGCCCCTTGGAACGCCATTCTTCGACCTCTTCATTGGCGAGCACGGTGCCGAGTTCTGGACACCAGTTCACCGGTGCTTCGGCGACGTAGGCGAGGCGTTTCGCATCGATCTCGTCGCGACTGAGGCCTTTGGCTTCGAGCTCGCTGATGGGCTTGGCCTTCTGCGATTCCTCGCAAAAATAGGAGTGATAGAGCTGGAGGAAAATCCACTGGGTCCATTTCACGTAACTCGGGTCGGTGGTGTTGACCTCCCGATCCCAGTCGTAGGCAAAGCCGATACTCTTGAGCTGACGACGGAAATTGCCGATGTTGTTCTCGGTGTTGATCCGAGGATGTTCACCGGTCTTGCGGGCGTGTTCTTCCGCCGGCAACCCGAAGGCATCCCACCCCATCGGGTGCAGCACATTGAATCCCTGTTTCCGCTTGTAACGGGTGATGATGTCGGTGGCGGTGTAGCCTTCCGGATGTCCCACATGTAGTCCTGAGCCGCTGGGGTAGGGGAACATGTCGAGCACGTAGTACTTCGGCTTCGACGCATCGAACCCGGGTTCGCCGGGATTGGGCACGGAAAAGGTTTTTTCCGACTCCCAATGGGCTTGCCATTTCGGCTCGAATTCGTCGAAGGGGAACTGTTTGCGTCGCTGGGCCATCGTAATAAATGCTCTCTGAGGTGGGGAGCGATGAGTTTACGAGCAAAGCGCTGACCCGCAACCGCTGAGGCCGATGGAACCATTGAAGAGGGTCAAGTCACGGACCCGACCCTGTTGGGTCCGTCACTCCGCTTTTTCCGCAGAGGGGTCACTGGCGAGCTTCAGGACCATGATCAGCTGGCCTTTGCCGCAGGCGGGGCCGCCGATGAACACGGGACTCTCACGAAGAATGGCGTCTGACTTGAGCAGGACGTGATCCTGTTGCCAGAGCTGGAGATGGACGTGAACCCCGTCGTGAGTCACGGGATGAGCGCCGAGGGAATCGATTTTGAGGAAAAGCTGACGAGAGGGCACGATCCAACACTCGTACTCTTTGAAGATCGATTCGGTGTTTTCGCCGATTAGTCGAAAGGTGGCGTGATCGGGAAAAGCGGTTCGCAGCTGGGTGATAAGGGGATTTTTGGACTCGTCGTCGCCGGTCTCGCCGGCGGCTTTGGGATGAGCGACGAACAGCCCGCACCAGACATTGCCGTCACGGGCATGGTTGGGAGTCTCAGCTGCCTTGTTCTCCTGCCCGGTGACAGTAGTCAGGCTCGGCAACGCCAGCGCGAGGAGAGAGAACCAAAGGCACCACGATCTCTGTCTGTAAAAAGTTTCGATCATGGCCCTGTGATAAATAAGAAGGAAAACGAAAACGGGTGCCAAAACCGAATCAGAATCCGACGAGAATGGTGCCCGGCATTTCGTCGGTGGCATCGTCTCCGGCCAGCACGGAAATTGACCGCCCGATGTCATCGGAATCGAGTTGAAACAACACGCGACCATTCGCCCGGACGACAGAAATCGGGGAAGCGACCGAAGCGGGACTATCGGGAGCCCCGACGAGTTGAATGACGGTGGCGTCGGCCTCGGGATGGTAGGAAGTGGTGACGGTCACGTTCGGATCGGGCGTGTAGGTGCTGACGATCTCGGAACGATGACTGGCACCGGTGTTCTGATTCATCACGAATGCGACCAAGGCGCCGAAAGTGACGATGAAGCCGACTCCTGCCAGCCAGCGAAGCCTGCCAAACAGAGAGAAGAAAGGGGCGGCAGACTCGGGCGCGGTCTCTGTGTCGCGAGTCGCGGGGGCTTTTTCGTCTTCTTCAAAGACATCGCCTTCGATCCGGCGTCGGATCTGGTGACTGAAGAAATCGGCGTAGGGCAGTTCCTTCTCGATGCTGACGGAGGCGCGCAGTTGATCTCCGATGGCGATCGCGGCGGCACCTTGCTCGCGCCAGTCGGGATGATCGCGGAGCAGCTCGGCCGCTTCCTCCTCGGACAGTTCTCCGTCGATCCAGCGGGTCAGGTGGGTTTCCTCGGCAGTCGGTTTCATGGTTCGAAGGGTCTCAATCAGTAAAACACGGTTCAGGGTTCGGCTCACGGACGGATTTTCGCACTGGCAATCAGCTCCGCGATCGGAGGTGGGTGTCGGCGAGCAGTTCCTGAAGATTTTTGCGGGCGTAAAAGAGGCGGGACATCACGGTGCCGGTGGAGCAATGCATGCGCTCGGCGATTTCCTCATATTTGAGTCCCTCGACTTCTCGAAGCAGCACCGTCTCCCGATGTTCGGCCGACAATTTGTCGAGCGCGGCCTGGATTTCGAGCCGCAGGTCGTGGCGCTCGGCCTGTTCGTCGGGAGCGTCGACCGCTTTGGGAACGGTGGGAGAATTCTCGGCAGTGGGATCGCCGACGAAGGTTTCGTCGAACTCACGGGTGTCGACCACGTTGGCTTTCTTGCGCAGCCAATCGTAAACGACGTTGTGCGAAATGCGGTAAAGCCAGGTGTAGAACTGGCTGTTGCCTTTGAATTTCGGGAGCGCCCGCCACGCCTTCACGAACGCATCCTGGGAGAGATCCCAAGCGTCGGCTTCGTTCTGGACGAGGTGATAGATCATGCCAAAAATTTTTCCACGATAACGGAGCACGAGGGCATCATAGGCCTCCAGATCCCCTTTTTGGGCTCGTTCAACGAGGACATCGTCTGCCGGGTCAAACGGGTCCGACGCCTCTCCCGATGAGCCTTCGGAGGCTCCAAGGGTTTTGGACGGTGTCTTGTCGGATTTCATTCAGGGGTGCGGCAAAAAAACGGATGGAAGAGAACGGGGAATCGAACCGCCTTCCGTCTCCGGGTGGGACGACTCCGGAGACGTGAACTTTCGCATCCGCGTGAGCATCCGGAAAGAAATCATCGGCTCAGGCTTTGCGAATGACGATCTCCACCCGCCGATTGAGGGCCTGAGCTTCGACGGTGCCGTCGGGATCGACGAGCGGCTTGTTTTTGCCAAGCCCCATGACCTTGATGTTGTCGGTCTCGATCTGCAGCTTTTCCACCAACCAGTCGCGCACCGCCACGGCGCGTTTCATGCTCAGGTCGAGATTGTATTCGCTGGCACCGAAACTGTCGGTGTGGCCCTCGATGATGAACTGGGCTTCGGGATTGGTCTGCACGATGAAAGCGAGCTTCATCATGCTGAGCCGGGCGCCTTCCTTGAGGGTAAATTCGTCGTAGTCGAACAGCAGGTCGGTCGGCATGAGGATTTTTTCCTCGCCGGAGGGAAGGCCACCGCCGGTCGCGCCAATGATCCCGTCGAGGGAATTGTATCCCTCCATGAACTTGTCGGAATCCTTTCCGAAGGCTTTGGAAGCGGCCTTGCGAAAGAAGTCATCGGTGTCGACGCCTGTGGTGACATCGTCGGCATTGAGATCGAGCAGCGGTTGATTGGAAGAGACGACGGAAGACTCGAGGAGTTTTTCCCGCATGTCCTTGAGGTCGCTGCGCAAAACCTCGCCAGCGGAGACATCGATGGTCTTTGCCATGGCGGTGAGCGCCTCCTTGGGCACGCTGGGCCGTTCGTTGGTGAACATCTGGGCCGAGTCGATCTCGGGCGTGAGTTTCACTTCCTTGTCGCGAGCGCGCTCCATCAGGTCGAACTCGTCGAGCGATTTATCGACCATGGGCAGGTCGCTCATTTTGGTCGGCTCGAGAGGTTCCGGCTTGGCCTTCGGCTCGGGAACGGAAAGTGTGGGCTCCAGCTTGTCCCGGTCGATGGTGAGCTGCTTGTTCCGATTCTGCCAGACCTTGTCGTCCTCGGTGGCGGTATTTTCGAACCACTCGACCTTGCCGAGCGTCACGTAGAGGACCACGTGAATGATCACCGAGATCAGCAGGGCTAGCATGACCCACCAGCCCAGATTGCGCGTCGTTTCAACTTTGAAACTCGGCGGTTGGCTCGAGATCGATTGCCAGCTGTAAGTGGGTTCCATGGCGGAGTGGGAAAGCGTAGGTCAAAAACGACGGGCAAATCTATCATTCTTTCTCCGTACCGGCAAAGTCTGCGATGGCCTCCCCGGCAATCCTTCCCGTGGTCCAGGCTGCCTGAAAGTTGAAGCCGCCGGTGATGCCGTCGATATCCAGCACTTCGCCCGCGAAAAACAGACCGGGCGCGAGGCGACTTTCCATGGTGCGGAAGTCGACTTCTTTCAAGACGACGCCGCCGCAGGTCACGAACTCGTCCTTGTTGGTGCTTTTGCCGGTGACGGAAAAAACCGACGCACCGAGTTTTTGTGTCAGGGCCTGATGCTCGTCGCGGGTGAGGTTTGACCAGCGGCGGTCATCCTCGATTTGGGCCGCCTTCACTATCCACTTCCACAGTCGCGAAGGAAGGCCAAACGCGGGACGACCAATCACGGTGGCTCGCTGATGTTGCTCCCGCCATTGCCGCAATCCCTCGTCCACCGCCCCGATCGAGCCGAGGCCGGTCCAGTCGATGACGACCTGAAAGCAATAATTCGTCCGCTGAAGGTCGCGCGCGCCCCAGGCAGACAGGCGAAGAATCGCGGGACCGCTAAGGCCCCAATGCGTGATGAGAACTGGCCCTTGTTCGCGAAGTTTCGTGCCCGGCACCGAAGCGATCGCCTCCGGCACGGCGATACCGGCGAGGTCGAGCAACTCGGGTTCGTCGGAGATTTTGAAGGTAAACAGCGATGGTGCGGCCGGTTCGACCTGATGACCGGCGTCTTTGGCGATACGCCCACCGATGCCGCCGCGAATGCCGCCGGTCGCGACGAGGAGCGAGCGGGTTCGCAATTGGTCTCCGTTGATGAGTTCGATCTCCCAACGGGTACCGTCGAACGAAGGGGTGGCGCTTCTCACCTCGCATCGAGTTCTGACCTCGACTCCCTCTCGACGCGCGGTGCCCATGAGACAGTCGACGATGGTTTTGGATTTGTCGGTGATGGGAAACATCCGACCGTCAGCTTCGGTCTTGAGTTCGACCCCGTGGGATTCGAACCACTCGACGGTATCGGTCGGCCCCCATTGATACAGCGGACCGATGAGGCTGCGCCCGCCGCGTGGATAGCGTTCGATCAATTCATTGGGATCGAAACAGGCGTGGGTGACGTTGCAACGACCGCCGCCAGAGATGCGGACTTTGCCGAGGACTTCAGGCGCTTTTTCCAGAATGAGCACGCGCAGGCCCGGCGAAACTTCGGCGGCGGTGATCGCTCCGAAAAAGCCCGCCGCCCCGCCTCCGATTACGATCAGGTCATAATCGACGCTACCTGGTTCATTCGTAGTGCCCATGTTCCGGCACCATTCCCCCGCCTCGGGCGCAATCAATCGGCTTGTGAGAAAAGCTCACGCGATGAATTCTTTTGTCACCTCGCCCGCCTTCCGAAACTGTCGTTCGCACCAGAAAAAGAAGGCGAGCCACGCCAGAGAGATCACGCCGATCATGGCAACCAATGCGACGGTCGAGTCCCTCCAAAAAATTCCGAAGGTGAGCAACAGAAAGCCACTCGCCACCTGAATTCCCATTTCCACTGCGGTCACGAAGAGATGCGAGCGACCCGAGCGCACGGCGCGATGAAAGAAAAATTCGCGATGACGATCGTAGATCACTTTCCGCTGCCACAGACGCCGAGTCAGAGTGATGCCGGTGTCGAGAACCGGGCCCAGATGAAGCGCCGCGATCATGAGCCCCGTTTTCCAGCCCAGTTCGGCGCCAGCGATCAGGGCGATGGAAGCCAGGAGAAAACCGGTCGCGATACTGCCCACATCTCCCAAGAAAAGCTGCGCCCGGGGCAGGTTGTGAAAGAGAAATCCCATCATCACCGCCGCAAGGACCAGTTGCAGCAGCACCAAATCCCCTGCAGAAAAGGAAGCCAGCGTGCAAAAGATCGCGCCGAATCCCAACGCCACGATAGCTTGCGTCGCAGCCAATCCGTCGATCCCATCGATGAAATTGAAGGCATTGGCATAGCCCGCCACCCACAGCCACAACACGAAGGCCACTAACCAGGTCGGCCCCCAAGCGGCCACGGAATCTAGCAACAACAGCTGACCCACGAAAACCGCCGCAGCCAGGGTATAGACCACGAAACGCAATCGGCGGGACCGGTGGCGGATGTCGTCGAGGAATGACACGAAGGCCACGGCGGCAACGCCCATCGCCAGCCAGTTGATTCCCGGCATGGCGTCGTGAGATAAAAGGAAAAACCATCCGAAAAACGCGACCACCACCAGCAGTCCACCGCCGCGGGGCACGGGACGATCGTGACTGGAATGGGCCTTGGGTCGATCCAAAACCCCGGCGCGGGTCAGCCATCGACGCAGGGGAAATCCCGCCAACCAGGACACGGCGACGAGCAGTAGAAAGAGGGAAATGGCAGCAAAAAGCGTCATTAGCGGATCGAATCAGCCCGGCATTCGTTCCTCATTTTTCCGTCGCCCGCCACC
>JAGROX010000098.1:0-19951 GCA_020440025.1 Verrucomicrobiia bacterium
CTTTTCGAATTCGGATCTCTTCGTCGCTGAGGTAGCATCCGGGATCGGGTGCCCACGTGTCGCCGGTGACCACTTCTGCGCGGGCGCGAAGTCCGCCGCCACACATGGAAAGGAAGCGACATTCCCGGCAGCGTCCGTTGAGGAGTTCGAGTCGTTCTTTCAGTCCTGCCATCACGGGATCGCTGGTATCCTGCCAGATTTCGGAAAAGGGCCGTTCGCGAACATTGCCGAAGGTGCGGAACATGGAGAACTGATCGGCGTGGACATTGCCGTTGAAATCGATGTTTGAGATGCCGACGCCGCTGGAATAGCGCGCGCCGCCATTCCATTCGGCCATCTCTTTGACCTGTTCGGCGCGAGGATGATCTTCCTCCAGCATTTTCATGTAGAGGTAGGCGGCGTCGCAGTGGTTGTCGACGGTGAGGATCTCGACGTTTTTTCCGTGCTCGTTGAGGTCGCGAGTGCGGGCAAAAATGGTGTCCATGGCCTTGCGACTCTGCGCGGGATCCATGCGATAGAGATCCTTGCCGCGGCCGGAGGGACAGAGATGATAGAAGCAGGCCCGATGAATGCCCTCGCGTTCGATGAGATCGAAAATGTGATCGAGATTCTCACAGGTCTCGCGGGTCAGGGTCAGGCGCAGACCGACCTTTTGCCCGACATCGACGCAGTTGCGGAAACCGCGCATGGTTTTTTCGAAGGCTCCTTCCATTCCGCGGAATTGATCGTGAACCTCGGGGAAGGCGCTATCGAGACTGATGCCGACATAGGCAAATTTCAGATCCTTGAGTCGTTGGGCGATCGCAGGGGTGATCAGGGTTCCGTTGGTGGAAAGCACCACGTGAAGGCCGAGTTCGCGGGCGTAGGCGGCGAGCTCGAAGACATCGGGCCGGACCAGTGGTTCACCTCCGGAAAACAGCACGGCGGGCACTTTGAAGGCGGCGAGATCGTCGAGGACGGTCTTGCACTGTTCGGTGGAAAGTTCGCCGTCGTATTTCCGGTTGGCCGAATCGGTATAGCAATGCTGGCAGCGCAGATTGCAGGTTCGCGTCAGGTTCCACACCACGATGGGTCGACGCTCGGCGGCTGATTTTGCCTGCCTCATCCGCTGATGCTCTGGCGGATCAATCTGGGTGATGGCACGCCCGTAGCGGTGAGGGGTGCTGGGAGTTTCGAGGCCGGTGTAGAGAACGCTGATATCGATCATGACAAGGCTCAATCAAGCCTCGAATGCCTGTTCTGCCTCGGCGTGACTTGGCCGGGGTCGTGCGCATTTTGTGGCTTGAATCAGGCAGGTCAGACCACGTCCTCGCGACCGTAGAACTTCACTTTGCGCTTCACTTTTTCCCGTCCGTTGGCTTCGCGCCAGGCGTTGGTGTCGCGGAGGCTGTAGACACAGCCGCAATATTCCTGCTGATAGAATTCTTCGGCTTTGGAGATTTCGATCATGCGCTGGCTGCCGCCCTGCTTTCGCCAGTTGAAGGTCCAGTAGGCCATGTCGGGGTGTCGCGCCGCCGCCCGTTCGCCGCAGCCGTTGATCTGGTCCATGTTCTTCCACCGGGAAATGCCGAGGGTGCTGGAGATGAGATTGAACCCATGCTCAGCGGCGTAGTCGGCGGTGACTTCGAAACGCATGTCGAAACAGGCGGTACACCGAATGCCGCGCTCGGGCTCGTGTTCCATGCCGGTGGTGCGGTCGAACCAGTCCTTGGCGTTGTAATCCCAGTCGATGAAGGCCATCCCGAGCTTTTCGGCGTAGCGAATGTTCTCCTGCTTCCGGATCTCGTATTCGTCGCGGGGATGAATGTTGGGATTGTAGAAAAAAATGGTCGTCTCGATCTCCGACGCGGCGAGGGCATCCATGATTTCGGCGGCACAGGGGGCGCAGCAGGAATGCATGAGGATCTTGTCGGCCCCATTGGGAGTCTCGAGCACGGGGCGCTCAAAGTTTTCGACCGAGAAACGGGCAGGGTCGTCTTTGCGCTGAAATGGGGTCGATGGTGTGATGTCACTCATGGCCAATGGAGACGTTGAATTGGGAGCTGACATCATAGCGCATTCGTGGTTTGCTGCGACCATGAAATGGTTTCGTCTGGCAGGGGTCTTGATAATCGGAACGGCTTTCGTTTCCTGCGGTGAAAAGGAATCGGAAACGGGGATGTCGGCCGATCAGATCCCGTCCCCATCGCGAAATTCGGTGAAGATCGAAACGCATGATGCTCGGCCAGAAGGGCCGCAGAAGATCCTCCAGTCCAGCAACAAGGCGATCATCAATTGGAACGATTTTTCGATTGATGATACCGAGTTTGAATTGGTCACGCCGGGTCCAGACTCGGAAACCATCATGAGGATTCCGGGAAAGCTGTCCGATTACCCGAACTTGCCAAAGGTGACCAACCGCGGTCGCCTCACCATTGTCGATGTGGAGGGAAACTCGGTCGAGGTGGCGCCGAATTCTTCTCAGGATCCATGATGGAATGATGAACGCTTTGCCCCTTGCGCGAACCGGGGGGATGGAGTGATCTTGTGACACCATGTTGAGATCGATTCGTAACGCGCTGCTGCTTTTGGTATCCCTGGTGGGAGCCGCTTGGATTTATCATTGGGGGATTGCTGGCGAGGATCGCTACAATCTTTTTGACCTGCTCCAGGGGAAACCCACACCCGCCGCCATTGCTCAAGCGGCCAACCCGGAACTGTTGGAGAAACCGGCGGCACCAAATCCTGAGTCCGAAGTGGGGGCACCTCCGGTGAAAGAAAAGTCCGGGCCTGAGAAACTCACCCCTCAAGTTGAGGAGCCCAAAGGAGATGCCGTTCAGGCTTTGAATTTAAACAGCACGGCGCTCCTGCAGCAGGTCAATCTGGCGCTCGCTGATCTCACCGACAAGGTGGTTCCGTCGGTGGTCAGTATCGACACGACGACGACCGTGGACGTGCCCCGGTATCAGGCGGTCGATCCCTTCGGCTTTTTTGGCTATCGCAAATTCAATCAGCGATATCAAGCCCCCGGGCTGGGCTCCGGGATGATCGTTTCCGCCGAGGGTCATGTGCTCACGAATCACCATGTGGTGGCCGGGGTGGATGCGATCAAGGTGACTCTTCACACGGGCGATATTTTCGATGCAGAATGGATCGGATCCGATCCTGCGGCGGATGTGGCGGTATTGAAGCTCATCGTGCCGGAAGGCATGAAGCACGCGCCCTTTCAACCGCTCGAGTTCGGGGATTCCGACGCTGTGAGAGTCGGGGACATGGCGCTGGCAATTGGCAATCCTTTTGGACTCAGTGAGTCGGTGACCCGGGGCATCATCAGTGCGAAACAGCGTCGCTTAAGTGACGGAGGAAATGAGTATTTTCAAACCGACGCCGTCATCAATCCTGGAAACTCGGGCGGTCCGATGGTGGATATCAATGGGCGCATTATCGGGATCAATTCAGCCATTTTCACTGGCCAGCAGGACGTCCATGTCTGGCAGGGAATCGGTTTGGCGATCCCGGGAAATGAGGCCCGGGAGGTGTATGAAGCGATCGCTTTCGGCAAGCCGCTGATCCGAGGTTATCTCGGGCTCTCGCTCGATGATCTGAATGCCAGGATGGCGCAATCGCTGCGACTCCGGACCACGCGCGGCGCGCTGGTCACTCACATCGATGAGGATTCACCCGCCGCAGCAGCCAAGATGGAACTCGGCGACTTTATTGTTGCCTTCGACGGTGCCGAGGTGACGTCTGCCGATGAGGTGCTCCAGCGTATCCGGCGGAAAAAGTCGGGGGCCATCGTGGATGTGACCGCGATCCGAAAGGGCGAACCCGTCGAACTTCAGCTCACGGTGGCGGAGCGACCGGACACCACGACGCTGAAGCTTCGAAGCGACATCACGGTCAATGGCCAGGGGACCTCTGATTCTCTGGGGTTGGTGGTTAGGGAATTGACATCTTCCGAACGCGAGACCTTCAATTTGAGGGAAGAGCACCCCGCCATCCTGATTTCGGATGTGAAGCCGGATTCTCAGGCCGAGAAAGGAGGACTGCGTCCGGGAGATCTGATCCACGCGATCAATCAGGATCTGGTTCACAATGCGCAGGAATTCTATGATCTCCTTGGCTCGCTTCCAAAGAATCGAAATTCCGTGATCATCCTCACCAGACAAGGGCGACGGATCGACGTTTATCTGAATCCGGGCGCCTAAGAAAGGTCGAATATCTGGTGTCGCGCCTTTTCGGTTTGGATCAGGTGCGCTTTTTGCTACATTCCCCCGCGGACACTCATCGAATTCGGAGTGAGGGTCCGCTTTTTCTGTCATGAATAAGAAACAGGCCATCACTTTCTTTGCGATCATCCTCGGTGGTCTCGGGATCTCTCTCTACACACTCAACATTTTCGGCGAGAAAGTGGAGGAAACCGAGGAGAAAACACCTGTCGAAGTGTCGCCGGTCGAGCCTGAGCCGGTGGCTCCCAAGCCAGTCGTCGCGGCTCCTCCGAAGCCTGCCGAGCCGGTAGTTCCCGAGCCGATGAAAGACGGTGCCCAGACCTTTTCCACACCCGATGCGCTCGTCGGTGCTTTGGTCGACAAGATCCGGGCCCGTGATGTCGAAGGGTTCCTCGCTGTCGCCGGAGAGGAGGCGATCAGCCCCATCATTCGTCCACAGGTCGAAGGTCTGCTGCGCGACGAGAAATGGTCGCCCAACCCGGAGACTCCCATTTCGCAATTGGCGAAATCGGCAGATTCGGTGCGCTGGTCGATTCATTTTCAACAAGCGGGTGCGGCCCCTGCTGTGGCAGGGAGCGATCCGGTGGGGCCGCTCACGACTGAGATCTATGCCGATCTGGCCGCCTCCGAGGACAAGACCGAATGGTCGGTGAAAAAAATTGCCCTGCCCTTGGATTTTGCGGAAGTCACCGGTCTCGCGCCCGGCCCGGGATCGATGAAGCTGGGGGAGGGCGCGGCTCCGGGATCGCCGGGCGTGACCACGGGAAGTGATGGAACTCTCGCCTCAGGTGGCGCGATGTCTGCCGATGCATCCGACGCCCTGACAGTGGCCTACGCCTTTTCCCAAGCCCTGATCGAGCGGAACTTCGATCTCGCGCGGAAATTGACCGATTCGGAACGGGTAACGGACGAGCGGGTTGCCGCGCTCATGATCGCATTGGAGGAGGGTTCCTTTCACCTTCGCGAGGACAAGCCTCTCATCGTGACTCTGTCTCGCGATGAGCTGACTTGGGTACTGACTCGGGTTGATTCCGAAGGAACTGGTTCGGAGTTTGCGGTGGAGATGGGCAAGGCTTCCGCTCAAGCGGACTGGAAGATACACGGGTTGACCTTCTCCAAGCTGATCGCTGCGCTCGCTTCGCAAGCCGGGGCTGGCGGGGTCGCCTACGCCCCCATCGTTGCCGATCCTCAGGGTGGAGATTCACTGGTGCTGTATTTCGAATTTGATGAAGACCGTGTCAATGCGCGATCGTCGCGGCAGTTGCGCATCATCGCTGACATTCTCCGAAGCGATCCCACCCGGAAGATTCACATCAATGGTCACGCCGATGCTCTTGGCAGTGACGATTACAACGAGGGGCTGAGCAACGGTCGCGCCGCCTCAATCCGGGAAGCGCTCGTTGAGTTTGGGGTCTCTGGGGATCAGATCGTGACCAAAGCGTTTGGTGAAGCCATGCCTCGTCGTCCCAACTTCAATGCGGACGGCACTGACAATCCCGACAATCGTTCCCAGAATCGGCGGGCCGAGGTCTATCTCGATTTCTGATCTCGGAAAAAACGGGGGCGAGGCGGTTGGTTTCTCAATCTTCCGCCAAACGTTTCGCTTTGAGACGAAAGCGATCGTCGTAGCGACCACCGGCGTGCTGCTGGCAGCAGTCGTAGCAGGCCACCGCGTGCTGAAAGCGCCGCACGCGATAGATGGTGCTGTCACAGGCCGGGCATTGATAGGCCAGCTTTTTCTTCACCCTGCGGGGTTCGAAGGGAAGTGTATGGCAGCGCGATTCATCCGGTATTCCAAGATCCACGCAAGCCTGTTGCCACTCCTTCCCGTGAGCGGCGATTTTGCGACGACCGACGCGGTGATAGGCCACCAGGTGGGCCAGTTCATGACGAAGAGTTCGGTCCACCTCCGCATCGACATCGATCTCTGGCAGCTTGAGCAATTCCGGATTCAATTCCACTCGCAGGGATTCGTAAAACGCACGCCCCGCCGCTGTTCGCATCCGGGGATTCCAATGAACGGAGACCTTTCGTGCCACCTTCGGTAGTCCGACATTCGTGATCAGGGAAGTGGCCTGACGCGTTAGCTCAGTCTCGCTCAGGGGTGAGGTTTCCTGTGGCCCTCGCCTTACCCTTTCCGGCAGGGATGGGGGAGCCATCCGACCGATGGTGGATCGGGAGTCATCGCGAGAGATGGATTCTCCGGTGGCGGAGAAATCCAAGTCGTGAAAAAATTCTAACTGACAAGGTACGCCGGGTTCGGGCATGGGAAAGTGTGCGAGAAGAACGTTGGAGAAACTGTAAGCGAGAGGTTGGCGTTTTGCGCAACAACAAATCGCTTCCGATGAAATCTCGGGGCAAAAAAATCCGACTGGATTGGGGTTCTGCTCTTTCTGTCGCGGCTAATCTTCCTCGTTAACGATCTGTTCGACGGTCTCGCCGGTGATCTTGTTGATGACGATGAGGCGTTCGCCTTCAGTGCTGACGAACGAGAGCGGGGGAACACTCTCGCGGAGAAAGACGTTGGCCCCCACGGTCGACTTGGCACCGAGGGTGGTCTTGCCGCCGAGCACGGTGGCATTGGGATAGATGACGACCCCGTCCTCGACATTGGGATGGCGTTTGTTGCCTTTCACCACCCGGCCCTCGGCATCTTTGGGGAAATTGCGGGCACCGAGAGTGACGCCGTGGTAGAGCTTCACATGATTGCCGATCACGCAGGTCTCGCCAATGACCACGCCAGTGCCGTGATCGATGAAAAAATGGGAGCCGATCGTCGCTCCCGGGTGAATGTCGATCCCGGTCAGGCTGTGAGCCCATTCGGTCATGATCCGGGGAATCAGGGGAACGTCCTCATCGTAGAGAACGTGCGCGCAACGCTGAATCGCGATGGTTTCGATGCAGGGATAGGAAAGCAGAATCTCGTCGAAATTTTTTGCGGCGGGATCCCCCTCGTAGGCAGCCTCCACATCGGTGCGGAGAAGGTCACGAATGTGCGGAAGCTGCCGTAGAAAACGGCAGGTCAACTCGTGGGCCTGAGAATGGATGATCTCGGGATCCTCATGGAGTGAAGAGCTTGCCAAAGTTTCTTCCTCATCGCAGTCCCCGCTGTCGCCCATCACTCCGGAACCATTCTCGCCGGTGGTGGCCACATAGCCGCCGGTAAATCCGCGGAGTCGAAGGGATTTTCCGACTTCCTGTCCCAGCGTTTCGATGAGAGCGTCGATGCGCTCGCCGGTGATCATCTCCAATTCGTCCTGAGGCACAGGATCTTCGTCATGGTATCCGGGAAACAGGAGTTGGAGAAGCTGTTCGCAGACCTGGGCAATCTTCCGCTTGGACGGGAGGTTGCCGCACTCGATGCGGTTGATTCCTCCAATGTCGTGATAAGAGCTGACGAGGGCGTTGACGATGTTTCGCTGAGTGCAATCCATGAGGGAGCGGGTTCAGATTCTGCTGAACGGGAGAACCTACGACTGACCCCGCAGATGCCAACCCAGAAGTTGGCGGCCCAATCTCACAGCCCCAAGTTCAACTCGATCTGATCATTGCCCGAGATGGACCAGGCATCGACACCTCGCGAACGCAGCACGGCTGCGAATTCCCGGGTGTAGCCATGAAGGGTGATCACTTTTTTTGGTGAGGTTTTTTCCACATAGGCCAGCAGATCATCGAAGTCGGCATGATCCGAGAGAGGAAATGCCTGGTCTGCCCGATAGCGATAGCGGGCGCTGGCATCGATCGCCCATCCCGTGACCATGGCGACCCGGGAGTTTGGCAGTCGATGAGTGGCTTTGCCACGCCCCATCGACGGAGGTCTGATGACAACGTGTCCGCTTGGCGATCGCTTCCCGGGATCAAACTCCGTGAAGGGCGGAAACTGATAGCCGAGAGTGGCGACCAGCTTTGTCATCTTCGCGACCGAGGGGTGCAGTTGAAAGGCAAGTTCGGGGGCTTGCGCATGCAGGGACATGAGCAACTCCTGCGCTTTCCCGAGGGAATAGCAGAGGAAGATGGGGATCTCTCCCGCCGCCAGAGTCTCCCGGGAAAAGGTGGCGATAGACGCGATGACCTCCTCGGTGGGAGGCATTCGAAAGCGCGGAAGACCGAAAGTGGTTTCCATGATGACCGTGTCGGCAGGACGAATTTCGGTAGGTTCTGAGGAAAGACCAGGGCGGAGCTTGAAATCACCGGTGTAGACCAGGGTCGCTCCATCGGAGAGTCGCTCGACATGAAGCTGCGCCGATCCTGCAATGTGGCCAGCCGAGAGAAAACGAAGCCGAAAACCATTCAAGTCCAGAAACCCGCCGAGAGGGGCATCGAGAAACTCAGAGCGTTTCGCTCCAAATCGTCCCCTGAGAATTTTTCGGGTCTCTGAGGAGCAAAGGATCAGGCGATGAGGCGCAAAATGATCGCTGTGGGCATGGGAGACGAAGGCGAATTCTTTGGATCGCCTTGGATCAAGCCAGAGATCCAACTCGGGGAGATAGGGCTGCCCATGAGGGGCTTCAGTCTCTACGAATAGATCGGGTGGTTGCTCATCTGCTTCCATGGATGGGGTCGAAAAATTGCGTTTCGCTCGACATTCTGACCTTTTTCTGCGTGACTTGCGGCGATTTTACTCGAAGGATACGTCGAGCAAGGAAACATGAATCGTCTATCGCGTCTCTTTCTACTCACGGGGTTCCCAGTGATCGCCCTGTCGTTCTCGTCGTGCAGTTCCACGTCAGACAGCGGCAGCATCGCCACGATCACTAAGGTAAACCCCTATCATCTGCAGCCCGGTCAGCGAATCATCACTGATGATCGCATGATTGCGTTCGAGCAGGTTCATCACTATCACGGTGCCATCACCGCCGAGGATTTTGTGAACAAGTTCGGCCATTACTTTTCCATCTTCTGGAAAACAAAGGACAAGGGGTCTGATGTGACGGTGAAGCTGGAATACACTCAGGCCAACACCGGGGCGACCATTCACGTCAAGGAGGTGGCCGTTGCCAACCCGAAGAGCCGCAACACGACCAAGATCGAGGTGATCGGGGAAGAGTATGCGAAGAATGGCCCTGTCACCTCTTGGAATGCCTCCATCATTTCAGGTGGCCAAGCAATTGCTGAATTTCCCTCGTTTCTCTGGAAGTGAGTGGATCTGGTGATGCCTCCCTACCGCCGGTTTCACCACTGGACGGCGGTGAGATTTCTGGGGCGGACGATGCCATCGATCCTCTGCCCACGATTTTCATTCTCGGGTGGCGCAATCCCGCGAAGGAACGTATAGTTTTTCACTCCGCGGCAGAAATTCCTTCTACCGCGAGTTTTTCTATCAGCCTTTCTTCGCGATTTTTGCGAAAACAGTGAGTGCCCCTGGTTCCATTTTGGTCGGATGCTTTGGTGACGTGGCTTGGATTCGCGTCGAGGGAGCGGGTTCGCATCAGAACAGCGAACGCCTCCGCGACTTTTCCCGTCGCCGCATTCGCGAAGGAACAGAATCTTTTGTGGTCGATCTGGCCAACTGTCCCACGATGGATTCCACCTTCATGGGAACGCTCACGGCCCTCGCTCTCGAATTGAAAAGGCGCGGAGGAAAAGGCGCGGGGATTGAGATTCTCAATGCCAACGAGCGCAATCGGGTGTCCCTCACCAAGTTGGGACTCCAAAACCTGATGCGAATCGACGAGGAAGGCACTTCCTGGCCGGACGAGCGGGAGCTGGTGGCGCAAAATCTTTCCCGCCCACTGGCACCGGCAGATCTGGATCGCCAGGAGCGTATCGAGATGGTTCTTGAGGCCCACGAGGCCTTGATCAAAGCAAACGCAGAGAATCGTTCGCGTTTTCAGGACGTGCTTGAATATTTGCAGAGGGACTTGGAGTCCAATTCTGCCTGACGAAGCGTTTCGCCATCGGTGTGGTATTTCCGCCGACGGACGGGTCGTCTTCATCAACCCCCATGGAGCATTTTCTCTACGTCATCGCCATCATCGCCATTCTCGGCGTCTCCATCTATCTCTTCATCCGCCAGAGAGGGGCTGCGTTGAGAGAGCGGGAGCAGCGCGAGGCGATTGAAACGGAGGAGAAGCGAATGTTTCACTTCCTCCATGGGCTGGGGGAGTCACTGCAGGAGGACAGTTCTCCTCCCAACATGCATCGTTACATTGTCACCGGCGTCGCCGAAGTGGTCGGTGCCGACGGCGGCATCCTCTACCTTTTGGACAATCCCGAGTTTCCTGAATTGGTGCCGGTGTATCAGACGGATCGCCCTGCGCCGGTCATTCCGCTTCCGGCGGATTTGTTTCAAATGGAGGGGCTGCGCCAGAAACGACGTCTTCGCAGTTTTCTTCAGCTCACGACCGTTCCCCGAGGAGCTGGATTGTTGGGCAGAGTCCTGGAGTCCGATCAGACTGTTTACGTGGAGAAATTGCTCGAAGACCCGAATTTTGGAGGCACCTCCAATCCCCTCCAAACCGGGCTGGCCGTTCTCATGGCACCACTTGTCTATGGTCAAAAGGAGGTCGGTGTGCTGGCGGTGATCAAAGACCGTGGCCGTACTTTTTCCGGCAATGATCGTGATGTTTTCAGTTCGATCGCCGAGCAGAGTTCCTTCGCCTTGGGAAGCGCAATCATTCATGCCGAAGCCCATGACAAACGGCGGCTCGATGACGAGCTGAAGCAGGCCAGTGAGATTCAGCGCATTCTCCTGCCGAAAAAACCGCCCGGCTTGAAGGACTTCCGTCTGGCTTCGGCTTTCCGGGCTGCCCGCATGGTCAGCGGTGACTATTTCGACTACGTGGCGGTGGATAAAATGCGCTTCGGGGTGGCCATCGGAGATGTTTGTGGAAAAGGGATCGCCGCCTCTCTCATCATGGCCATGTGTCGGAGCACCCTGCGAAACAATGCGGCCGGGAATCTTTCGCCCGCCGCCGTTCTCCACGCCGTCAATCGAGCGATCTTCCCCGACATCCGGGAAGACATGTTCGTCAGCTTGCTTTATCTGGTGTTGACCAAGGAATCCAACGAGGTTCGGCTGGCGCGGGCCGGACACGAGCCGCCCATGGTTTATCGTAAAGCCACGAACTCCGTTGAATCGGTGGAGCCGCCTGGCATGGCGGCGGGTATCGATGATGGCGAAGTTTTTGAACGCTCGCTCGCCGACTTTTCCCTGACTCTGGATACCGGGGACCTCCTGCTCCTGTACACCGATGGGGTGATCGAGGCGGAAAATGGGAACGAAGAAGAGTTTGGTCTGGAGCGTCTTCGCGAAACTCTGTTGGGCAGTGCTCCCCGAGGAGCGCAGGCTGTGGTCGATGCCGTATCCGATGCGGTGACCGCTTTTGCCGGGTCAGCTCCGCAAAGCGACGACATCACCTTGATTGCGGTGGAAAAGCGTTGAATATTCGGCGCTCCCAATCCTAGAGCCGCCAGTCGCGGTTCCTTTTCACGGAGTGAGAGAGCCTACCATGACCCAAAACGACCAGACATCGGACCAACCTACAGATCAGGACCTTGAGACACCTGATGAAGAAGTCGACGCGGTTGCCGAGGAAGCCGCGGCCGATCGTGTTGATGACACCCCTGAATCCGGCGGCGGCACTTCCGAAGTGGACAAGTGGCGAGAGCTTGCTCTGCGCAGCCAGGCGGACTTGGAAAACTATCGCAAACGCATGGCCCGGGAAAAATCAGAGGCCATTCAGTACGCGAACGCCTCGCTGCTCTCCAGCCTGCTCCCGGTGCTCGACAATTTCGAGATGGGCCTGCAGGCCGCCAAACAGGAAGGTGAAGGCAATATCATCTATCAGGGTTTTGTGATGGTGCGAAAGCAGATCGAAGATTTCCTCAACGAGAACGGCGTTCGCATCGTCGATGCCGCGGGAGCGTTTGATCCGAATCAACACGAGGCCGTCAAAGAAGAGTATCACGATACCGTGGCCGCCGGCGACATCCTCGCCGAGTTGCGTCGGGGCTATCGTCTGAACGACCGCCTGCTGCGCGCCGCCAACGTCATCGTCTCCAAAGGCCCGGAGACAGAAGAAGCCTGACCGGATTCGATCGATCCCTGACTTCGGGACTACGGTCTCACCTCTTCTCTTTCTCTCAATCTATCCTCACCAGAATCATGGCGAAACGCGACTACTACGAAGTGCTCGGTGTGAGCCGCGACACCTCGTCTGCCGACTTGAAGAAGGCATATCGGAAACTCGCGGTTCAGTTCCATCCCGACAAGAATCCTGACGACCCGACTGCTGAGGACAAGTTCAAGGAAATCGGCGAAGCCTACGAGGTGCTGATGGACGATCAGAAGCGTGCTGCCTATGATCGCTACGGGCACGCCGCTTTTGGGCAGGGCACCGGGCCCAGCGCTCGCGGTGCCGGTGGTTTCCACGATCCCATGGACATTTTCCGCGACGTGTTCGGCGGAGGTGGCGGGGGAGGCAGCATCTTCGAAGAAATCTTTGGAGCGGCCGCTGGTGGTGGTCGCCGTCAGCGCAGCATGAAACGTTCCGGGTCCGACCTGCGCTACGATCTGCAGATCACCTTGGAGGAGGCCGCATTTGGTACCGAAAAAGAGCTCGATCTCGAAAAATTTGGCAGCTGCGACACTTGCAGCGGCAGCGGTGCCTCCGGTGGCAAGGGAGACGTGCGCAGTTGCCCGACCTGCGGAGGCGCGGGCCAGGTCATCACCACCCGCGGCTTTTTCCAGGTCCAACAGACCTGCCCGGCTTGCGGAGGTTCCGGTGAGACCATCACCAATCCCTGTGGCGGATGCAAAGGCGAGGGTCGGGTGCAGAAAACTTCCCGCATCAAACTCAAGATTCCTGCCGGGATCAGCGAGGGCGCTCGTCTGCGCTCCAGTGGAAATGGCGATGCGGGTATGCGCGGAGGTGGCTCGGGCGATCTCTACGTGGTCATCCACATCAAGGAGCACGACATTTTCGAGCGCGATCACAGCGACCTCTACTGCGAAGTGCCCATTCCCTTTTCCCTCGCCGCTCTCGGAGGCGATCTCGTCGTCCCGACTCTCGAGGGCAAGGCCTCCATCAAAGTCCCGGCTGGCACCCAGACTGACACCGCTTTTCGACTCCGGGACAAAGGCCTGCCCGATCTGAGCACCGGTCGCAAAGGAGATCTGCTCGTCAACGTGCAGGTGGAGGTGCCCACCAAGCTAAAAAAAGAGCAGGAAGCCAAGCTGCGCGAGTTTGCCGAAAGCATTGGCGAAGAAAACTCGCCGATGCGGGAATCCTTTATCGAAAAGGCGAAACGTTTCTTCAAATAATAAACCCGAATTCGGGTCGGACCTAAGAGGGTTAGGTCAGCGACTTGACCCTGTTTGGTGCCGAAAATCCTAATTTCTAAACGCTAAATCCGAAACCATTTCGAAATCCAAAGAGTCGAATGATTCAAACTGTCGGGGACGGTGAGTCTCGAGTTCTTTTCTCATTTTTGGGCATTTGAGTTCGTTTAGGATTTCGAGTTTCGGATTTGAACATTGCCCAGCCATGGCTAAGTCCCGTTTCTATATCTCTCCCGCCGATTGGAAAACTGAATCGCTCACTCTCGCGGGTGACGAATTCCATCACTGCCGTGACGTCATGCGCTGTGGAGTGGGTGATCGAGTGGTCGTGTTCAATGGCGTCGGGACCGAGGCCGATGTGGAGATCCTGTCGATGGAGAAAAACGGGGCAGTCCTGAAGGTTTGGACCGTGTCCGAGACTCCCCGCCCGGTTGCCTCGCTGACTTTGGGGCAGGCGGTGCCGAAAGGGAAGAACATGGATCTCATCGTTCAGAAAGCGACCGAGCTCGGGGCATCGACCATCGTGCCTCTGCTGTCCGAGCGTACCGTGGTTCGACTCGATCCCGGTGAAGCGCAGAAGAAGCAGGAAAAGTGGCAGCGAGTCGTCATCGAAGCCTGCAAACAGTGCGGTCAGAATTGGCTTCCCGAAGTCGCCCTGCCGGTCAGTGTGGATACCTTTCTCGGCAAAGCCGGCCCATCAGCTGGCAAGGGCGAGCTTCGTCTCGTTGCTGCCCTTACCGATGACGCACGCAGCCTCAGAGATTACTTGGCCGAAAGTGAACCCGCCGATTCTCGCCCATCGAAAGCAACCGTCCTCATCGGCCCCGAAGGCGACTTCACTCCTGCCGAGATGTCTCTCGCGCTCGGCAATGGCTTTCAACCTCTCACCCTGGGACCCATCGTGCTTCGGAGTGAAACGGCTGCGATTTATGCGCTGAGCGTGTTGGGTTATGAGTTGATGTGATCAGGGGCGGATCCACTCCGCCGGATCCACTCCGTAGTAGTCGCTCAGTTCCCGATACAATTCGGGATGCTCCTCGAGGAGCTCTGCTGATAGCTCGAAAAACGTCTCGGTAGCGACGGCAAAGAACTCGGCCGGATTTTCGGCGCCGTAGGGGTCGAGAAGGGGGCGCGCTCGCGGATTGTGAGTCTCCTCGACCAACGCGTCGTACTCGCGCCGCATCACTTTTTCCCAATCGATGTAGTCTCGGGCGGCATCGAGAGCGGGGGTGCCGTCGGTAGAGCCATCGGCTTGATCGAGTTGATGGGCAAATTCGTGCAGCACCACATTCATCCCGTCGTCGTCGCTGGCGGCACCTCGTTTGACGCTGTCCCAGGAGAGGATGACCGAACCGGTGTTCCAGGATTCACCCAGACGAATGCTGCGATCATCGTCTTCGTGACCATCGTCCGAGCCAAACATTCGTTTTCCGCGATCTCGGAACGCGCCGGGATAGATCAGGATGGAGTGGAGGCGGGGAAAGAGCCTTTCCTGGGGGCGCCCAACCAGCAGAAGGCAGGCTTGGCCGGCGACCAGCACGCGCATCTCTTCGGTGATGGTGTCGATATCTCCGCAGGGTTCGAACTGTTTCTCGGCGATGAAGTCGATCATTCGCTGGCGCAGGCGCTCCCTGAGGAATTCCGGGAGTTTGGAATAAACCGCAAATCGCTCTTGGAGCAGGGATTCCCAAGTCTCGGGAAAGACATCGACCTCAAGCACCAAGCCGCTTTCCACTCGCGCGCGTTGGTTGATGGCGATGGCCACGAAGAGCAGGACCAGTCCGACGAAGGCGATGAAGAGTCCGGCCATGAAGAGGAAGGGGAAAGGTAAGAAAGGTGAAAGAAGCTCTGATTTTCCTCCGTCTATAAACGGGTGCCTCCATTGTAATCGTCAGGGGCCGAAGCGCGACTCAGATTGAAACCGTGAATACGATCCTCACTCTCTTGATCGACCTCCTCGGTGAGGTCTTTCTCATTGCGGGAACCACGCCAGCTTCCGGGCATTCGATGGTGACCCAGCCCCGCTCGCCTTGGTGGCGGCGACTTCTCGGCATGGCGCTGTTTGTCCTGCTGGCGGCCTTGCCTTTTCTCCTGCTTTTCTGGTTGGGGAATTGAGCCTCCAGGCTGGGCAGGATTCGATTTCTCTATTCTTTCATTCGCTCGAGAGTCGTCTTGATTTTCCGTCCCACGGATTTCGAGAGGCAACCGATGCTGTTGGCTTTCTGTCCCCGGGTCTGAATCTCGATGGCGTCCCAGAAAAAGCCTGAGCGATAATGGTAGCCGGCGATTTTTTCCCAAGGAATGTCGTCGTCCGTATGACTGAGCCAGAAGAAACCGTAGGTTCGGATGACGATCTTCTCCGAGTTGAGGTGGATCTGTTGCGGAATGAATCGTGCGCGCAGGATGAAGGTGGGAAGCAGGGAGGCGGATGCTTGGAAGGCTTCGATCACCGCCAATTTCTCGCTTCGAGCGAAGTCGTGCCCGCAATACCGGCACTTTTTTGCCGTCGGCTTGGAAATCTCATCGCAATCGGGACAGGCTTTCCCGGTCACCCGACGACCGCAGGCATGGCAGACCTGAGCCTCGTCCGGCATTTGGCTGCAACATTCGGGACACGTTTTCATTGAGGGGGATAGGCTCATGGTCATCGGTGGCTTTCGCAGTGGTTCGGGGAATGTAGCTTGCGCCCCAAGATGAGAGATTTGGACAGCTTCGTCCAGAACACAAAAACAGACCACTGAACCCTCTGGGGTGATGGGCTCTGCCGATGGGTTATTCTGACGGAAATACGCCGGGATAGGCGTTGACTCTCCAAGGGTGCAAAGTAAGTTCCGGCCCTGCCGCGACAGGCCTTCCACAGCGATGAATATCCACGAATACCAGGCAAAAGAACTTTTCGATAAATTCAATGTCCCCAGCCCGAAAGGCAAGGTGGCCAGCTCGGCCGAGGAGGCCAAAGTGGCGGCCGAAGAACTGGGCGGCAGCAACTTGGTCGTGAAGGCTCAAGTCCACGCCGGTGGTCGTGGAAAGGGTACATTCAAAAACGGGTTTCAGGGCGGGGTGCATCTCGTGAATTCCGCCGCCGAAGCGGGTGATATCGCCGGGAAGATGATCGGCGAAGTTCTTGTCACTCACCAGACGGGAGAAGACGGACGCCTCGTTCGAAAAGTGCTCATCGCGCAGTCAGTCGATATCGCCAAGGAATATTACCTCGCGATTCTCATCGATCGCGACAGCCGCGCGCCGGTCATCGTGGTCAGCACAGAAGGCGGCGTGAACATCGAGGAAGTCGCCGAGAAGACTCCCGAGAAAATCCTCAACGAGAACATTCATCCGCTGCTTGGTCTTCAGCCCTATCAGGTTCGCAAACTGTCGGCCGCGCTCGGATTTGAAGGCGACCAGGCCAAGGCTTTTGGTAAACTGCTGGGCGCACTCTACAAGTTGTTCATCAGTTGCGACTGTTCCATGGTGGAGGTGAATCCGCTGGTGGTCACGACGGATGGCCAGGTGTTGGCGCTCGACGCGAAGTTCGATTTTGATGACAACGCGCTCTATCGCCATCCCGACATCGCCGCGATGCGCGATCCGGAGGAAGAAGATCCCCGCGAGGTCGAGGCGTCCAAGTTTGACCTCAACTACATCGGTCTGGACGGAAACATCGCCTGTCTCGTCAACGGTGCCGGTCTGGCCATGTCGACGATGGACATCATCAAGCATTACGGCGGCGAGCCGGCCAACTTCCTCGACGTAGGAGGTGGCGCGACCAAAGAACAGGTCACCAACGCGTTCAAGATCATCCTTGGAGATCCCAAGGTGGAAGGCATTCTGGTGAACATTTTTGGTGGTATCATGGACTGCAACGTGATTGCCGAAGGCATCGTGGCTGCCTGTCAGGAAGTCTCGTTGGATCTACCACTGGTGGTTCGTCTTGAGGGCAACAACGTCGCGGCTGGCAAAAAGACCCTCGCCGAGTCGGGAGTGGCTCTCATCACCGGTGACGATCTGGCCGATGCGGCCGAAAAAGTCGTCAAAGCGATTGCGGCCTGATTTTTTTGATGTCGGCGCAGATGGGATCAGACGGACACGACTTTTTGTTGAGGTTTTCGAGGCGTTACAGCATGGCTCATCGATTGACCAGCGGTGCGGCTCCGAATTGCAGCGTGCCCCATGGGCATGATGAAGTCGTGACCGTGGACATCGTCAGCGAGAAAAATGCGGGGCTGAATCCCGAGACGAACATGTTGGTGGAATTTGACCAAGTGAAGCGGCGCTGGTTCCAGTGGATCGACAAAGCGGTCGACCACAGTTTTCATCTCGCCGAGAGTGATCCTCTGATCGGCTATTTTCGCGATCACGAACCCCATTTGCTCGCCAAGATTTTAGTAACACCGGGTGATCCCACCACGGAAATCAAGACCGCCTGCTATCATTCGAAGCTGATGGCGTTCCTCAACGCGGAGAATCCGTCGTATCTATGCAAAAGGTTGGTGATTCAGGAGACGCCAACCAACTCGGTGGAATTCGCCGGTCGCAGTGCGGAAGGGATCCTTCCTGCCGGAGACCACTGGTGGAGTCGCGCCGACCAGAGCATCAATGATCTGCAAGTCGCTTGAGTCGCTGATTGAATCCTGACACTTTACGATAAACTAGACCGAACCTGTTATCCCATGGCCATCCTCGTCGACGAAAACACCAAAGTCCTGATTCAGGGCATCACCGGCTCCTTCGGGGGTCGCCACGCCAAGCTCAGTCTCGATTACGGCACCAAAGTCGTGGCCGGGGTGACGCCGGGCAAGGGCGGACAGAAATTCGAGGATACGGTACCGATTTTTGATACCGTTTCTCAGGCGGCCAACGAGATGGGCGCAACCGTTTCGGCGATTTTCGTGCCGCCTCCGTTTGCGGCTGACGCGATTCTGGAAGCGGTGGATGCGGGGCTCGACTTGGTGGTCTGCATCACTGAAGGCATTCCGGTGATGGACATGATGAAAGTTCGTGCCGCGATGGAAGGCAGCAAAACGCGTCTCATCGGCCCGAATTGCCCGGGATTGGTCACTCCCGGTCGTGGAGAGAACTCCTATGGCGGCTGTCGTATCGGCATTGCCCCCGGATACATTCACAAGCGTGGCAATGTGGGCGTGGTGTCTCGTTCGGGAACGCTCACCTACGAAGCTGTCTGGCAGTTGTCCGCTCTCGGATTGGGTCAGAGCACCTGCGTCGGGATTGGTGGCGACCCCATCAACGGAACATCGCATCTCGATGTGCTGAAAATGTTCAACGACGACCCCGAAACCGAAGCCATCATCATGATCGGTGAAATTGGCGGCTCGGCCGAAGAAGAGGCTGCCGCCTGGGCCGCCGAAAACTGCAAAAAACCGATCGCCGGATTCATCGCCGGAGCTACGGCTCCTCCCGGTCGTCGCATGGGCCACGCCGGAGCCATCATCTCCGGTGGTCAGGGAACTGCGGAAGCCAAAAAGGCCGCCATGCGTGCTGCCGGAATCGCTGTCGCCGAAACGCCCGCCGAAATGGGTTCCACTTTGAAAGCGGCTTTGGGTTGAGGTCAGCCTCGGAACGTGCATAATCAGAGACTCGTCATGTCAGAAGCACCCACATACGCCAAGGGACTCGAAGGGGTCATCGCCAACGAATCCAAACTTTCTGACGTTCAAGGTCAGGCCGGTATCCTTCGGTATTTGGGTTACAACATCGATGATCTGGTCGAACACACGACTTTC
Source organism: Verrucomicrobiia bacterium (assembly GCA_020440025.1). Taxonomy (GTDB): domain Bacteria; phylum Verrucomicrobiota; class Verrucomicrobiia; order Verrucomicrobiales; family DEV007; genus JAEUHH01. Next base: position 19,230 of record JAGROX010000098.1, read on the forward strand.
GAGGAAGTGGTTCATCTGCTCCACGTTCACAAGCTGCCGAATCAGGCGGAGCTGGATGAGATGACCGTCAAGTTGCGGTCCTATCGCAGTCTGCCTCAAGGAGTGATCGATTTCATCAAGGCGGCGCCGAAAGACGCCAACCCGATGGATGTGTTGCGAACCGGTGTCAGCATGCTGGGCCTTTACGACACTCGTGGCGAGGACCAGAATCGCGAATTCAATGAAGAGCGTTCGCTGGCCATCTGCGCCAAGATGCCGATCATCGTGGCCTATTACCATCGCGCTCGTCAGGGTCTGGACCTTCCCGAGCCGCGGATGGATCTCAGCGAGGCGGGACATTTTCTGTATCTGATCACCGGTGAGGAACCGGGTGCGGATGCCACCAAGACACTCGACGTGGCCTACATTTTGCACGCCGATCATGGCATGAATGCCTCCACTTTCAGTGCCCGAGTCACGGTGGCGACCCTTTCGGACATTTATTCGGCCATCACCTCGGCCATTGGCACCCTCAAGGGACCACTTCACGGCGGGGCCAACGAAGGGGTCATTCAGATGCTCGAAGAAATCGGCACCGAGGACAAAGTCGACGCCTACGTCGAGGATTGTTTGGCCAACAAGAAGAAGATCATGGGCATCGGTCACCGCGTATACAAGGTGCTAGACCCCCGTGCTCCTCACCTTCGCAAGATGGCGATCAAACTCACCGACGAACTGGGCGA
>JAGROX010000098.1:20011-37296 GCA_020440025.1 Verrucomicrobiia bacterium
CTCAACGCCAATGTCGATTTCTACTCTGCCACGGTTTATTATTCGCTAGGTATTCCGACCGATCTGTTCACGCCGATTTTTGCGATTTCCCGGGCGGCGGGATGGACAGCTCAGGTGCTGGAACAGCTCGATGACAATCGTCTGTATCGTCCGCTGACCCTTTACAGCGGCCCGACCACCGATCAGCCCATCGTTTCCATCGCGGAACGCTGAGCCACGGCAGCGGGGGCGCGGGCGATTTCTTCAGTCGTGCAGACGGTTTCGGCCGGTTCTGCCACCTGACAGCAGGCCCGATATCGCCACGCCCAGTCCTCCGACGACGAAGAGTCCAGGGAACCACACGGAGTAGATCGAGGCTTTCGTATCCGGTACGAGAACCGCTTCGGCAGGGCTCTCCGGATTCACGAGGCAGGTCGATTTTGATCCACTGGGAAAGCGTGTTTCCCATTTTTCCAGTTTCTTGCGGATCCCGGCGACGATGGGTTTGCTTTTCACCTGATCGCCAAGGTAGGAAACCCCGCCAAACTCGTAGCGGTAACTGGTTTGAAACTCGTATTTGGTTTCAAAATGCTGATCCATCTGCGAGTCGTCGATCGTCGACGCGAGAATGGTACACGGGGTTTCCACCCAGGTATCCATGGCGGTGGCGATGTCGAAATTCTTCCATAGAAACCACATGAAAAAAGCACCGGCCGCAGCCATGGAAAGGCCCATGCCTGCCATCCAGAGGCGTCCCCCCCAGTTGGAAGGCGATGGAGAAGAAGAAGCGTCGGTCGACATGAGGGGAAGGGGAAGAAATCGGGATCAAAAGGCGGCGCTCGCCAAACTTGAGGTCGCGGTTACTGTAAGCCCATGAGCGAGCTATCCCAAAGAATTACGGATGACATGAAAACGGCGATGCGCGAAAAGAACGCGCTGGCGCTGAACACCATCCGCATGTTGAAATCGGCCATCAAGAATGCCGCGATCGAAAAAGGCGGTGCCGACGCCGAGTTGAACGATACCGAGGTCGCGGCGGTCATCCGCAAGCAGGTGAAGACCCGCCAAGATTCGATTTCGCAGTACGAGGGAGCCGGACGCCAGGATCTCGCCGACAAGGAAAAGGAAGAGTTGGTCGTTCTCGAAGCCTATCTGCCCCAAGCCATGAGCGAGGCCGAAGTCGCCAAGCTCATCGATGACGCCATCGCCGAAGTGGGAGCCACTTCGAAAAAGGAAATGGGTCAGGTGATGAAACTGGTGCAGGAGCGCTCCGCCGGTCGTGCCGATGGGAAAGCGCTTTCTCAGGCGGTGATGGCGAAGTTGTCCTGAAACTCCGGAGGCTTTCGTTTTGATCACTGCGGTCATTGTCGCTGCTGGGAACAGTCGCCGGATGGGCTTTGATAAGCTCGCTGCCGAGATCGGTGGTCAGTCGGTGTTGTTCCGATCGATTCTCGCCTTTCAGGAGTGCGAAGCGGTCGACCGAATCGTGGTGGTGACCTCGGCTTCGCGAATGGATTGGGCAATGTCTTTGCGCGATTCGCCGTATCGGGTGAGCAAGCTATACGGAGCCTGTTCCGGGGACGCCGAGCGCCATCTTTCGGTCTACTGTGGACTTCTGTCGGTTCCAGAGGAGACCACCATGGTCGCGGTTCATGATGGTGCCCGACCGCTGGTCACGCCCGCCGCGATTGCTCGCTGTGTTGAGGCGGCAAAGAGCAGCGGAGCGGCTTCGCTGGCGCATCGGGTATCAGACACTCTAAAGCGTGCGACCCAACAGGGTCAGGTCTCGGAGAGCGTGTCGCGCGAAAATCTCTGGGCGATGGAGACGCCGCAGGTATTCGATTTTGCTTTGCTGCGCCGCGCCTACGAGAAGGTCCTCGATGCCGGAGAAATCGTAACCGACGAAGTTTCCGCCGTGCAGTCGCTGGGCGAGACGGTGACCTTGGTGGAAAACGATTCGCCCAATCCCAAGATTACCGTTCCGGCCGATATCGTGCTGGCCGAGGCGATTCTCGCGAATCGTCTCTGAACCAGGACTCGATCAAAGTCCTCCGTAAATGTGCTCCAGTGCCAAAAGAGCGTAGCTGGTCACGAGGACTGGGTCGTTTTCCATCCAGCGGTTGGAATCCTGGTTGACCCAGGAGCCATCGTTCTGCTGTTGATCAAACAACTTCACCGCCAGTTCCGTGCGCCAGTCGGCCTTCTTTCCGTCAGCCAGTTCGATTTTTCCGGTGCGACTCGTGGAGAGCGCCTTGGCCATCGTGTGGTAGTAGTAGAAAAGTCCCTGGGCTTCCATTCCCGGGTTTTCGTCGAGGGTATAGTTGTTGGCGAGCCATTTCCGAACTGCCGTCACCCGGGGGTCATCTTCGGAAAGCTCGGCATAGATTAAGCTGAGGAGTCCGGCGTAGCTCATGCTGCCGTAGGAACGGAGGGCGGTGCGACCATCGGGCAGCTCGATCTCCTCGCTCTTGGTGTCACCGGGGAAATAGATGAACCCACCCTTGTCCTCTTCCCGCACCCCGGCCCACTTGCCGAGTGTTTTGGCCGTCTCTTCGGAATTTTGGCAGCGTGAGACAAACTCGATTGCTCCATTCCAATCGAGATCAAATTCGCTCGTCTCGTCGAACTCGGTATCGGCGAGCACTTTCTTCGAATAGTAGAGTGCTTCGAGAGCGAGGTGGGTGTTGGATAAATCCGAGTGGGCGACTGAATTGCCGTAGCCGATACCGCCATCGAAGAGGTTGTCGTTCACCCCACGCTTATCGAAATCCTGCTGCTGATTGATGAGCAAACGGCGTGCTTTGGCGATGATGGGCAGGTGTTCCTTGTTGCCGGACAGGCTGAGTGCCGTCACCGACAGGGCGGTGTTGTAGGTGGCGAGACCTTTACCGTAGATGCCTCCGTCGGGTTTCTGATTCTTCAGGATGAAGGCGTAGCCTTTGTCCACGGACTCGGGCAATGGTGCATTGAGGTCGCGATTGGGATCTCCGATAATCGCCATCACCGGCAGGGCGGTGAGAGCCGGCTGGGCCGCATCGCTCCAGGCGCCGGTTTCCGCATTTTGATGCTGCTTCAGCCAAGTTGTCCCTCGTTCGATCGCGCGCTCGATTTCCAGCTTCAGGGAAACGTTGCCGGCGGCTCCGGGTTTGGGAAGGCGTTCCTCCTGAGCTTGGGCGCTGGAAAAGGTTGACCCGGCCAGAAAAATACCGAGACACGATAGGGAAAGTAGTGGGGAAAGGCGGTTCATGACGTGAGAGAGTTTGAGGGGGTGGGGTGAAATTGTGACACAATTGTTTTATTTGGCGGGGCGAAACACCAAGGTGACCGCTTGGCCGACTTCCGGAGTTTTGGCGGAATTGGCTCCCCAGCGCTCGTCATTCTCGGCTCCTTTGCGTTTCATGTTGAAGAGCGCGACTTGATCGAGATAGACCCCGACGAGTGATCCTTCCGAGTCGGCCAGAAAAAATCCGTTCATGGTGTGGGAGCCGGTCAAAATCCACGGCTCGTCGGTCATTGCTTTCCCGGTCTCGGCATCGAGGATCCAATCGGACACCGGATGCTCATGAGTCTCGCCGTCTTTTTCCCACTCCACGACAAGGGAGAGCGGATCGCCAAGTTCGGTCTTGGCGTCGCCCTCGATTTTTTGCCGCCGCTCTTCCTCCGGGAGAAAGGCATCGAATAAATCGCCTTCACCGGTTCGATAGCGGAGCAACTTGAATACGATCTGGAGATGGAGTCCTCGCACCGATGTCGTGAGGAGCGATTCATGTACCGCGCCGTTTTCGTGGACGAGGAGATACTCGATGGGGCCGCCTTCGCGGAGATTCATCACCGTGGGCACCCGCACTTCGCGAGTCTTGGCGTCGAAACTGATCTCGCCAAGTTGGTAGGTGTGTTCACCCACCTTGGTGACTCTCGCATCGGGCGCCTTTGCCTCATCGGTTTTTGCCTCGTCCGCTCCCATGGCGAGCAGGGGAACCAACAGCAAAGCGATGATCCCAGAGTGGAGGAATCGGGAGAGCGGCAATAGGAAACGAAAAGTCATCGCCGCAATATACGCGTCCCTGCGCGGGAATCCAAGGGCAACGCGAGGCTAGAAATCAAGAGGAAAGCATCGCTTTCATTCGCTCGAAGTAATCTTCTGCGATCTCTTCGGTGGCAGGCTGGCCGGCCAGTTCTTCGAAATTGAGCACTTCCAAATATTCGTCGTCGAGTTCCTTGAAAAACGAACTTCGTTGGCAGGGCATTTTGTCGCCGTAGCGTTTTCGACTGTGGCACCAAGTCAGGGTCAGCACTTCTCGGGCGCGGGTGATCCCGACATACAAGAGGCGACGCTCTTCATCGCGACTGCCTTCCTCGATGGATCGGGAATGCGGCAGCACGCCCTCCTCCACGCCGACGACGAAACAGACGGGAAACTCCAGCCCTTTGGCCGCATGCATCGTGATCAGGGAGACGCCCCAGCCTTTTTCCTTGTCGTCGTTTTCGCGATCCTGCATCAGGGCCACTTTATCGAGATACTTGCGTAGCCCGCCCCGCTTCTTTTTGGCGAGATAGCTGTACATGCTCTCGATCATTTCGCGGACATTGCGCTGACGCACGGTGGCTTCCTCCTCGTTTTTGCAGGTCCGTTTGAGGTAATCCCAATAGCCGATTTCTTCGATCAAGGCCTCGGTCATCACCGCGTAGTTGCATGACGGGGTCACCGCCTGTTCGTGATAGCGATCGATAAACTCCACGAACCGATCCAGAGCACCGCGGGCCCGGCTGGAGAGCGTGGAGAGAAATTCGAAATCGCGCATTGCGTCATAGACGCTGATTTTTTTCTGAATGCTGAACTCGGTGGCGGCCTCGATGGTGCCCGCTCCGATGCCCCGGGGCGGGGAGCTGATGACTCGCAACAGGCTGACGTCGTCGCCCGGCTGGCAGAAAAGCGAGAGATAGGATAGCAGGTCCTTCACCTCGCGACGCTCGTAAAAACTTTGCCCGCCGATGATCATGTAGGGAACCTCGTTGCTTCGGAGCAGTTCCTCGAAGATCCGGGACTGGGTATTCATCCGGAACAGGATGGCGAACTCGTCCCACTCGCGTCCATCGACCCGCTTGGTATCGATGATCTCATTGACGATCATCTCTGCCTCGGTTTCCGCATCGGGCATTGCGATGATACGAACCTTGCAGCCCTCGCCTTTGCTGCTCCAGAGCGTCTTTTCCCGCCGATTGAGATTGTGGCGGATGAGGCTGTTGGCCAGATTGAGGATATTGTTGGTGGAGCGATAATTTTCCTCCAGTTTTATCACCTTGGGATTGGGGAAGAAGCGCTCGAAATCGAGAATGTTGGAAATCTCCGCCCCGCGCCAGCCATAGATGCTCTGGTCATCGTCGCCCACCACACAGACATTTTGATCCGGCCCCACCAGCAGGCGTAGCAGGTTCATTTGCAGACTGTTGGTGTCCTGAAACTCATCGACCATGAGATACTGAAAGCGGCGCTGCCAGTGTTTCCGGGCGTCCGGATGTTCGTCGAGTACCTTCACCGCGAGCAGCATCAGGTCATCGAAATCGACCGCATTGAGCTGTTTGAGTTCCCGTTGATAAGTCCGGTAGACTTCCGCGATGAGCGCGTCCTCATGGTCTGAAACCGGCACGCCTTTGTTCTTGGCCGAGCTGATCAACATCTGGGCGACCTTGGCCTCGAGATTCTCGTTCTTACCTGCCTTGCGGACGATGATCTTGCGCAGTAGGCCGAGCTGATCGGACTGGGTGTAGATGGAGAAATTGTTCTTGTAGCCGAGTCGATCGATACAGGTGCGAAGGATGCGCACGCAGAGCGAGTGAAACGTGGAAATCGTCAGCTCGGGCGCGGCCTTTTTGGGAACCATCGTGGAGACGCGCTCCCGCATTTCCGTGGCGGCCTTGTTGGTAAAGGTCACCGCGAGAATTTCGCGCGCCGGAATCCCACTCGCGACCATGTGGGCGATGCGGGTGGTGATGACACGGGTCTTGCCCGTGCCGGCACCGGCGAGAATGAGGACGGGACCACGAAGCTGGGTGGCCGCTTCACGTTGAGCGGGATTCAGGCCCAGCAGGGCCGATGGACGTGCCATTTTTTAGAGAGGAGGGACGGGAAGAAGACGTGGCACTGCGGTGGACACCGCTTACTTGATGATTCGGATCGTGAAAGGATAGCGATAGGCTTGTCCTTCATTGGCTTTCATGGTGCCCATGATCCCGAAGACGATGCTCACGATGATGAAGGCAGGATAAGTGAGGCATCCGATCAGCAGCGACATTAAGAAACTCGAAATGATGTAGCCGATTGTCATGACGATCTGAAAATTCAGAGCTTCCTTTCCCTGATCGTTGACGAAAGGACTGTCATCTTTTTTGATCAGCCAAATGATCAATGGTCCGAGGAATGCCGTGAAGATACCCAGCAGATGGGCCAACATACCAAAGGTCTTGTCGTCCTTTTCGGAAAGTTTTCCTTGGCCCGGGAGGGGAAGTCCGCCTCCATCGAAACTCGGAGGCGTCTCCATCGGAGGAGGCGCATCAGCGGCCTCGGAATTAGTGACGTTGTTGTCGAATGGCGGTGGAGTGGGGTCAGTTTCCTCTGGCATGGCACCTCTTGTTTACAAAATCTTTGCGGCTTCCTCAAGCAACTTTCCGTCCATAATCATCGAAAAAACCGAATCGTAAGCGGATAGCGGAGAAATCCCCCTTCCTTAGCCCGGATGGCGGCGACAATTTGATAAATGATCGCAACGATTACGAGGCAGGAAAGCAGCAGCCCAAGAAAAATGGACATCAGGGAGCCGAGGCAAATCAGGAGACTGAGTACCACGCTGATTCCAAAAACGACCGTCCCGCCCACATAGAGATAGATCGTCATCGAGATTTGAAAATTGAGAGACTCTTTTCCGTGAGCATCTACAAAAGGGCTGGTGTCACGTTTGATCAGCCAAACGATTAGAGGCCCAATGATGTTGCCCAGCGATGGCAACAGCAGCCCGGCAAACGCTGCCAAATGGCAAAGCATCCCCCAGGTCCGGTCTTCGCTTTCACTGAGTTGGCCCTGACCGGGGAGGGGGATTTGCTCCCAGGGATTTCGCCTAGGAAGGGCGGGAGGAAAATTCGCCGCGGTTGTCTCATTGGGCTCGTCCGTTTCCGATTCAACAGGGTTGGGCCCGGCATTTGACCCTGTTGAGTCAGCGTTTTCTGAGCTTGTTTTTTCGTGGTCAGGTAGATCGTTGGGGTCGTTCATCGCGAATGATGCAGGCTCACTTGAATTTGTATTTTCCATCGACCACGGAAGCGTCAGGAGGGCGTCCCAAAAACTCAAAGTAATCATACCCTTCCTTCAGATTCGCCCAGAATTCGAACCACTTGGCGTCTTCCTTCAGCGTGTCCATTTTTTCGTCGGTCATTCGAAAGGGGAAGGCGTTGACTCGGAAAAATGGCTGCCCGTTTTCCAATGCGGCGGCGACGAGGGTGTAGATTTCTTCGATTCCCGGGTCAGTCATTGCGTAGCAACCGATGGAGACGCAGTTGCCATGCACCATGAGGTAGCTCCCGGTGCGCCCCTGGCTTTTGTCGTAATCGTTGGGAAATCCGAGGTCGAAGGCCAGATGAAAGCGGCTTTCCGGATTCATCCGACTCGGCGGCACAAAGTAAAAACCCTCCGGTGATTGGCCGTCGCCTTCTTTCAGCTTCGGTCCCAGTTCTCCGGACCAGGAACAGATGGGCCAGGTTTTGAAGTGGATGAAATGAGCGCCCGGTTCGGGTTCCATCCACATTTCCAGTTCGCTCGATTCCTTGAAGATCCTCAGAAACACCGGAAGGCCGGGTTTCAGTCCCTTTGCCGCCAGCTCGGTTTCCAGGGCGGGAGCCACGCGGGCGGCGGCCGCCTGTGAGCGATCGGAGTGGATGGACGTGGTGTGAATCTCATCCTTCAGTCCCTTCACTCCCAACCAGGCTTGTTGGAAAAAATCGGAAACTTTTTCCGAGGCGGATCGGGTCGGTGCCACGATGGGCGCCGTGGCAGTTTCGGTGTCGGGCGCGGCTTTTGGCTCTGGCGCAGCGACGACTGGCGCGGTCTCGGTCGTCTCGATGATGACCTCCGCCTCCGGGTGCATCCAGCCGTCGACCAGCCATGGTAGGAACGCGGCGAAGGCAATCACCACGATCCACAGCAACCATTTCAGGAGTCTGATGACGAGGTTGGTCAATTGAGAAATCGGAGAGAAATTTGAGGCACTGACCATGCCACGAAATACGCACCGTCGCCGTTGAAATTATCACCGTCTTTGACCAGAGTGTCCGTCACATGTCAGAATCTCACGCTTCCTCAGCTCCCGCTATCGGTATCATCGGTGGATCAGGTCTCTATGAAATCGATGGCTTCGAGCAAGGCGAGGAAGTCGTCGTCGAGACCCCATTCGGTTCGCCGTCAGATGCCATCGTTACCGGCACCTTCGCCGGGAGACGCGTCTGTTTTCTCCCTCGACACGGCCGCGGGCATCGCATCCTGCCGTCGGAGTTGAACCATCGCGCCAATATCTGGGCCCTGCGCTCCCTCGGGGTGCGCTGGATCGTTGCGGTGACCGCCGTCGGTTCCCTGCGAGAGGAATACGAGCCCCGTGACATCTTGCTCCCGGATCAGTTTTTTGATCGCACCAGTCAGCGGGCCGACCACACCTTTTTTGGCAAGGGCATCGTCGCTCACATCGCGTTTGGCGATCCCATCGCGACCCAGTTGCGGGAACTTCTCGCCGAAGCATCCGTCGGTCTCGGGCTGAAAACTCACAATGGCGGCACCTACGTGAACATGGATGGCCCCGCTTTTTCCACTCGGGCGGAATCGGAAACGAATCGCCGACTCGGTTTCGATGTCATCGGAATGACCAATCTTCCCGAGGCCAAACTCGCCCGGGAAGCCGAGATCGCACTCGCCACGCTGGCCATGATCACCGATTACGATTGCTGGAAAATCGAGGAAGACGCCGTCACCGCGCACGCCGTCATCGAGCACGTCCAGGCCAACGCGGCCAACGCCAAGCGAATCCTTGCCGCTGCCATTCCAAAAATTCCCGCCACGCCGGACTGGCCCGAGCATCAGGCTCTCGATTCCGCCCTATTCACCGATCGCAGCCTCTGGCCCGAGGAGACGACCGAGAACCTGAGACCGCTGCTGGCGAGATTTCTGAAACAGGAGAGCTGAAGTCGTGCGATTGATGACTTCCGCCACGAATCCCCGCTTGCAGTTTTTTTAATGTTTATTAAATTTCTCGTTCTATTGACTGAATTCTTTCAACATTTCGGGCGCTCCTCTTCTACCGCAAATTTCCCCATGCTCACCCCTTCCTCACTGCGCGTCGCCATTGCCCTGACCTTGGCGATTTCCCTGCCGTTTCTTGGCGCGGGTTGTAAAACGCCGGAAGAGGCCGCGCTGAACAAGCGAAAGGGCATTTTTGCGGCGGCCGGGAAGAAAACCACCGAAGGAAGCGGTCCCGCGACGGCTGGTCCCGGATGGAATCCCAATCTGTCGCTTCCGGCAGGAGGTGGCACCGGACGACAGACTTCCTATTCCAGCGTGCCGATGACCGAGCCGTACATCGCCATCACCTTCGATGACGGCCCACACCCCTCGAACACGCCTCGTCTGCTCGACATGCTCAAGCAGCGCAACATCAAGGCGACCTTTTACGTGGTGGGAACCAATGCTCGCCGGTATCCGCATCTTCTTCGTCGTATGGTCGCTGAGGGGCACGAAATCGGGAATCACACCGAAAACCACCCGACCCTCACCAAGATTTCAACTTCCGAAGTGCGTCGCGAGCTTTCCGTCACCCATCAGGCCATCGTCAGCGCCACCGGCGTGCCGCCGCGCACGATGCGCCCGCCCGGTGGGGCCATCAATACCGAGCTGAAGACTTGGATCAAATCTGAGTTCGGCTATCCCACCATCCTTTGGACGGTCGATCCCGAGGATTGGAAACGTCCCGGCGTCGGCGTGGTGACCAGTCGTCTCGTCTCGGGCGCGCGTCCCGGTCGCATCCTGCTGGCCCACGACATCCACGCGCCGACCATCGACGCCATGCCGGGCACGCTGGACCAACTCCTCGCCAAAGGATTCCGCTTCGTGACCGTGTCTCAGCTGATCTCGCTGGAGGGACGGGGTTGAGATACCTCGATCCATTTTCTCTCGAAATCGGGCGTGGAGCTCGATTTTCAAGGCTCTGGTGGCGTTTCGTGGCTGATTTGGTGAGGATTTCGATAGAAATCCCGTCTGATCGCAGTATGGCATAGCCGGTGAACACCCTGGGGCAGAACTATTTCAAGACGCGATCCAAACTGGGATCGGCGGTCTACTCGCTTACCAAGCTGGGAGAGCAGAGTGGGGTCAACCCGGCGCGCCTTGCCGTTTTGCAGAATCTGATGGCGAACCTGAAGGATCCCTTCTTGTTTGTCGTGGTGGGAGAGGTGAACGCGGGGAAATCCACTCTACTCAATGCGCTGTTCGGCAGCGACTTTTGCTCAGCCGGCGTGTTGCCGACCACGGATCGCATCGCTTTTTTCAAATACGGCAAGGAAGCCCACGAGTTCGAGGCGTCCGATACGCTGATGGAAATCTATCGGCCCGAGGAATTTCTCAAGGACTTCAACATTGTCGATACTCCCGGCACCAACTCCATCGCATCGGGTCACCAGCGCATCACCGAGCATTTCCTGCCGATGGCGGATCTGGTGCTGTTCGTGTTTTCCGTCACCAATCCCTGGGGTGCCTCCGCTTGGGATTTGCTCGACCGCATCCATCATCAGTGGAAAAAGAAGGTCGTCTTCGTGCTCCAGCAGTGCGATCTACGCACCGAGGAAGAGGTCAGCGCCATTCTCGAGCATCTGCAAAAAACCGCCGCCCATCGTTTCGGTCAGTACTTTCCGACCTTCGCCATCTCCGGGAAGCAGGCCCTGATGTCCCGCACCAGCGGCTTGCAGAATGAGGAACTCTGGCGCTCCAGCAACTTTGCGCCTCTCGAAAAGTTCACCTCCGATGTCGTCGAGAGTTCCGAGACTCGCCTCACCAAGTTGATCAATGCCTGGCGGGGCGCCTGTTACGTGCTCGGCGAACTGAAAGAAAAGCTCGCCACTGCCAGTGAGATCATTCGGGCCGACAACGAACTGCTTAGCGGGCTGGAACATGCCGCCAACTACCAGGAAAAACGGACCCAGGGAAAATTCGAGCCGCTGTTCGAAGCTTTCGACAAAAGCTACATGGCCGCCGGGCTCCAAGCCGAGCCTCTCCTCGAGTCGCGATTCCGCATCCTCTCATCACTGATGCCTCCCGGAAAGACGCCGGAAGAAATCGAGGGCCTCATTTTTGCCACTACCATGAAAGCGGTGCGGCGCAACATCGCTGACGGCGCCGCCGCCGTGGAAGACGACGTCCGCATGCTTTGGGAACGGATCGCCGAGGAAATGCAGGAGCATTTCAATCTCCAGCTCAGTGTCGGCGAGACCGGGGTGCCGGATTGGACGGCCGCCCGGCTCCGCATTCAGGAATCGGTTCAGAACAAGACCTCCGAAGGCCTCAAACATCTCCGCCTGAAAGAAGACCTCGGTCGCGCCCTCGGTCGTCGCACCAAGCTGCTCTGGACCTTCCTCACCATTTCAGGATTCTCCGCTGCCGCCGGGGGCATCCTCGCCTGGCAGCAGATCGCGCCCTGGCATCTGGTGGCTTTTGGCATTACCGGGCTTTCGCTTCTGCTACTCGCCGTGTTGGGCAATCGCAGTGTCACCAAGATCCGGCAGCTGTTTACCGATCGAATGGAAGCCCGCCGCGAGACGCTCATGATGAGCCAGCGCGAGGCCTTCCGAAACGGCGTCACCGAGTTCTATCGCGAATTCGTTCGCCTGTTCGAGCCGCTGCGCAAAGTCTGTCACGAGCATCGCGAAAAGTATCAACCCCAGCTCGATTCGATCGCGAATCTTGAGAAACTCCTGGTCGAACTCGAACAGATCCTCCGCCCCGTCGAGCAGGCCCTCACCGAGCAGATGCGCCGTCAAAGCGCCGCCGCCGGAGCGTCTCACGCGACCGAGAAGCCGGAGCAGAAGTGAGGTGGCGAAATGAGGGCTTCCCCTCTGATCGACCGTCGCGACTCAAAGAAACGGATTGATGACTCGGAGGCCCTCGAAATCCTGACCGTGGGAAAGGTCTTCGGAATAGAGGGTTTCACAACCGAGAGCTTGGGCAGCGGCCACGATGGTCGCGTCCCAGTGAGAAATCTGAAACCGTCGACGAAGCGCCACTGCCCTGATGATCAACTCGAGATCGACCGGTTTGACAGGGGCGTGGGTGGCGAGTTCCAAGGTGGCATCGATGCCGGACTCGGAGATTCCCAAGGCAGGCTTGCGTAGGGCATTGGCAATAAATTCCTGAAGGACTTGGGACGACAGAGCGAAGCGGGTCGTGAGAATCAAATCGGTGGCACGCGCTTTTTTTTCCGCATCGTCGGGAGCCGCTGAACAGGCGTAAAGAAGAATATTCGTGTCGAGGAAGGCCTCAGCGATCATGAATTTCCTCCCGTTTCAGAGGTTTGATGGCTTCCGAATTAGTCGCCTGCATTTGCCCGAGAAGGCGCTTCAAATCCGCCTGACGCTGCTGCTCTTGGGCGAGCGATGGGGTTTCCAAATAACGTTCCAACGCGGAAGTAATGATCTCTTTCAGCGTGGTGTGCCGCTCGGCGGCAGCCACCTTTGCCCTGCGGAAAGTCTCGTCAGGCAACTCGATCGTCGTCTTCATTTCCCATAAATATGGGAATATGGGCGAGAGGTCAAGGCAAACCGACGAAGATGTGAATGCGACGCCGATTGATCTTGGATGCTCAAAGGTCGATCTCTGCCTCGTTCTCGCAGAGGGCGGTGTGTCGAGCTACCCAAGTACCTCGTCGGTGTTCTCTGCTACGGCCAAAACGATGGCTAAGATCGCTTGGATTGTGACCCAAGCAGGTCTCGGAATATCACCCGAGAGAAACACGATGAAGGCGATAATCCAGAACAAGGAGAACCAAAGCGATAGTTTGGGCCTTTCATTGGTTGATCGAAAGATCAAAGACCAAAAAATAAACGACACACCGATGTTGAGCATCCCTCAAGAATAGATATAATTATCGCATTTTCAATATTTATTCGTGAGCGGCTATTGGGTGTGTCGACATTCTGTGATCTGTCAATCGACGACAGGAAGGTTCGAATCAGACCAAGTCCGCCACCGCTCTTGCCAGGGCGCTGATGCCTTGGTCGATCTCTGTCTCGGTCACGCACATTGGTGGCATGAAAACCAGCGTATCGAGAACAGGGCGGGTGAGGATTCCGTGTTTTCGGGCGGCGAGGCAGATCTTGGCGCCGGTGAGGTCGGCCCAAGGAAAGGCTTCGCCGTTTTCGCCGACGATGTCGATGGCGGCGATCAAGCCCAATTGGCGGATGTCGCTGACATTTGGGTGAGCGCCAAAATGTCGGCTCAGCGAATCGGCCAACTGTACCCTCTTGGGTCCGAGACTTAACAGGGTATGATCGGTCTCGAAAAGCGACAAACTGGCGAGCGCAGCGGCGCAGGCTAGGGGATTGGCGCAATAGCTGTGGCCGTAGTAGAAGGTTTTCTGCTCTTCGATGGTTCCGAGAAAAGCGCTGAAGATCCGCTCGTGAGTCAGGGTGGCGGCGAGAGGCAGATAGCCGCCGGTGAGGCCTTTGGCGAGGGCGAGGAAGTCGGGAATCACCTTCTCGTGCTGACAGGCGAAAAGTTTTCCCGTCCGGCCGAAGCCGGTCATGACTTCGTCGAAGATCAGGAGCACGCCGGTTTCATCGCACCAGTCGCGCAATTCGCGCAGCATTCCAGCGGGCCAGAGTCGCATGCCGGCGGCGCCCTGGATGAGGGGTTCGATCGCGATGCCGGCGAGTGTTTTCACGGTCTCGGGCGGTAGCTCTCGCAGTGCGGCGACATCGGGCACATGAAGGACATCGAACCCGGTTTTTTGAAAGCGTTCGTGGAAGGTGCCAATTCCGCCGAGAGAGGCCGCGCCAGCGGTGTCGCCGTGATAGGCTTGATCGAAGGCCACGAAACGATGCCGTTCCGGGATGCCGGTCAGTTGCCAGTATTGCAGCGCCATTTTGCAGGCGCATTCCATCGCGGTGGACCCGTCATCGGTGAAAAACACCCGCGCCAGGGTGTCGGCGGGAAAACAATCGACCAGCGCCTTGGCCAGCCGAATCGCCGGTTCGTTGGTGAAACCGAGCGCGGAGCAATGTGCCATTTTTTCCAACTGATCGCGAATCGCAGCATCGATGACCGGGTGATGATGCCCGTGGATGTTGGTCCAGATGGAGCTGTTGCCATCGAGATACCGATTTCCCTCCGAATCCCAGAGAAAAGCGCCCTCGCCACGCGCGATGATCAAGGGATCATGATCCGGCGCGCACCAGCCCTGCATCTGAGTGAACGGATGCCAGAGATGCGCTTTGTCCAGGGCGCGGAGTTCGTTGGTCGTGGTGGTCGAGACAGTCACGGCGCGGGGAGGAATCAGGCGGCGTTCGCTCTCGATGAGGATCGGATCTTCACGATGCCTGAGATCAGGTTTTGGATGCCCAGCAAAAGAAAGGTCAATCCCATCGTGCCAATGCTCCATGAATACGACGTTGGCCAGTGGCCGGGAGACGTCTCGCCCTTGCCGGAGACGAAAACGGTGAGTCGATTCCCCACCGCGAAATGGTCCGCCCATTGCTGAAACTTTTCATCAGAGGGAAACGCCCATTTCCGGAAGACGTCAGCGTTGTGCTCAACGGGGGTGCCGTCGAGGGTGAGTCGATAGGTGATCTCTCCCATGCCCGCCTCATGCCGTTGTCGAAGATCGGCGCTGATCACGGTGCCCTCGGTTTTTTCCCACAGGTAGGTGGAGAGTGACCGAAAAAACGAGGGAGAATCGGTGAGGATGAGAGATCCGAAGCCGATAAAGAAGAGTCCTGCGATCAGGTGCCCAATTCCCGGAGAGGCGCCAATGCCTTTCTTCGGGGGATTTTTCTCGCGCTCAGTGAGAGGAAACTCGGGGACGGTCCAGCGAAAGGTCTTCATGACTTGGGAGCGCTGAGTATTCTTCCTCTGAATTTTTATTCCGCAGTTTCTCCTTTGGCCTTGGCGATCAGCTTCTCCGCATGGAGCACATGGGCGTGTGGTACCCGACCGCGCTGGTATTTGTTCCAAAGGAGCTCCCGGAGTTTTTCCAAGTCACGGAGAGGAAGGGTTTCGTGGGAGTGCCACTTTTCTTCTGACTTCAAAGTGTCCTCGTAGGTCCAGCGTCCGGCATGGAACATGGCTCGGACATATCGGATGTCGCCATCTTCGGTGGGTTCGTGCCATTCGTGTTTTGTCATGAGTGTCGTGAGCCGGGATTGAGAGTCGGAATTCGGTTCTGTCAGCGCGGCTTGACGAATCCCGTGGGTGGGTGACTGATTCATCCCTGCCGCCTTTCTCCCCGACATGCAAGCCTTCCTCCGCAGCGATGCCTTCAAGATCTCGACTTATGTGGTCGCGGTGGTCCTGCTCGGCGCGTTGTTGGCACCGCAATTGCACGCGCTGGCTCAGTGGGCGCTGGAGAGCGGCAAGCTCGATACCGGGCCACTGGCTTCGATCAAAGATTCGGTCGAACGCGCTCAGATTTCCCGCTATTTCAACCGGACCGTGATGGTGTCAGCCCTGTTGCTCGCCTGGCCGTTCATTCGCTGGATCGGTATCGAGCGGGGCGGCAGTTGGTTGCTACTGAGGAAAAACCCCAGCCGTTTTGCTCATTTCGGCATGGGATTCGGGATCGCGGCGGGCACGCTGTTGCTGTTGGGTGGCATTTACGTGGCGATTGACTGGTATCGGATGAATGACGACGCCAAGCCGCTCTATCGCATGCTGCTTTCGTCCATCGGTCCCGGGCTGTCGGTGGCATTTCTGGAGGAGTTCCTCTTTCGCGGGGTGCTCTTTGCCCTCATCCTCCGGACTTTGCGCCCCATGTCGGGACTGATTTTTCTCTCGGTCTTCTTTGCGATCGTTCATTTCCTGAAACCGCCCGATCATCTCGAGTTTCCCCCGGTAGCCTGGGATTCTGGCTTCTGGTTGTTGGGCAAAATCTTTGGCCAACTCGGTAATGTCGATTTTCTGCTCGCCGAGCTGATTCTCCTGTTCTGCGTCGGTTGGGTGCTGGGCTGGGCTCGCCTGAAAACCGGGTCGCTCTGGCTTTCGATCGGTCTGCATGCCGGTTGGGTCTTCGGCATCAAGCTTTTCAGCTCGGCCACGCGCAAGGCGGTCGCCATCGATGCCATGCTGCCTTGGGCCGGGCCGAATCTCCGGGTCGGATTCAATTCTGTCATCGTTGTCTGCCTCTGCGGTATTATCGTTTGGTTCTTGATTCGCCGTCGTTATCCGGAGAGCGCCTTCGCTCCGGTGGAGCGGGAACATTGAGGCCGAATTTGAATTTCGGTCTTGGGCGGTGAGAGGGATTTCGCTACCGTGGTGCCGTGTCCGGTGGCAATTCCCAGATTCATCCTTCGGCGTTTCGTTGGCTGAGAAATTTCAGCGAAGGCGTCCTCGGTCTGCTCTATCCGCGAAATTGTGTGTCCTGCGAGATTCCTCTGTCTGCCGACGGGCGACGCTGGCTTTGCGAGGCCTGCGAGGCACGATTGCACCGCATCGAGCCGCCGTTTTGTGAGGTTTGCGGACAGACATACGAGGGCGTTATCAATTCCTTTTTTCGCTGCGGCAACTGCAACGATCTGGACATCGGTTTCGACTTTGCGATGGGAGCCTATCGCAATGAGGGCCTTGCCAGAGAGTTGATTCATCGCTTCAAATATCAGCGCGAACATCATCTCTGCGCCCCGCTCGGCCATCTCCTCGCCGATGTGTTGGAGGAGGAGCGAATCGCCGCCAGCCTCGCCGAAGGCGAGTCCTGGCTCGTAGTGCCGGTGCCGCTGCATCGTCGTCGTCTTCGCGAACGGGAATACAATCAGGCCACCGAGTTGTCCCGGGTGCTGAATCGCCTGGCCGCTGCCCGTGGTATCGCCATGCCCGTCGTCAACGCCCTCTGCCGCACCCGCTATACCCGGCGACAGGCGAGCCTCGACCGAACGGATCGGCTCACAAATCTCAAAGGAGCGTTCGCTCTCACAAAAAGTGATCGCCTTCGTCGTCTCGTTGAGGGCCAGTCGGTGCTGCTGGTCGACGACGTGCTCACCACCGGAGCGACCGCCAGCGAATGCGCCCGGATTTTGCG
>JAGROX010000098.1:37345-40674 GCA_020440025.1 Verrucomicrobiia bacterium
GCCTCAGATGGGTCCAAAGATCGCTTGATCTTGGTCCCCGTTTTCCGAAACTCACGAAACCGCGTCCGCATTGCGACGCCAACGAATCCGCCGCCTGTGTACGAAACCGCAGGCAGGCCTACCACACACTCTCATGCCGATTTTCAAAAGACGTTCCATCAGCTCTCTCGGGCAGAAGAAAAAAGAGATGCCCGAAGGCCTCTGGCATAACTGCCCGGAGTGCAAATCCACCATTCACGAGGTGGACATGAAACAGCGCTTCCGCGTGTGCCCGACGTGCGACTTTCATTTCACCATGACCTCGGGCGAGCGCATCGAGATGCTGGTCGATCCGGGCTCCTTCGAAGAAATCGACGCCAAGCTCGAATCAGTCGATGCCCTCGGTTTCAAATCCTACACTGACAAGGTGAAAGGCTATCAGCAGAAAACCGGGCTCAGAGATGCCGTGGTTTCCGGACGTGCTGAGATTTCCGGATACCCGGTCACTCTGGCGGTGATGGATTTCCGTTTCCTCGGTGCCAGCATGGGTTCGGTCGCCGGAGAAAAAATCACTCGGGCGATCGAAATGGCGACCGCCGAAGGTCGTGCCTCCATCGTCGTTTGTGCTTCGGGCGGTGCGCGCATGCACGAGGGTATCCTCAGCCTCATGCAGATGGCAAAGACCAGCGGGGCGCTGGCGCGTCATGCCGAAGCGGGGCTTCCCTACATCCCGATTCTCACTCATCCCACTACCGGTGGTGTCACCGCGAGTTTCGCGACCTTGGGCGATGTCATCCTCGCCGAACCGAAATGCATGATCGGCTTTGCCGGTCCGCGGGTGGTCAAAGAAACGACTCACCAGGATCTGCCCAAGGGCTTTCAGACGGCCGAGTTCATGATGGAGCACGGCTTGGTCGATCTCATTGTCTCGCGATCAGAACTGCGTGATCAGTTGAGTCGATTGCTGAAATTCATGCTGATCAAAGGACGCGGGACGGCCGGCGCTGCCGCCTGATCGGCTGAATTTGGTTGGAAAGATCTTCGTTCGCGCCTCTCCATGAATCACGAGGCGGCCATCGATTGGCTTTACGGCACCCAGTTGTTCGGCATCAAGCTGGGGCTGGAGAATGTCCGTCGCCTGCTGAATGACGAGAACCTTTTCGATGCCCTCGCGGGTCGAAAAGTGATCCATGTCGCCGGGACCAATGGCAAAGGTTCCGTCTGCGCCATGGCCGAGTCCATACTCCGGGCCAGCGGAAAACGCACCGGGCTGTTCACCTCGCCGCATCTGGTGACGTTCCGCGAGCGCATCCGGGTGAATGGCGAAATGATTTCCGAATCAGAGGTTGCGGTGGGGTTGACGACCCTGCGCGAACGCATTGCCGACTGGGATCCTCACCCGACTTTTTTCGAGATCACCCTGGCTCTAGCGGTGAAACATTTCTGTGAGCACCATGTCGAGGTCATCATCTTGGAAACCGGAATGGGCGGTCGGCTCGATGCCACCAATGTGATCGACTCGGACGTGGCCGTCATCACTCCCATCGGGCTCGATCACACTCAGTGGCTCGGTCCCACACTCGCGGCCATCGCGGGAGAGAAGGCGGGAATCATCAAGCCAGGAAAGCCGGTGTTGTCTGCTCGTCAACCCGCCGAAGCCGCCGCCGTGATCGAAGCGGAAGCTGACGCAAAGCAAGCACCGCTCCGCTGGATCGGGGCTGATGAAGCTCCCAACCTGCTGCTCGCCTTGAGCGGCGCGCATCAGAAATCCAATGCGGCTCTGGCCATCGAGGCTGCCCGAATGGTGAACCCAAAACTCTCCGATACCGCCGTCGCCACGGGTCTGACCACGGTGGAATGGCCCGCCCGATTCCAGCGGTTCCGCGACGGTCGCCTCATCATCGATGGCGCGCACAATGCCCACGCCGCCGCCGTCCTGGTGCAGACGTGGCGCTCCGAGATGGGTGAGGGGACTCGGGCGACCGTGATTTTTGGCGGCGTCGAAACCAAGGACACAGCCGAGGTCATGCGTCTCCTCGCGCCGTTGGTTTCGCGATGGATTTTCGTCAAAGTCGCCTCGCAACGCGGGTTGCCCATCGATCATCTCGCCACCACCTGGGCCAGCCTCGGTCTCGGTCCAACCATTTCCGTCGATCACGCTGCCAATGCCCGGGAGGCTCTGGCCATGACAGATTCCGCCACCCATATTCTCATCACCGGCTCTCTTTACCTCGCCGGCGAAGCCCTCGCCGAACTCCGGGGTGGCTCACCCTTCGAAGTGAGCGAACAGTAGACAAAGAGACGCGTGGCCAACGCCCCAATTCCCGAATCCCAAACCTCTCCCGTGATCTATCTCGACAACAACGCCACCACCCAGATCCACCCGGAAGTCCGGGAGGCGATGATGCCGTGGTTGTCCGAGGACGGATACGGTAATCCCTCAGCCGGATATCGATTTGGAAAGCGCGCCCGTCGAGCCGTCGAGGACGCCCGCGCCCAAGTCGCCGCACTGATCAATTCCGAGCCGGAGGAGATTGTCTTCACTAGTTGTGGCACCGAATCCAACAACACGGCCCTGATGTCCGCCCTGCGCTGCTATCCGGAAAGGAAGCGCATTGTCACCAGTACCGCTGAGCACAGCGCCATCGAAAACCCCTGCGCCTTTTTTGAGTCAACAGGGTATGATGTCCGACGTAACCCTGTTAACTCCGTAGGAAGGCTCGATCTGGAAGCTCTGCGCGAAGCGGTCGTCCCCGGAGAGACCGTCGTGGTTAGCCTGATCTGGGCCAACAACGAAACCGGGATGCTGACCCCCATCGCCGAAGCCGCGACCATCGCCCGCGAGGCGGGGGCGCTCTTCCACACCGACGCGGTTCAGGCCATCGGGAAACATCCCGTCAGCGTCTGTGACAGCGGGATTTCCCTGTTGTCGATGTCGGGACACAAACTTCATGCCCCGAAGGGTGTCGGTGCGCTTTTCGTGAGTCGTCACGTCCGCTTCGAACCGTTGCTGTTCGGTGGTGATCAGGAGGACGGTCGGCGCTCTGGAACCGAGAATGTCGCCGGCATTGTCGGATTCGGAAAAGCGGCTGAGTTGATGCGTCAGGAACTGGCGGAGGGGGGGCGTGTCGAGCGCCTGCGGACTTTGCGGGATTGTTTTGAAAACGGTGTCCTGAGCGCCGTCGAAGGGGTTGCCGTCAATGGTGATCGCGATGATCCCAATGCCAGGCTCACCAACACGTCGAACCTCTACTTTCCCGGAGTTGACGGCGAAGGCCTGCTCATTCTCCTCGACGAGGCGGGTGTCTGTTGTTCCCCGGGATCGGCCTGCGGCACGGGGGCGGTGAAGC